>JAHJNL010000085.1 GCA_018820855.1 Pseudomonadota bacterium | reverse complement strand
GGACGTCAACCGATTCAGTCGTATCAGCCAGGCAGTCAGTTACTGCGGACTATGCAGCGCACAAAAAGAGTCGGCAGGAAAAGAGATCCGGGGGCCTCTATCCAAGAAACGGAATAAACATTTACAGACCGTGCTGATTGAAGCGGCGAAAATGGCACCACACTGCAATCCGCAATTAGCCGAAGTACACGAACGAGAACTGGAAAAAGGCAACCGTAACAGAGCAACCCTTGCCGTAGCTAGGAAGCTGGTGGCGTACATGATGGCGATTTATAAAAACCAAAAAGATTTGTCCAAAAGGAGGTCCTGGAAAAAGCAGCTTAAATGGAGCGTGGTTTTGCGGCTTGGTTTTCCTGCTGATCATATGATTGTTAGCAGGTTATCATATGCAAAAATCTTCACTATCTTCCTGCTGTTACAGATTGTTTTTTACAGTCACAACCAGTTGTATCCAGAATGACCACAGCCAACCATTTAAAATTAATTGGATAATTCGGCAAAATTCAACAGATGTGACATTTTAAGTCCTAGCAGTAACGTATTGGTTATGTTAATAACCGAATCGCTATACCAACAACGGATCAGTCATACCAGGATTGTGTTGGAATGCAAACCATAGGGCATGAAACCTCAAGGGCATTCAGATGTTCCTAAAAAAGCGATTACCTATCACATGTCACTTGATACATACTTCATCAAAAGCACCCCAAAGGAAAAAAAGAGAACATGAGATTCAAAATGTTGATCATATCAGTATGTTTTGTCAGTAGCTTTCTGTCAGGAATTAGCCTTGCCCAGAATCATGTAGTGGTTATTCCGTTAATATCTCATTCCGACAATAAAATCCAAACGGTTACCTCTGCGAATGGTCGGGTGTGGATGGATCGTAATCTTGGCGCCTCTAGAGCGGCAGTAAGCGCAGATGATTCGCTCGCTTATGGCTGGATGTTTCAATGGGGCAGGCTTGATGACGGGCATCAGGTACCAATCAGTTCCACGGACGCAGTACTCAGCGATGGGTATGTGCCAGGACATACCCATTTCATAACAACTGATTCAGCACCGTTCGACTGGATGGAACAACAAAACAATAATCTGTGGCAGGGGGTGTCCGGAATCAACAACCCGTGTCCCTCCGGTTTCAGATTGCCCACAAAAGCGGAATGGGAGAAAGAAAGGGATTCATGGATTACCAAAAACCCAGCAGGCGCTTTCGCCTCTCCATTAAAACTTGTTGAAGCGGGCTACCGCGACTACAGCGATGGCAAATACTATACCGGAGGGTACTGCTGGAGTAGTACAATTGATGGAGTAGGTGTATATTCAATATATTTTTCTGATGCAACAATTACTATAGATAGACGCGGATATGGCCAATCGGTGCGTTGTATCAAGGACTAGGCTTAACGTGAGGGTGATGATGAAGAAACGTTGATCCCTTTAAGAGAGGCACAAGACTGCAGTTTCCAATTACTTCTTTGCAACAACCATCCGCATCTAATACTTGCCCGAAGAAGGCCCAAAATGTATTCTCTGTGGAGAAACGGAAACTAGGCTCAGGTCTTGAAATATGAGTTTGCCAACAGAGGAGACTTCTACTGCAAGACCTGAGCCTAATGCCCCCTAGAACGCAAAGACCATATCTCTTCTTAGAATTAAAAAGTCGTAAGCCAGTGGATTTTGTCCTTCTGAAACTCGTGGCATTGGAATTTCGCCACCAAATCAATCCACGAGCTCAGTCCGCCCCCGTTTTATTATGTTATGTTTTCGTTTTCAGCGAATGGCTCAACAGTTTGTTAGCTACTTGCGGACTCATGGACCTGAGGCCTGAACCAATTTTCGTACATCCGCACGATGGATGATGGGGTAAGTACCGTGACTATCTCACCTGGCGCGGGCAAGAAACCGGTTTCGAACTAACCGGTGGGCCACCATTTTTTCAACTCCCTCTGCCAGTGCATGTAGGTATTACCTTCACGCTCTATGAAAGCCTCAAATGGTATTTTTTTAACCCGGTTGAGTAGGTAATCTTCTTCCAACCCAGTGCTGCTCGTTCTGAATGCAACTGCTTACTCTGTTAAAAGAATTCAAACGGACCTTACATAATCCCTATAACCTCATGCAAGAGAACTCCGGTGATATGCATTCTGCCCTGATATGATCTTATTGATTGACGTACCAATAAAATAACGCCGGTCCAGGAGATACTGGATCGGCGTTATTTTGATTCCGGGATTTGCGGAAAAGTGGCTTCCTATGGTTGAGCCTGACTATTCATGATAATAGCAGGCATAAATGCACTCCATGGGAAGGCGGAGCTGAACTCAGCAGTGACATATACAGCCTGATCAATCGTTACCGCACAAGTCGTATCAGTTCCGGTGCATGCACCTGACCATCCTTTAAATTTTGCACCGGCATCAGGAGCAGCAGTAAGCATAACAACCGTGCCGTAAGTGTAGGTCTCACTGCAGTCATCCAGACAATCAATGCCAGCGACATCACTGGTCACCGATCCCTTGCCTGTCACCGTTACGTCCAGACTGAAGCTGTCAATTGCAAATGCTGCAGTCACTGAACAGTCAGCCGTAACCGGCCCAGTGGTATAGGTACTTCCGGTAAGCGAACCGCCGCAACCGCTGACCGTATCAATATGATAGCCAGTGTCTGGATTCACAGTGAAGGCCGTTGTTGCATTGTTATTCACCGTCTGCGGTGCTGAAGGCGTCATGCTGCCATGAGCCTGTGCGATCGGAGTGACCGTATACGTATTTATGGCAAAACTTGCCGAAATGGTATGCGCCGTCATAACATCTTGAAATACATACGCAAACGCATCACTCGGTACCGCACCCACAGACACCGAGTCGACCAACACATCGGCAATGTGATATCCAGCATTGGCTGTGATGTCAAATCCATAATCACTCCCGTAGCCGACCGCTACAGTGCCAGCAGGACTGATGCTGCCGTTGGATCCGGCGGTTGCCGTAATGTCGAAGGCATCGATGGCAAAGATCACGTAAATGGTGTGATATGCCGTGACGTTTGTGAAATCATAGCTTGTCACCGCGCCAACAGAAACACCATCGACTAAAACATCTGCTACGTGGTAGTGCGTATCTGGAGTCATGGTGAAGGATTGGCTTAAGCCGTCAGCGACCGTTACCGCACCGATTGGGGAGATCATACCATTAACCCCGGCTGAGGCCGTGATGATATAATCGCTGCTGAAGTCAACATGAATGGTATGCGCAGCAGTAACGTTGGTGAAGGTATAATCCGGAACACGTCCAACCGATACCCCGTCAACCAGGACATCTGAAACATGGTATCCACCGTCAGGGGTAAAGGTGAAGGCCTGTGAGGCGCCAATGTCAACCGTCACCGCACCCGACGGAGTGATGGAACCATTGACACCGGCAGAGGCAGTAATCGTATAATCTTTGGAGAGGACTTCTACTGTGTCTATACCTATATAATTTCCGTTGGTACCAGCCGGATCACCTGCATCAGGGACAAAATAGCGGAAGGCAATACGACCGGTGCCCGAGGCCGGGAGGTCATTGCTGGTGATGGTATACTGAGTCCAGTCAACTGGGTAGTCATCCAACGTGAGCGCAGGATTGACATCGACAAGTATGGCGGAATTAAAGGCACCGACATCCGTTGCTGCCGTGCCAACGTTTGTACTGGTGCCGCTGGAACTGTAACGGACCTCCAGATGATCGGCAAAAACGACAGTACCAGTACTATTGGGATCAGCGGTACGGGTATAGAAGGTGATAGATTGGACAGCGGCAAAATCGATAACCGGGGTGAGCAACCAGTTGCTGATGGTTCCCCCCACATCGACAGCTGTGGTATTGTTAAAATCAGCAGCGACATAAGAAGTATCTGATGCACCGGCCTGGGCAACAAAAAGCGTGTCATCGCCTTGAAACCAGTCGGTCGAGCCCAACGGTTCGCTGTTATTAATCTGTTCCCAGCC
Organism: Pseudomonadota bacterium; assembly: GCA_018820855.1. GTDB lineage: Bacteria > Desulfobacterota > Desulfobulbia > Desulfobulbales > Desulfocapsaceae > Desulfocapsa. The sequence goes on along the minus strand of JAHJNL010000085.1, from coordinate 44,735 downwards.
GGCGGGAAGGCTGTAGACATCATCAAATCCCTCCGACAGCAGCACAGTAGCAGCCTGGGAGAATTGCACCGCCCCCAGGATGAAAACGAATACTATGAAGTGTGTCATGCAAAATCGCCGCATACTTCCTCCTCTGGATTTAGGAAAAAAATTTAAAATGAATTGTTGAACGACGATATCACTAGCAAAAATTTTCCGTTTGCTCAATCTCATCTCTCAGAACACCTCATAACCCCGTGGGTTAAGAGGTGGCTTCATCCTCTTTCGAATAACAGGAGAAGAAGCAAACGGTAAGAGTTTGTTCCTTTGACAATCAGCTATTGAAAACAGTTATCGCCTCGTCTCAGTACTATAACAACAAGGTATCCGATGACATGCCACCGCATACCTTGTTGAGTTACGTGAGAAACAGTTTTTTTCCATTAAGCCGCTATGGCCTTGCCACCTCACTGGAATAGGAGCGAACGGTCAACCCCATAAACTCACCACCATAGCCGACAACATTTTCGGCAACGACCCGGTAGTTAAAGTTTCCGACGGGATACGATGCATCAACATAGCTCTTCGTTCCAGTCGTGTTGGTGCGAACCAGAGGCTGCACCATGGTCGCCAGTGTCACCCACGGCGAGTCCGCAACGTCAGTGTTTTGACGCTGCACCACAAACTGGGTTTCGCCCAATGAGTTGTCAGTCCAGCGCAGGTTAATTACCGTTTTCCCGGTACTTCCCCTGCCGGAGGTGCTTTTTGTTAACGTCAATCCGGTCGGTGCCTTCGGCGGAACGGCCACCGATTGCGGCCGCATCATATCCATCTCCTCATGACTGAGGATATGGCAGTGCCATACATATTCCCAACCGTAGTTGACCAGTTTGTTGACGATATTAGCTGTTGGATTGCCACTGGCGTCGACGTTATTGAATCCCCATTCCGAGCCGAGCGGCATCATCGGGTTGAGTGGCCGGATGCTGTTGGGCAGATCAAAGGGCAATGCCGGGATGAGCGGCCGCAGAGCTACAATGGTATCCTCCAGCGGGCTTACCCGCAGGGTATCCTTCCAGCCAAGCTCGGTTGGGTCCGGCGGGATGATGATATTATCCCAGGTTACCCGGTTGAGCACCTGGACATCGTAAAGATGCCAGTGAATGGGATGGGTATCGACACCGTTATGGGTGATCTTCCAGATCTGGGTGCCGTCGGTTGTGGCAATTGGTGTCATCTCGACGCCGATCGTATTCTTCGGCAGGTTGGTGGCATCAATCAACTCGGTTGCCGGGTTGTTATACGGATAGAGGATGATGTTCTGTCCTGCAGGAGATGCAGGCACCGCCTCAAGGCCAAGGTTTGCCGTCATTCGGCCGAACTCGTCGAAGGACGCGGCATTCATTTCATCATGAATTGCCTTGGGTTCCAGGGGAATGGAGAGTTTGGCATTAGGGTTGAGCAGTGTATTGAAGCCAAACAGATCGCCACCCTGATCAACTATCCGCGCGAATCCGTCACAACGGGTGTTGTCACTGCCGCCGTTGCAGCTGCTACTTGCCGCAAAGTTCGTACCATAGGCACTGTTATAGGCGGCCTGCCCGACGATAATCGGATGCTGGCCGGATTCAAAGACGCCTGAGCCGTCGGCATGATGACGAAATGCAGCCTGAAGCGCGGCGAGATTGAAGGGAGTTCCAGAACCTGTTCCAACCTTGATCTGCATAATCGTACGGGTGTTGGGACCGTAGCCGGGCAGTGTAGCTTTTGCACCAACCGGGTACTGGTCCGGAGCTCCCGTGTAATAGTCATAGGTGGAAACCCTTGCCGGAAAGGCCGCGGGCGCATCATTGTACAGAATAAGCGTCTTGCCGGCAAACTGTGAGAAGTCGACAATAACATCGGCCCTCTCGGCCGGAGACACCAGCAGTGAATGTTTATCTACGTTACCGACGTCGAAGCGGGTCGGGTCGATAATCCAGGTGATGGGCTGATTGGGGATTACCACCGGGGCAGGCAGAAATCCGCCTTCGCTGCCGATATAGACCCAACTCGGGCCTGCAGGACTTACTGTGGTGTCAGGAGTCGGGAAGATATTCGGATCAATCTGGGCGGCTTCAAGTTCAATCGGATTGAAGGCAACCTCACTCTCAGTTCCTGTGGTCGGATCGGCAACGTAGAGCTGAAGGTTGAAGAATCGGTCATTTGCCGCATTAAGGATCCGGAATCGATAGGGTTTTGGCTCGAGCGTCATAGTTGGATATGCGGTGCCGTTGACAAGGGGGGTATCGTTGAACTGTTCCATACCGGCGGAGATATTCGGTGTTCCCGGTATCAACTCCGGCTCACAGAAAGGATCGGTATCAACTTGCCAGGTGGCAGGGTCATCAAGGACACAGTTTGCATCATAATAGGGGTTGTTGATCGGTCCATATGGAGGTGTGGCGGGCGGCCAGAACCAGGGGCCGTACATCCAACGTCCGTATGCGCTCATACCGGAAGGATCTCCAGGATTCTGAGCCGGCATGTAGACATGATGATACCACAGGTTACCCTTGCCACCCCAGCGGCTTGAATCCCAGGTCGGATCCTGCTCCATCAGCTGAGGAAGATCGGGCACAAAGGTCCTGTCCTGAATAACAAGAGGGATTTGCTCAGCGGGAATTATGCCGTCGGCAACCAATTTCTGTTCAGTGGGGTCACTGATCAAGTAACCTGCAGCCTCACCCAGATAGACATTAAGACGGGTAACGCCCCAGGCGTGGTCGTGGTAGAACATCAAACGGGCACTCTGCTGATTGGTATAATAGAAAGTCTGACAGCCATCATCTTCTGCAGAACAATCGGGAACAATACCTGGTATTGCCATATCCGGCACACTGCCGACGCTGACGCCCTGAGGCCAGGGAGTGGTCTCGTTGGCAGGAGTAATCCACTGATGCGGGGTGCCGTCACTGATCCACGGAGTGATACCGCCATGCAGATGCAGAGTGGCTCGGTTATCTTTGAAACACTGGTCACCCTTGGGGAATTCCGTACATATTGGATTGCGAATCTCGTCCAGGACTGTGCCGTCATCTATCGGCTCGGCCTGCGCCATGGGCCCAGGACCGGAACCCATCATGGTAGAGTCCGTGGGGATAATGAGATCACCTTCTGCGCCAGCGGGCAGGAGATTGTAAAACACGATACGGACAGGTTTGTCTTTCTGGGCAGCGACCAGTGGCCCGAGAAAATGAGGATTATCAACTCCATATGCCTGCGAGCCGTCGGGCATCAGGGCCGGGACCGTGGTGCCGTCGAGCAGTGATGTCTGCAGTGCAATATGCTTGCTCCAGGATTTGTTAGTCGGGGTCTCTAGCTGGACATACTCGCGCAACAAGGTGCCTTGGGCAGGCAGACTAGAGCTCATCTGCTCTCTGGTCTGTATCAGGGCGATGACATAATAGTCGGCATCATTTGCAAAACCATTAGCAACTGTAAAGGTTGTAGTATCGGGAACGCCAAGCGGCAGATACTGGCCAAGATTGTTCGCTGCTGCATCGCAGTCACCCTTTACCGAAGGGTTACACAGCAGCGGCAGTCCATCCTGAAACTTCTTGATGCCGCCTGCGGTTAAATACCCGGAACCCTGGTTTGTCACGTTAATCGCAATAACTGCACCAACATCGGTAACAGCACTGGCCGTTGCACCTGTACCGTTCGGGTCAGTTATATCCACAGCAGGAACGGAGGTATAATCGGAACCGAATGTATCAACGACAACCGTCTGGAGCGTCAGGGTAGCCGACGCGGTGGCTCCAGAGCCACCAAGGATGGGATCAAAAAGTGTACCGTCACGTACCACCACGTTCGGTGCAAATGAGTATCCGGAACCAGGCGTGTCGACAACAATTGACAGGATATTACCACTGCCATCTATTTCAGCATGGGCTGTTGCTTTGACTCCGTCGGGTCCGTCTGGCAGATCGAAGTCCACCGTAGGGAGAACATAGCCACCGGTCCCGCCACTGGTGAGAAGCACAGCATCGACTCCGCCATAGGCTGTGGCCGTTGCATCCACAGTAGCTCCACCAGAGATGGTGACTTGGGGGTAAATGTATCCAGAGCCCCCTGTTTCAATAGTGACTGCGGCAACCACGCCCGTCGTCATAACCACAGCATCTGCAGTTGCACCTGCTCCACCGCCGGATATATTGACCGTCGCCATTGAGTATCCGCTACCCGGTTCAACAAGAGTAATATCGGTAATCGCACCATTGGCACCGACGGTTGCCTGGGCAGTCGCTCCTGAACCATCACCGGTGATGGTCACGGCTACATCGGGAAGAGTGAACGGACTATTTGCCCAGTTGGGGAATGGTCCGAAGTAGTGGGGAATCTTTGTTTGATCCGTTGCCGGGGAAGCGGCAAAGACAGCTGTTTTTGACTGCAAAGATGACAATTTCTGGCTGGTATTGCCCCTAAACTGCGTTGATGTTTTTTGATTCAACAGTTCCTGAGCGGCCTTGGTCAGTGCCGCCCTTCTTCCTGAGTTGGTGAGTATCGACTTTGTAGTCTTTTCGTCTACCAAGACAGTATCAGCAGGTTCTTGACTTATCGTATTATTATTGACTTCAAGGTCGGTTGATTTCGAGGAATCCGCCGTCTTATCGGATTTCAAGAGAAGCGGCTGTATGGCCGTTCGAATTATTGCCGCTATTTTCTCAGGCATCGAAAGCAGCTGCTGTTGAGAAATATTTTTATCCGCAAATACCAGGCCAGACGACCAGGTGACGACAACAGCCGCTAGCAGCAAGCATAGAAATGTCAAAAATTTACGGGTTTTCATATTGGCTCTCCTCCTGAAAACAATGGATCTATCAAATACCTTACTCGCATGCGGGATAGGGTTTTGGCCCACCTTTTGGCGAACAACAAAACAAGAAAATTATTGTGAAATCAGACAATTGGTTAACCGATAAGGTCTTGGATTTTACTGGTAACTGGGGCAACTCGAGTATCAGCCTTCGGGCACATCACCTTTTTTGTCAAAATATGGGCAAAAGCAAAAGTTCGCGACGCCCCCGACAAAGAATAATTATCATTTCCAAACTATAATAGGACACAGAGTGGCTGTCAATGTAAAGGTTTCTCCATGCCACATTTTTACGTTACTCTCATTTTTTCCGTATAGATGAGGTGATAGATGATAAACAATCACTCATTGTTACCAGCCTAAAATTCACCGGTAACCTACACACATTCTCTCGCCCTGCGTTCTTCCGATCTCTCTCATTTAGCGGTATTTCCAACGGAACAAAATAACTTGCGCAAACCGAGTTGAAGGGCTAGATTCCATGGCTGCATCTTTTGACTCTGAGCAAGAGTTACTGTATTGGTTAGCCAACGAGTCTATCGGCACATGCGTATGTTTACGGAACTCATGAACTGAATTTTACAGGTCTCTGCCTTCTAACAAAGCCGAGTTAGCCAGTCATTGTTCCCAGAGAGGTGCTGACCTTCCATGTCAGGAACTTCCAATGGGATTCGACCACATCCCGTCCACTTCTTCACCTCCAGATCTTCAGTTTGTCGTGTGCTTATTAACTGAAGGAATAGTCGTTGTTCAGGATGATAACACTTTTGAAGAATTTACTTTCTGAAATGATATGGCTTGAACGGCAACGTTTCTTTCTCGATTTCACCCTCTCTTCCCTGTGGCGGCGCAAGGGGAGAAATCTCTCACTTCTGGTGGTCTACTCACTCGTTACCTTTCTGCTCTCTTCAGTTATCTTCTTTACCCATGCCTTGCGGAAGGAAGCGGTAATCATACTGAAAGACGGTCCGGAAATGATCGTGCAACGCACAGTAGGTGGCAGACACTCCCTCATCCCCGTAAGCTACATAGAGAAAATAAAACTCATCCGCGGTGTTTCCTCGGTAAACCCAAGACTGTGGGGCTATTACTTCCATCCTGCATCCAGGACAAACTATACCATTATGGTTCCGGAAAATTTTTCTCAGCCGGATGATACGGTTGAAACCGGAGCTGGCGTACTGAGAACATGGGGGCCTCTCACCGATGGAAAACTGTATATTCGAGCACACGATGGAGAGGCGATCGTTCTCAAACCGATCAATACGATGGGGGAAGGAACCGATCTCGTGTCCTCAGACCTGATCCTCATGTCTGAAACCATCTTTCGCAAAATTTCAGGGGTCCCGGCAGGCTATGCCACTGACCTCAGTGTCACTATTCGCAATCAACGTGAGTCTGCAACCATCTCAACGAAGATTACCAGGGACCTCCCGGACACAAGGCCCATCCTGAAGGAAGATATCATTCGAACCTACTCCTCTCTTTTTGACTGGCGCGGAGGATACGTTATCGTCCTGCTCTGTGGAACCGTTCTTGCCTTCTTTATTTTCGCATGGGACAGGGCGACAGGGCTTAGCGCTGAAGAAAAGAAGGAGATTGGTATCTTGAAAGGCATTGGTTGGGATACGTCAGACGTGCTGATGATGAAGTTCTGGGAAGGAGTGGTCATTTCCGTCTCCGCCTTTTTACTGGGAGTAATCACCGCCTATATCCACATTTATGTCACCTCTGCGACTCTTTTTCAACATGCCCTGAAAGGCTGGTCGACACTCTACCCTAATTTCAGTCTCAGTCCCGCCATTGATCCTTATCAATTGGCTATCCTTTTTTTTCTGACTGTAGTGCCTTACACTCTTTTAACCATCGTTCCCACATGGACAGTAGCGGTCTCCGATCCGGATCAGGTGATGAGACATTGAAAGGACAATCTGTAACGGACGACGAATGATTCAATTATCGGCAATAACCAAATCATTTCATACGGGAAAAACCAATGAGTTTCATGCCCTGAAGGGGATTAATCTTGAGGTTTCCCTGGGTGAAGTGATCGTATTCGTCGGCCCCAGCGGCTCGGGAAAGACCACCCTGTTAAGTATCATCGGATGCATGTCCAGGCCCACCTCCGGAAGAATATGGATAAGCGGGCAAGAGATTACGAGTCTTCCTGAAAGATTCGCTGCCAGAATCAGGAGAGAGACCTTTGGTTTCATCTTTCAGAATTACAACCTGATAAAAGGAATTTCAGTATTGGAAAACACCATGCTTCCCGCCTATCCGTTGGGAGGAAAATATCGACTGACGAAAGAGCGGGCCATCACCCTTCTGGACAAGCTCGGAATCGGTTCAAAGATACAGGAACATGTGGAATACCTGTCAGGTGGGGAACAACAACGGGTCGCCATCGCCAGAGCCCTGATCAACGCCCCCTCCATTATCATCGCTGATGAACCTACTGCGCATCTCGACACAAGGCTCGCTGGACAGCTTCTGGAAATTTTTTCCGGATTCAGAAAAGAGGGAAAAACTATCCTCATCGCCAGCCATGATGCTCTGGTTTTTGAATCCGCAGTTGTCGATCGTGTAATTGCGATGCGGGATGGCAGTGTGGTGAAGTAATATCGATCAGCCTGAACAGTGAAGGGTACCTTGAAAACGGAAAACCAACATGTTGCTTAATCCGGCCATTATAGCCCTGAACTCTGGTTCTCTGCTGGTCACTGCTTTCGCATTTTACGCCCTGTACACCGCTCTTAGAATCCTGACGCATTGGAATATCCAAAGCGGCAGCGAACTGCAACTGCTCCTGGAAAAAAAGACATACCTCATTTCCACTGTTTTCAGTTATGTGCTGGGGTTTGAACTCTTTTCCCTTGTCCTGTTTATTTTTACCGCGGAACATATGCATGACTTGTTTGTCGGTGCCATGTGTGCAGCGGGATCGCTCAATGCCAATGACTACGGCTACGTCGCACTGGTTGTTAAAATCATTACCTTTATGATCTGCGGAGTGTGGATGATCGTCAACCACACAGACAATCAGGCCCATGATTACCCGCTGATCCGTCCCAAATACAAGCTCCTCATTCTTTTGACGGTAATGATCGCATTGGACACCATCCTCCAGATTAAATATTTTATGGGGCTCAGGACCGATGTGATTACATCATGCTGCGGGATCATATTCAGTGGTGAAAGCCAAAGTCTGACAGGGAGCGCGGCAAGCCTTCCCACCACTGCCACCATGTTGGTTTTCTATGCAGCCCTGCTCCTGACCTTGAGGGTGGGATTCAGTGTCGTTATTACCGGGAGAGGCGCGGCCTTGTATGGTCTCCTGGCAGGAGCTACAACTATTATTTCTTTAGCTGCGGTGATCTCTTTTATCTCTGTTTACTACTATCAATTACCCACCCATCATTGCCCCTTCTGCATACTGCAGAAGGATTACTCCTACATCGGGTATCCTCTCTATCTCTCACTTCTCTTGGCAGGCACGACCGGCATGGGAACAGGCGTAGTTGAAAGTTTGAAGGGACCGAAATCTCTCGCGAAAGTGATACCTATCCTCCGGAAACGTTTCTGCCTTATTTCTTTGGCAGGTTTTCTCATCTTTGCATTGATCGCCAGCTATCCCATTCTCTTCACTGATTTTGTATTGAACTCTTAGGAGCGAGAATTAAATAAGTGGTGCGTTTAGGCGCTCTGATTTAGGTGAAGTTTGGTTGCGCCGATTGAACAAAACCGCAGGACTAGTAGCGCTAATTCGAGGATTTTGTGATTGAGATGCAATCAAAATTTGCCTGAAGCAGAGATGCATAAATGTGCTGCTTATTTAATTCTCGCTCCTTAGCCCTTGCAAGGCATGTAACAGAAAGAAACAGCGGTCGGGCTGAACCAATCCATTTCCTGTTCGCCACCATCAATAATACATGGCCCGAAAACCGCTATTTATTTTGGAGCAGATGCTGAGGAGGCATCACCATTGAGCCGGAGGGAAAATGTTCAAGGGCCATCGGAAAATCCTGAAATGGCGAGTGAAGGTCGGCCTGGGAAAGATGCCTCGTGTAACGGGCCTCTGTAAAGAGGCAGAGATCCGTCAACTGAAGTTTCCGGACCAACAATTTACAATCCGCCAGTTTTTTCTCGTTATCACCCTTGTGAAGTCGGGGATGGATCAGGAAAAGCCCGGCCATAAAAAGGCATAGTGCCGCAATGGTGACAAGATATACGCTTGACTTCCGAATCATGAGAGGCATCCTTTGCAAGCCCTTGTTTTCTTGTTTTCAGCCTTGGGATAGTGAAGGTATCAATCCAACTTTTCGATTACCGTGGAAGTAACCTCTTCAAACCGCAGAATCCTTTTTCCTTTGTGATCCTTTACTACATTCCTCGCATCCTCTTCCGTGGCCAGAGGGATGAGCTCGTGCCCCATAGGACCATAGACATCGCTGCCGCTGACAAATAAGGCTTTCCTGGCTTCGATCATTTTAACATCATAGTAATCCTTGACATAGATGGCGGCAATATCCTTTATATTCCTGCCTGATCGGGATCTTGCAAGGTTGAGATAGTACTTGAACATGTCCTTGGCACCGTCAAAAAATTCCACTGAATCGTCTTTAAATATAATTTCCGCTGTCCAGTCGGGATACTTATAGACGAACATCCCGCATACCGGGCATTTGTCGTCTCTCGACGGCTCAACCGGTCCTTTACTTTCAGCGAATGCCGTACCGGTTATCAACAGAACTGCGCCCAGGACAACGGCCAGGAAAAGATTTGCCTTCTCTATCCATATCATGCAACGCGAAGCCTCCGTTTTCATGATAAGGGTTAACCGAAAAAATCTTCCATCAACCTATCATGACACAAATATGATTCATTTTCAGCTATTGGAACTTTTTTTCATCTGGCGTTTCATCTTTCGTTTCTCGCGAATCATCTTGGTATCCTTGTACATATCCTCGTATGTGGCCTCCATAACCTCATCGAATCCCGCGAGAGTACCACCGTTTGTCTGAATATATGCTTCTGCGGATTCTTTTGTAGCGAAGGCCCATTTAGCCCGCGTGGTCATGACACCCATTTTGTTGCCGTCGATGACCCAGAATGCAGACTCCGCATCAATCAATTTCTTGGTGTCATGATCCCCTACCTGAATCTTCACCGGAGTTTTATCGATATTCACAGCCAGATCAATGGCCATACAATGAATGGAACAGGTTCCGATGGTGGAACCATCCTCGAACTCTATATAGACACGGGAGTGCGCAAATTTCTGCCGGTCCATACCACAATAGGGGCATGAAGGCTGTGCCGCAATATCTTCCTGTGCAAAAACAGGGGTGCTGCAGATCATAGAAAAAAGCGTGGCGCCCCCTGTTAACATACCAACTGTCAAAACAAAAATTATCAGTCTCTTCATAAGTGTCTCCTTTTTTTAAACTTTAAATGAGTTGAAGGCTTTTCCGCCCGCAACCTCCGCCTCTTTACCTCGAACACAGAAGCCCTGTGCTTTTTTCCAACTCAAGTAATTCGGCCGTTCAGGAGGGCCAAATCCTATTCCCTCGGTAATGCCTTCTTCATTTCTCTGTTCATCTTGTATTCCTTGATGCCGCAATAAAGTACCGGCACCACCAGCATGGTCACCACCTCCAGGCTCATCCCTCCTAAGGTCGGAATGGCCATGGGTACCATGATATCTGATCCGCGTCCGGTGGAGGTCAGGATCGGGATCAGAGCCAGTACAGTGGTAGCTGTGGTCATCAAACAGGGCCGTACCCGCCGCAGACTACCCTCAATGGTTGTACGGCGGATTTCCTCGATAGTCGTGGCTTTTGTTTCTACAAAGGCTCCATCCAGATATGTCGCCATCACCACCCCGTCATCCGAAGCAATACCAAAAAGAGCGAGAAACCCTACCCAAACAGCGACGCTCAAATTAATTTGATGGACTTGAAAGACATCCCGCATCGAGGTCCCGAATAGGCTGAAATCAAGAAACCAAGGCTGACCATACAGCCAGATTAAAATGAAGCCGCCGGCCCAGGCAACGGCCACACCTGAAAATACCAGGACACTGGTTGAAATGGACTTAAATTGCAGATAAAGGATGATGAATATGATCAAAAGAGCCAGGGGCAGGATCAGACTCAGCTTTTTGTCTGCACGAACCTGGTTTTCGTAGTTTCCGGTAAAATTGAAACTGACGCCGGCTGGCAGAACCAGCTCACCATCCTCGATTTTCTCCATCAGATAATCCCGCGCCTCCTCAACCACATTGGTTTCGGCACGGTCTGCTTTTTTGTCAAAAAGCACATATCCAACGATAGCACTATCTTCGCTTCTAATCATCTGAGGACCAGCAACATAGCGCAGCTCGGCCAACTGCCCCAGGGGAATCTGGGTACCATTTGCTGCAGGGACCAACACTTCACCGATACTATCGATATTATCCCGCAGTTCGCGCATGTATCTTACGCGCACCGGGTAGCGTTCCCTTCCCTCAACAGTGGTTGTAATCTGTTTGCCGCCAATGGCAATCTCGATGACATCCTGGACCTGTCGCAGGTCAATGCCATACTGAGCAATGGCACGTCGGTCAATGTCAATCTCCAGATACGGTTTGCCGGTAATGCGATCGGCAATGACGGACTGTGGATCGACCGAGGGTACCTCCCTAAGGTATTTTTCTATATCACGTGTCACCTTTTCGATGGTTTGCAGATCAGGACCGTTGACCTTGACGCCCATGTTCGCGCGGATGCCGCTTTGCAGCATCACCAGACGCGCCGAGATGGGCTGAAGTTTGGGAGCCACCGTCGTCCCGGGGATCGATGCCGCCTTGACGATTTCATGCCAGATGTCATCCGGCCTCTGGATGCCGGCCCAGGCGTTGCGACCTTGATTGAGGTGGGAACTCAGGGCTGGACGCCACAAACGAAAAGGAGTGCCCTGATTGTCGGGGATCAAATTGTTATCGGCATCTCTTTCAAACTTTCCCCTGACATGGAACGGTTTGCCATCCGGAGCAAGAAGGAGGCGTCCCTGTTCATCACGAAAAAAGTCGAGCTCATCCGGCGTGAAACGAAACCGCGCGAGGTGGCCATTGCCATCCATCAGGAACTCATCCTTGTAATTAATGAGGGTCTCAATCATGGAAATCGGCGCAGGATCCAGAGGACTTTCAACCCTTCCCAGCTTGCCCACCACCGATTCCACCTCAGGTATCCCTCTGATCGCCCGGTCCTGCCGCTGCAGGATATCAAGCACCTCACCGATGGACGCGTGCGGCATGGTAACAGGCATATACAGGTAGGCACCTTCATCCAGCGGCGGCATGAATTCCTTACCTATACCAGGAAATTTTTGCGCCAGATAGGTCGAGGGGGCAGCGTTTGTAAGGACACGGGGCAGCCAGCCGAAAACAGTGCCATACCCCTGCCAGATCATACCAGCCAACAGCATCGCAAGCAGCGGCAGAGCCAGAAAAATAGCCTTATGATCAAGGCACCACGTTAATATCGTCGGATAATAGCAGCGAAACAGTGTGAAGAAGCCAATAACCCCGCCAATAAGCAGCCCAATGAAAAGAGAATTTACCAGGAGTCCTTTCTGTACCCCCAGCGGCTGCCAGGATTGGGTCAACACAAGAATTACTGCCACAACAATCAGGCCATTGATCAACAGCCGCAGCCAACGCCCAACCTCCACCGGAACGCGTAGCATCAACAGATTGCAACCGCCTATCAAGGCCACGAAGAGGCCCACTTTCCAATCCAAGGCGAAGGCAAGCACCCCTCCCAGATAAACAAGCCCTTCGTGAAAAATCCAGCCGTACTGGTGCCGACCAGCTTTGCGGTTGAATAGGGTATGGGCCAGGGGTGGTATAACACACAAGGCTATGATCAATGAGGCCAGCAGGGTAAATGTTTTGGTAAATGCCAGCGGCCTGAAGAGATTCCCTTCAGCGGCTACCATGGTAAAGACCGGTAGAAAACTGACGATGGTGGTGGATACCGCTGTCAGAACAGCCCCACCCACTTCGTTTGCTGCCCGCAACACAACGGCAGCACTATCTTCTCCAGGTGCAGCCTGGGCCAGGCGTCGCATGATATTCTCGGTCAGGATGATGCCCATGTCGACGATGGTTCCAATGGCGATGGCGATCCCCGATAGCGCCACGATGTTGGCATCCACAGCGAAAATCTTCATGGCGATAAAACAGAGCAGCACTGCCAGCGGAAGCAGCCCTGAAACTATAATCGAACTTCCCAGGTGCACCATCATCACGAGCACCACAATGATGGTGACCAACATTTCCTTGGTGAGAGCCGAACTCAGTGTACCCAGGGTTTCCTGGATCAGATCGGTTCTATCGTAGAAAGGAACGATTTTCACCTGGCTGAGTGTGCCGTCGGCCAGGGTTCGTTGGGGCAGCCCCAGCGAAATTTGTTCAATCTTCTTTTTAACCCGGTTTATTACGGCCAAGGGGTTCTCGCCATAGCGCACCACCACGACCCCGCCAACCGCTTCCACGCCGCCTTTATCCAGAGCGCCGCGCCGCGAAGCCGGTCCCAGAGTAACATTGGCAACATCCCCGACCAGGATTGGGGTATCACCTTCCAGTTTGATGAGGGAATCCCGGAGATGGTCAAGAGATTTGACAAACCCCAGGCCTCGGATGACATATTCGACCTTGTTGACCTCGATTGTACGTGCCCCCACATCTACATTGGTCCGACGGACGGCGTTCACCACTTGAGCCAGATCAATGTTGTGCAACCGCATGAGATCGGGGTCCACATCGATCTGGTATTCGGTCACAAAACCTCCGATAGAACCCACTTCACTGACACCCGGCACCGACATCAGGGCATAGCGTACATACCAGTCCTGAAGGGTGCGCAACTCGTGCAGATCCCAGCCGCCCGTGGGGGTTCCGTCGGGACCGACACCTTCCAAAGTGTACCAGAACACCTGACCCAGGGCAGTGGCATCCGGTCCCAGGGTTGGCTTGACCCCTTCGGGTAATTCCCGGCCCGGTAAACTGTTGAGGTTTTCCAGCACCCGTGTACGGGCCCAGTAAAAATCGACGCCGTCATCAAAGATGACGTACACCAGGGAAAAACCGAACATTGAGTAGCTACGGATGGTCTTCACTCCCGGAATGCCAAGCAGTGAAGCCGAAAGCGGATAGGTGATCTGATCCTCAACATCCTGGGGTGAGCGGCCCGTCCATTCGGAAAAAACGATCTGCTGGTTTTCGCCGATGTCAGGAATGGCGTCGACCGCTACCGGATCGCGCCATATCCCGCCGAGCTGCCAGTCAAACGGTGCCACCACCAGTCCCCAGCCGATGAGTATAATGGCCGCCAGAAAAACGATGGTCTTGTTCTGCAGGCAGAAGCGGATTATCGTTCCGAGCCAAAAAGATGTGGCGGGTCTTTGGGGATTTGAATTTTCTGCCATATTCTATAAACTATAAAAGCACAGAGATGAACAGAGAGTTCACTTCTTGCCAAGTCGGCAGGAAAAGAGCCAATGAGAGCCTGTTGTTGGTCCATGGCTCGTAATTATTTTTTTCCTCACTTAATTTCCTCTTTCTGCTTCACAACAAAATCTTGGAACGACACCAGTGAAACGCGACAAAATCAGAAAATCAAGAGGAAGGGAGTCACAACACCTGCTCGATTCCGCTTTGGCTTTTCAAGGTTTCATGCCCTGCGGCGCCATTTTCATGTCCATTTCCATGGCCGGTTTGTCGCCGTTTTTATCATGCATCATTTCGCTGCCCATTTGACTCATCATACTTTTCCCGGCTAGAATCTGGACTGCGCTGTCAATCTTAAAATTACCGTTGACCACCACCTTTTCACCCTCCTGCAGCCCTTGTCGTACCATATAATACCCCTTGGCCCTGGGACCGAGGATCACTTCCCGACCTTCGTATGTCCCAGGCTTGTCCGCCACTTCCACATAGACCACCGCCCGTTTACCGGTGATCAGAGGGGCGGTCTCCGGTATTGCCAGCATCTTCTGATGCGCCGCGCTCTGTCTGGCGTTGACCCGGTACCCGGATGACGGTTTTGCATACATGGTGCCACGAACAAGCATCCCCGGCTTTAATTTGCCTTTATGATCGGTACACAGAACCCCGACCTTGAAGGTGCGCGTTTTGTCATCAAAATATGGGTCGAGATACGTCACTTCGCCCCTGAAGGTCTCGCCAGGATAGGCGTCTGAACGGAATTCGGTTTGCTGACCAAGTTTGATCCATGGTATATCTGATGCGAAAGCGTCAAGCATCGCCCACACAAATTGAGGATCAGCGATGGTGACAATCGAATCCCCGGTATTCACGTACATGCTTTTATACGCATCCTGTTGCATAACGATGCCGTTTATCGGTGTTATCACCGTTGAAATACCGGTTGGCCATCCCCGAGCAATGATGCGGTCGACTTCGGCTTCAGACAGTCCCAGCGATCCTATTTCACGGCGGACTCTCGCGACCTCCTCCATAATTGACTGTTTCTCTTCCTTGTTTATCGTATTTTCCTTTTCGGGATTGGTCGGCTGCGCCATAGACATCCTTATCATGTCCCGTCTACTAGGGCGTTGGCTTCCTGCCTCCCACTTCCACGGCTGGACCCATCCTTTGAAACGTTGCCCCATGGCCGGTCGATTTGCAAGAAAGCTGGGAAGCTTTTCCAAGGCCGCAAACAGTTCCTGCTCCAAAAAGTAAAGCTCAATAGAGTACAGGTCAAAAAGGGGGTCGCCTGTTTTTACGGTTTCTCCAGCCCGCGTTACGTAGATTTTATCGATTACACCGGGCGCAAAGGCTGTCACTTTGTACTGATAAACGGGATCATACTCGACCTTACCGAACAGCCTGATCTCCGCAGCAACCTCCCTTCTTTCCACGGGTGCGACTTGAATACCGGCGGCCTTAATATCCTCATCGGCAAGACTCAAGCGGGGCAGCCCTTCCTCATGCCGATGGCCATCAGCTGCCACCAGTTCCATGCCACACACCGGGCAGGTGCCGGGTTTTTCCATTGGGGGAACGCAGTTCATCGGGCAGACATAGACCCTTGTCTCTTTCTGCGTTGTAGATTGAAGGTGGGCAGTGTGCTCTTGATCGACAGATTGAACCGTGTCAGGATTGCGAGTTACATTTGCCTCCTTTTGATCCAATCCCGTATCATCGCCGCGCATGGCATAACCGATGACGATACCGACCATTACGGCTACCAGGACGATAAGTAAGCTTTTTTTCGACCCAAAATATTTTCTTTCGGTTTCCATGGCGTCTGAGGAATCACCAACTGGGGATTTAGTACCTTCACAAGAGTAATTTTCTGCAAGAAAAACGCAGAAAACAATAACTGATTATCTACAAAGTTCAACCATGCTTTATGGAGTTCTGGGGGGAAGTCTGTGTTTCTGGTACTTCCCGTTATACCTCTTCACTCCTGCTGGTCGCTGTGGATTGTTTGCCGGAAACAACAACCCGAACCGTATGCGGCGGAGGTTCGAGCTGGTTCTTGTCCTCTGTAGGCAGCGTTTGCTACGTAATCAGAAAACAATATGGTAGCAATGTGCCTTGCAATGATTTCACTCTATACCATCATGTTTTGAAACACAATGTTAGATGATAAGAAATCGCTTTGCCAAAAAAGTGGTCAGGAAAAGATGAAAATACCTAAAAAACAGATTCCCCTCAACAACCTTATATCAAGACATTCCCACTGCTTCCCCTCCCGCAAATCGCAAGGGCAAACCAACCAATCCCTTTTATTCTTCAAAGACGAAAGGTTTCAATCGCCATTGTCTATCCAGGTGAACAGACATCTGATTATTGGCGGCATAGTCTGCAATCATTTGTCGGACGCCTGCGGGAACTTTTAGTTGATTGTGAGATCAGTGAGCATTTTTCAAGGGGAGGTGGGGTAGGAACTCGAATTCAGGAACAACTCCTTAAAGAAGATTTGGATAATTACCCGGATTATCATTTTTTTTTACCCCTGATGTGAACAGGCACAAGCTGTTGACTGAACTGGTCTTGGCTAAAGGCAGACCGCGATTGTTTCTTCAGAATATAACAACTCCATTGGTAGCCTGGCAAGAAAACCAGCCATTTTATGTGGGATTTGATCATGTCATAGGAACCAGGATGCGAAGTGATACTTTTCTTGACTATATGCACCAGGGAAACGGTCCACGGCTCTGAAAGCAGCTTCATTTTATACCGATGGCAGCATGGAGAAAGCCAGGAAGGCAGTGGTCCGAAGTCTGACTAAGGTTTCTGATCTTCAATTCAAACATGCCATGGAGGAAGGAAGGCCTGGCTGTGGCAAGTTACGGGCAACAACAGGCCGAAGGTACGCCTGTGGATATGGTGATTGTGGATCTGACCGTCCCTGCAGGGATGGGTGGACTGGAGACAGCAAAGCAGTTCCTGGAATTAGATCCTGAGGCAAAGATTGTGTTGGCCAGCGGCTATTCCAATGATCCAATTATGGCAAACTATAGGGGTTTTGGTTTTAAGGGTACTGTGACTAAGCCTTTTGGACTTGCTGAATTAAGTCACATCATACGTCAGGTTCTGGGATGACTGGGTGTTTTTGTACACAGCCATGCCCATTGTTTTTTTTATGGTTTTTGCGGAAGTGTGAGGTGTTATGGTTGTTGCCATCCGCTGTGACTGGAGTTGTGATGAGAGAGGGGTGTAAGAAAACTCCCGAAAGCTATGGGGTAGCTCATATTTGCGTGTCAATTTGGTGGCTGGGGTCGTGCTTTTGTCCTTGGTACCTTCCCAACAGAAAGCGAAATTTTATCACTTCATCACTCTCTGCAAAAGCAACACGATTCTCCCTGAAGACCTGCAATTGGAGAGTGAACCTATCCAATTCTCATCAGTTACGTTTTGCGCAGATCAAGGCACAGGCCATGTAGCTCTACTAATGTACCGCAAATGGCCTGTACCGAGGACGCTTCGGGAAAATCGACTGCCCAGAAGCGTGGTTTTTTTCCTCTGAAATCGAAAATATTCTATTTACCGCTTGCTCATAATACATCTCATAAATACAAAACGTACGATTCAAATCAAAAAAGTCATGAGAAATGCGGTTACACCTGCCACCCTTTTGAGCGACTTATATCTCCGCCCTTGCCGATGACAAAACATTCACAATCAGGCTGATTGTTAATGAACTGAACACCTTTCACAGGTTCCATAACAAAAACACTGGTGGCCAAAGCATCTGCATCCATAACCGTAGGAGCAACAACCGTTACGCTGCTGGATAAATGAGGTGAATGCCCGGTTCTGCCGTTGATTATGTGGTGAAACAGCTTTTCATTATCATAGTAGATTTCGTAATTACCCGAGGTGGCAATAGCCCCGTCTTTCATGGTAATGATGTCCGGATATTCTTTTAATTTTGCCGGATCCTGAACGGCCACAGTCCAAGATTTTCCTTTTGCGGCCAGCCCGCTGGTACGAATATCACCACCGGCATTAATAAGATGATTTGAGACGCCATTGGCTCGTAGTACCTCTGAAGCTTTATCGACTATATACCCTTTAGCAATACCATCAAGGGTAATGGCCATATCACTACCGGCAAACTGGAGCACCCCACTCTGAAAATGCAGGTTTTCACTACCGACAAGCTTTATGGTACGGTCTATTTCACTTTCCGTCGGTTGATGGCTCTTGGCAAAACTGTTTTTATACAGATCAATGAGCGGCTTCACCGTAATATCAAAAGCACCTCCGGTCTCTCTGTTATAGTAAAGCGAACGAGCAACCAGTTCTAACACTTCCTGCGGAGCCTGCTCAAGTTTCCCTGTGGCATTGAAAGAACCTATGGCTGAGCTTTTTTCAAAGTGGGTCAGCATGCCATTAAGCCTGTCGATCTCCTCAAAAGCAAGCCCTATTGCCTGTTCAGCTTCATCACGCGAGGGATGGATTGCAGTCATCGCCACAAATGTGCCCATGGCAAGTCGAGTCTTTGTTACTTTAAATTCCCTGGCACCAAAGAGAAAAGCCTCTGCCTTTTCCGCGGGCAGAAAAGCGGCTGATGCAGCACCAAGTCCCAAAAGGCCGGAGAGTTTCAAAAACGATCTTCTTTTATGATCAAAGGGAGTCTCTGGATTTTTCATATCTTTTTCCATCTTGAATTATTAACCAGCCATCTTCAGGCCAACAGCACTGTTTCTGGAGATTGCCTGACGGCCTTCATAGTGTCTGAATATGTCACGAGGGCATTTTGTCACACAAGCGGTTTCGCAACTCGGACCGTAGGCGATACATGCTTTATGATCAATTTTTACCACGTTACCTTCATATGTTACAGCATCTGCCGGGCAGGCCTTAACGCACATCTTGCAACCAATACACCCAACCTGGCAGACAGCTTTTACATTCTTACCAAGCTCTTGTGTCGAACACGGAACGTACACGCGCGCTTTCAGGGTTTGAATCTCGATGATCTTTTTCGGGCACGTCTTCACACAAACACCGCAACTGACGCACTTATCGGGATTGACAACGGGAAAGTTCTCCACCATTTCGATTGCATCAAAAGGACAAACAGCTGCACATTCGCCGAGGCCTATACAGGCATACTGGCAGGCTGAGGGTCCTCCGAAACTGAGGTTAGCCGCAGTGCAGGAGGCGAAACCGTAATATTCGTGCTTATGACTTACCCTGCCTTCCACTCTCGAACAGCGAACCAGAGCAATTTGATCCTCAAGTGCTGTCATCTTCTTACCGGTCAGTTCTGCAACCCTGTTGGCAACCTTCTCTTTTCCGGGGAAGCAGAGGTTCGGTGGCACATCCGGATCATTAACCACTGCTCTGGCATAGCCTTCACAGCCTGGATAGCCACAGCCCCCGCACTGAGCCATAGGCAAGGACTCAACAACTTCTTCAATGAGCGGATTGACCTCAACTGCAAATTTGTGGGCAGCAATGGCCAAACCAATGCCAAAGAACAACCCAATGCAGCCGAGCAGAACCAGACCACCTAATGCTAATTTAATTAATGCCGGATCCATATTTTTTTACTCTCAAATTAATTCTACGTTTTTATACTTAATAGCTGGCATCTAGAAAAGCTGGAGACCTGAAAATCCAAGAAAAGCCATGGCGAACTGCCCGGCTACAATAAAGGAAATCGGCAGCCCTTTGAAGCTCGGCGGAATATTGGCAAGCTGCATGCGCTCACTGACGGAACTCATCAGATACAGGGCAAGAAGAAAACCGCCGCCGGCGCCGAGAGCCAGCATAAATGTCTCAAAAATATTGTAATTGTTATTTGCCAGAATCAAAGGAACAGCAATAATGACACAGTTGGCAATAACCAGAACAAGGTATACCCCAAAGGAGTTAAACAGGATGGGGTTTACCTTTCTAAGAACCGTATCAACCGCCTGAACCGTAAGTGAAACCAGGCCGATGAAAACCACAATCTGCAGGAAATTCAGGTCATACGGTATAAGGATAAAATTGTAGAAGAACCAACTCATCAGCGCCGACACGACCATGACAAGGGTAAAAACCACTCCCATCCCCTTGGCCGTATCTTTTTTCTTCGAAGTTCCGAAAAAGACACAGAGTCCAAGATACTTGGTAAAGACAAAGTTATTGATAAGAAGAGCAGAAATAAGAATCCCAAACAGGTAACCAAGATACGACTTACTCACCGTAAATGTGGTTTTCTCGATCCCGGCAAGCCCCTTGATTGAGATTACATGGGTCGTCGCAGTATTCAGCGGTTCGGTAAAAATAAGGGAAAGACGTTTTCCCTCCTCATTAAGAGTAGCGGAACTGACTACCAATCTGATATCCGGGTCCGGTTCCTCATAGACAGTATAGTTCCCTATATCCTCTGCCACTGCCTTATCGACCGGTCCGGTAAAAGTCACAAGAATTTCGTTATCCGCCTTAAAGCTCTGATCGGCAATGAGTCCTTCAGCCTGGGAAAAGAGCGGCGCCGCTAAAAAAAGCAGCACAGCCAGGACGATAAATTTTATTTTTGCAAGAGTCTTCATTTTAACCCTCTTGAGCGTTTATAATAAATTTCAATCCAGTTGAAAAAAGCCATCATCAAACCGACCACGAAGAAACCGGCACTGGGCAGAATGAAGAAAAGCAACGGTTTGAAACCAAGAACATCATAACCCAAGATTGCACCGGAGCCGAGAAGTTCCCGGACAAACCCGATAGCCATCATCCCGACCATAAAGCCAAGGCCCATGCCTAAACCATCCCAAAAAGAATCTTTTACTGATTCTTTACAGGCAAACATCTCCAGCCGCATAGTAATGATGGCAAACGCCACAATAAGTTTTACAAAAATGCCCATCTTGGCGTAGGCTTCCGGCATATACGCAGCCAGTACCAGGTCAATAACGGTCACCCAGGTAGCAATGGTCAGCGTGTAGGTTGGGATACGAATCCTGGGATGAATGAGATTTTTAAAGAGTGATATTGTTATACTGGAAAAAACCTGGACGAAAAGTACCGCAACTCCCAGCATGAAGCCGTTCATCACCGTGGTCGAAATACCAACGGCGGGACACATGGAGAGCGCCAGCTTGAAGATAGGGTTTTCACTCAAGATGCCTCTGGATATCAGCTGCATGCTAGATTTGTCATTTGCCACGTCGACTTCCTCTTACAAAAATTAAAACGATACAGCTAGCTGCTGTTCTTTCAGAACCTTATCCAATACGTTTACACGGTAGGAAAATTTTGTCACAATGCCTTTAACTCCATTACTGACGGCCCTTGATGAAATGGTAGCACCGGTGAGAGCATAGATATCATGGTCCTTATACTGCTCGCGAAACTTCAGGATATCCCCTTCACTGACCTTACCATTCAACGCCTTGAGATAGTCGGCAGGGATGGGTGCTTTCACCACATTTATCGTCTTAAGCGCCTCAAAGGGCTTTCCTTTAAACTGGTTCTTGAAGTAATCCTGCTCAATTTCCGCTCCGAGCCCCGGGTCTTCCTCATGCTCGAGAATTTCCATCCCGATCAGAGTAAAAGCGGGATCAACAGCCAACATCACACTGACAAAGGTCTTAAAACCCTGGAACTTACCACCAAGCAGGTAAGCGATTCGTTTACCGTTGTCGGTCACGACAATGGTCTGATCGGCAAAACTCACCTCATATCCAGGACCAACTGCTGCCAGGACAGCCTTGTTACGGGTTTCCGCCTCCAGCACTTCACTTTCGCTCAGTGCGATTGGTTTGGTTTCAATCAGAACACCATTCAAATCAATATTAACAAAGATAAAACCAGTTTCTTCTCCGTGTCCCTGAGGTACAACGTAGCCGATCGACTGTTTTTCACTGCTGCTGATAACATAGCGGTAGACTTCATGCAGGGCAAGCGAACCAGGAATTTCGGCACCATCTTTATAGCCAAGCAATTCGTACATCACCTGTTGCTCTTTGATGTGCTCGTTGTGTTTTTTGGCATTGCTGGTAAAGATGAAACACAAGCCCATAACGGTTGCGGCCAGCACGCAGGATACCGTGAGGCGGACGACAATTGTTATCATATCTTTCATTTTGTTCCTCCTGCCGGTGGAGCAAAACGTTTTGGTTTAAACCAACTGTCGAGAACGGTACTGAGAGGATTCATAAGAAGTATTGCATAGCAGATACCTTCGGGATACCCACCTTTTAGTCTGATAAGCACAGTGAGGCCACCGATGCCGATACCAAAAATTATCTTCGATGTTTTCGTTGTCGGACTGGTGACATAATCGGTTGCCATATAAAAAGCACCGAGCAAGGCTCCACCGGAGAGAAGGGCAAGCAGCGGGTCACCGGTGAAATAACTTTCTCCACCGAAGATCCAGGTCAGCACAGCAATAGTACCAAGAAGTGAAACTGGGATATGCCAGGTGATATAGCCTCGATAGATGAGATACAATCCACCAAGAACCAGCAGAAAACCCGATGTTTCCCCAATACAGCCTGGACGCCAGCCAAGGAAGAAATTGGTATACAGACTTGCACCACTGCCGAACGCATTCGTGAAGGCCACCATTCCCTGTTCTTTCAAAACAGCCAATGGGGTGGCAGTCGAGACAGCGTCTATGGAACGACCCAGATGCGAGAATATGTCAAATCCCTCAATGGGCGTGAGCCAGGCCGAAGTCATGGCAACCGGAAAAGATGCCAGCAAAAATGCCCGGCCCAGAAGGGCTGGATTAAAGAAATTGTAACCGATACCGCCAAGGAGATGCTTGCCGATATAGATGGCGAACACTGCGGCCAAAATCGGCAGAAGCGGCGAAACGCCAGGTGGTATAACAAAAGCCAAAAGCAACCCGGTAAGCACGGCACTGCCGTCCTTGATCGTCACCTTTCTGCCCAGGGTTTTTTGACTCACCGCTTCCACAACAACACAGCTTATTACCGAAACAGCTGTGATAATAAGCGTTTGTATTCCGAACACGAAAACCGACAAAATCAGTGACGGTACAAGACAGGCCACAACCGTCCACATAATTTTCTCGACCGACTCACTGCTTTTCAGGTGCGGCGAAATGGAAACCTTCCACAATCCCGCTTTTGCAGTTGTCAGGTCGTCTGAAGCTTGCTGTTTGCTCACGACTCTCCTCAAAACATCCTAGTTAGTATCAGGCCATAAATGGCCATTTCGTTCTAACTCTTCGTTGCACTCAAAATTTAATCCTTGGAATATCGCACAGATGCCTGCGGTCAATCCATCGAGCGTCTCAATTTAGAACAAAAAATCTCATTTCTGGACAGACACTAGTTAATACATATACCCGTGACGAAGATCAGGGCAACTATTCCTTAAACAGGTCCAAAATGTTCTAACCCTAATAAAAGGGGATAAGTACCTTCACGAAATTCTTTCTCAAAAACAAGAACAAAATTCCTAAGGTACTAAATTCTATTGCGACTATTGTGCCCGCTTCGCCTTCATCTTTGCCAAACGCACAAATTGTACAAGTGGTCGTTTGGCAGGACAGACATAAGCGCAGGAGCCACATTCAAAACAATCAAAGACACCAAACTGCTCGGTATCCTCCGCCCTGTCAGCTTCTACATAAATACCAATCTCTTTTGGTTCCAGTCCCATCGGACATGCCTCGAGACACCATCCACAGCGGATGCACGCAGAGTGCGGTTTAGTATCGATCTCATCTTCCGTCAAAAACAGGACGGCAGAGGTAGTTTTTGTTACCGGTACATCCAGGCTGGAGACGGCAAAACCCATCATAGGACCACCCATGATGATCTTGGCAAGGCCTGGCCTCAAACCGCCAAGGTAATCTACGATATCGGCTACTTTCGTACCTATCTTAACCTGCAGATTAGCTGGTCGGGCGATACCTTTTCCGGCAATGGTGACAACCTTTTCACACAATGGCTTGCTGTACACTACAGCATTGTATATAGCCTTTGCCGTGGTGACATTTTGCACCACAACTCCCACTGCAGAAGGCAAGGCCATCGCTGGCACTTTCCTGCCGGTGATAGCCTGGATCAGCTGTTTTTCTGATCCTTGAGGGTACTTTACCTGCAAGGTCTGGATTTTGATGCTCCCGTCTGCACCCGAAGCATCCTGAGCAGCCTTGCTCATCTCCCGGATAGCATCGGGTTTATTGCTTTCAATGCCGATATGACACTCGCTGATACCGAGAATTTTAAGGATGATATTCGCACCTTCGACTATCTCCATCGGATTTTCAAGCATCTGTCGATGATCGGCGGTGATATACGGTTCGCATTCGGCACCGTTAAGCACCAGGGTATCAATCGGAGAATTTGCAGGCGGATTGAGCTTTACATGGGTGGGAAAACCTGCACCACCGATACCGACAATACCGGCATCGTATATTTTGGCTAACAAGTCAGCACTGGAAAGATGATGCCAGTCCATCCACTGGTAGTGAACAGGTTCTGCCTCCTTATCCACCACCAGGGTAATGGAGGGAGCACTTACCCGCATCGGATGTGCCGATGTTGCTATTTCTTTAATTTTCCCGGCAACCGGAGCATGCAGTGGAACGCCCAACCCTTTTTTGACCTCACCGACCACATCGCCTTCTGCGACCACATCACGCTTGGCAACAGTCGGTGTGCATGGAGCGCCAATGTGCTGGCCAAGAATGAGCTCGAGTTCATCAGGTACAGGCATTACCTCTATAGCTAACCCCTGTGTCTGCGCCTTAGATTCAGGCGGATGAACACCACCTTTTGGAAATGTCAGCAACGATTTCATATCTACTTGATAATTTAGTGACTTAGAAAATCTTTTCTTGTTTTTTCCAAGAAAATTATTTCGTTAAGGAGCTTATACCCCGCAAGGGGGTACTAAACAGAGTCCCGCTCTTTTCAGCGGTGTAAATTAATTTTGCACAGACAAACCAAAGCTGCAGGTCTGTACCGGTATTCCATCCCAGGTCAGGATTGGTCCCTTAAGACAATCCACCAAAATACTTCATAAATTGAGTTCGCTCGAAGACTGCTGGCTCAGCAATCTTTTCATAACTGAGGTTACCCCTGAAGTCAGCAAGGCTGGAAAACGATTTTTGTTCCATCCATTCCTCTAGCCCTTTAAGTATCGTTGCAATCTGTCCTGCACCGTTTTTATACACAGTGGAAACAATCTGGACGGCGGTAGCACCTGCCAGGATCTGCTTAATAAGCCCTTCACTGTCATGAACACCGGTGGAAGCCACCAGGTCCTTTTCAATCAAACCATACATCAGAGCAATCCAGCGTAAAGACTCATATACTTCAGAAGGATTGCTAAAGATAGCGGCGGGTTTGGTAACCATTTTGTCAATATCGATGTCCGGAGTATAGAACCGATTGAACAAAACAAATCCAGCAAGATTATTGATCCAACTCAGTTTCTGGATGAGATTGGCAAGAGATGCCGAATAATGGCTCATTTTCAAGGTGACAGGGATAGAAACCATGCCACTCACCGCATGGATGATGTCAACGTACTTCTTCTCACTCTCCTCACTCGTCATTTTAGGATTTGAGGGGAGCAGAGCAATGTTGAGTTCTATAGCATCCGCACCTTCCTGTTCAACTGCTTTGGCAAAAGAGGTCCATTCACGTGCAGATACGCAGTTTATACTGGCAATTACAGGAATATCGACAGCTTTTTTTGCCCCGGAGATAAGTTTAAGATAGGTATCCACCTCATTACCGCGGGTATATTCACGGATATAATCCGTTGCCCCAGGATAATCTGCAGTATAACTTTCCAGGTTTTCGGCAAGCTGCCCCTGAATCTGTTCCTCGAAAAGAGACTTCAGGACAACGGCACCCGCACCGTTATCAGCAAGTTCCTTAATCTTATCAACCGAATTGGTCAATCCACAACTGCCGATAATCAACGGGTTTTTCAGATCCAGCCCAAGGTACTTCGTTGATAGGTCTTTCATATCGTCGATGGTAAGAAATCGCGTTGCCAAGCAAGCGGTCAGGAAAAATGAAAATAATCAAAAGACCATTTTCACCTTTAAATTGTCCGGGAAAATGCCTTTGCCTCTCGAGGATAAGTTGAAAATCGGGACACAAACCGCTTTTGACAAACGCGCCAGCAAGAACTCTTATCAATACCCTCGTAAACCACTTTACAATACGACTACTTAAAAAACAAACATAAAAACACATTCCTCTCAACCGCTCGATATCACGCCATTCTCACTGCTTTACTTCCCGCAAATCACAAGGAAGAACGAACCCGGCCTGCTCCACCAAGGGGTCAACCATAGGTAATACTCGACTCTTCATACCCAAATCAACCATCGTCAAAATGCCCGCACCGTACTTCCGGTGATCGGATTTCAACTCAGAGCCGTCAGGACCAGCCCGGATAGTGGAATTCCTGTTTCACTCTCCTCCCATAAATTCTTTTTTTTGGCCGTGAGTTATTTTAGATAGGTAAACAACTATACCGGTCTTATCGTTATAGCTCAGCTTCACAGTAAAAAATGGGCTTCGGATACAATCACTGAAACACCTTTTTTGCCTGACAGCTCGGACAGTACGCGAGGAAGGAAACTCGGGAGCCAGTAGCCCCTACAGGAGAAGCTGACAAAATGAAATAATTGGTGTATTATAGTGTGGTTTTTATGATTTTAGCGGAAGTGTGAGGTGTTATAGTTATTGCCATCCGCTGTGACTGGGGTTGTGATGAGAGCGGGAGGGAAAAAGACCTTCCGAAAGCTTTGGGGTAACTCAGGTTTGAGTGTCAATTTGGTGGCTGGAGTCGTGCTTTTCTCCTTGGTACTTACCAACCGATAGCGAATTCTTATCACTATCACCAGGATTACACAACATCATGCAATGGTCAGGTCAACTTCATCCACCACACCCATGAAGCGAGCGACACGAAGCCACCCATAGCCTGCGAAATCTAATGGTTCTTTCATAACGTCTCCTCAATATTCCCAGAACCCTAAACCTTTTTCCTTTAGTCCGCCTCAACACATGTCAGCAAAATCCCGCATCCCATCCTTTCTTCTGCCTGCCGTCTCAGCAATCCTGGCCTATGGCCTGGCATACCTGGTAAGCAATCTGTTCTTTTCCGTTACCATTTTTCCTCATGGAATAGCCCGGGACTTACCTTTTGTCCTTTTCTTCTCCTATCTCCTTTTTTTCTTATCCCGCAACATCTGGACCTTTATGGTTCTCCAGTGGCTCATGATTGCCATCCTTTACATCGGCAACGCCGCAAAACTCGCCTTTTTTGGCGGCCCCATGGTGCCCGATGACATCTATGCCCTGCGCTCTCTCCTGCTTATTCTCAATGGATGGCAACTTCTGCTAGTCGCAGGCTCATTGGCCATACTGGTCGGGTTGCTGCTCTTTAACTTTCATTTCAAACGTAGGCGGGCGTGGCTGGCCCTTGGACTCATTCTGGCCCTTGGACTGAGCCTGACCCTCTCTCCCCGTCCCATCGTGGCCGCACTCGACAAGCATGTCGGCAACAGCGTCTGGGACCAACGCGCCAACTACGTTCACAAAGGGGCGACCCTCTATTCAATCCAGGAAATAACCCGCTTTTTCAAGGATTTAGAGCAAACACCTAACCGGGAAAAAGCTGTTGGCGCTGCCTCTGCCTTGCTGGCAAGATCCTTTACCCATGCAGCCTCCCCTGCTCAACGCCCCAGAAACGTGTATGTCATTCTCCTCGAATCCTTCTGGGATCCGCTTTTGCTGAAGGACATTCAGTTTAACCAGGACCCTCTGGGACCTGCTTTCAGAAAATTATGGCAGGATAGCGGCCATTCAACGATCATGAGTCCGGTCTTTGGCGGCTACACGGCCAATGCGGAATTTGAAAGCCTGTGCGGATTTCCGGTGGTGCATGATGATGTCAAGTTTGAACGAAGGATGATCAATGCAGCCCCCTGTCTGCCGACAATTCTTGAAGAGAACGACTTTGATACCGTGGTATCCCACCCCAACATCCCTGCCTTCTGGAATCGGATCAATGCCTACAGGCGAATGGGATTCAAGACCTACTGGTCCATCAAAGACTTCAATCTGGATGACATGAATTATAAATTCCTTTCAGACGCCTCGTTGTACCGACAGGTTGTGAAAAAATCGGCTCAACGAGAAAAGCCGCAGAAGGCGGTGTTCAACTATATCGTAACCTATTTCGGTCACTGGGACGGCTCCAAGATATACCCCCGCAACGAGGAATCAAGGCCACAGGTCATCCACTGCATAAACGAATGCAAAACCCCGGAGATCGAATCATATGCCAATGCCGTCCACTATAAGGCAAAGGAGCTGATGGAATTTCTTGATGATCTCCGTATCAGCGATCCTGACGCCCTCATCGTGGCATTTGGCGACCATCTTCCCTTCCTTGGCGGCAACTTCCAAGGCTATGTGGAAGCGGGCACGCTGACCAGCGCCAGAGGTAAATTCACCCCTGAAATGTTTCTGACCTATGTGAGCACCCCGCTCATCGTCATCAATGGAAAGCGTGGCCCTGTTGGCCTGGGGCATCTCCCCCTGTACCAGCTCCCCGCCAGAATTTTGGAGCTGCTGGGGATTAGCCCCCCAACCATCATGAGCTATGCCGGAAGCGTTAGCGGTGCCGGGGTTCGTCCCTTGTGGGGCGTACACTTCATCAACTCGGCCACTGACAAGGTTGAGCTCTGCACAGAGACCGAGGAGTCCCCCACCTGTAAGGCGTCCACGGCGTGGCTGGATCAGCTGCTGACCGTGGGTATTGATATCTTCCAGGGAAAGCAATACTCCCTTCCCGTCTCAGATGAGTCGTCAGATCTGGCAAAAGTAACAACCATGATCGGAGAGAAGGATACGGAGCAGCTTGTCCGCTAGTGTGGTTGTCGGGTCACAGTGCTATCGCGCTTAACCCGGCCTTGTATTACTGGCAACAGTCGAAGCGTCCTGGGCGCGGGCGGCACTGCCCGCATTGGCGAGACCGAGATCTTCAGTGCCAATCTCATAAAGATAGAGCCCCCCGGCATTAGCTTGACTGGTGAATCCAAGCAAGACAAGACCGATGATAGGTTGAATGATTTTGCTGTTCATATGGTTGCCTGTTGTTCTCCAAAAGTTTTCAGTAAATGCTGCCGTCATGATCGCACCGAGTAGGAGCACAGCCTTTGATCCCGAATGTTATATTGAAGTGAATCCAGGCAAGTATTCCCGTATCGATACCCTTATTTTTCATCTCAGGATTTTTTTTTGTGCTGGAAATAATTTCTTCTGCGCTGCTGGATGAAATTTCCACCCTGCTTTTTCGAGCCCTGCCTGTGCCATCTGGCTGAAATCACCAAGAATCCACAGTTGAAATCCTGCTGATTTTTTGTTCTGTTCTTTTTCCGTTTCCACCAGCCAGGTTGTAATATCCGCAACTTTTTCCGTCCAGAGAACATGATCTGCAGGAAATAACACAACAACATTGCCGTCCCTGGCGGTCGCGTACACAATACGTCCCACCGGCGACAGTTTCTTCAGCGGTTCAATATTTTTGTTATATCCTGCGGTCATAGTGGTTATTTCAGTTATGGTTCTAGCCATCTCCGGGCCATTTGCCTGGAGAGATACTTTCAGCAAGAGCGCCCTGTTAGCCACCTCCTGCATACTCTCCAGGGCCTCGACCATGATGGTCTGGAGCGCCGGAGAAAAATAGGGATTATTGAGATAGAATTGCACCGTATCGGGGTCAATCTGCATGGCCAGCATCGATATCCAGGGACATAATACCATTTTCCTGTTGTCACAAATTGACCCTCAGGTTCAACTCATCAATAGAATACACTGTCACCCAAGCAGAAGGTAAAGTAACCATACAAACAGCCACCAGCTTACTTCTTAGTGAAGACAAAGACTGACTACTCAACGGGGGGAAATAATAAAAAAACACCTATCAGCTTCTGGAATCGGACCAATGCCTACAGGCGAATGGGATTCAAGGCCTACTGGTCCATCAAGGACTTCAATCTTGATGACATGAACTATAAATTCCTTTCAGACGCCTCGTTGTACCGGCAGGTTGTGAAAAAATCGGCTCAACGAGAAAAGCCGCAGAAGGCAGTGTTCAACTATATCGTAACCTATTTCGGTCACTGGGACGGCTCCAGGATATCCCCCCGCAACGAGGAATCGAGGCCACAGGTCATCCACTGCATAAACGAATGCAAAACCCCGTAGATCGAATCATATGCCAATGCCGTCCACTATAAGGCAAAGGAGCTGATGGAATTTCTTGATGATCTCCGTATCAGCGATCCTGACGCCCTCATCGTGGCATTTGGCGACCATCTTCCCTTCCTTGGTGGCAACTTCCAAGGCTATGTGGAAGCGGGCACGCTGACCAGCGCCAGAGGTAAATTCACCCCTGAAATGTTTCTGACCTATGTGAGCACCCCGCTCATCGTCATCGATGGAAAGCGTGGCCCTGTTGGCCAGAGAAACGCATTCAAACAATTAGGCTGAAGGGAGAAGATAGCTCGTCCCTTCAGCCCCATCACCAGGAGAATTCCATTTTCAAACTCTCCACTTTCAACTGTTCTCTTCAAGCTCTGCCGGCAGGAAACTGATTGAGTCTTCCTTTCCGTCCATCTCCCTAAAGTCACAAATCTTCTTTCAGCAATATGCTGGGTGATGGCAGCAATAAACTCTTCTGCTGTGAAAATGGAAAAATTCTTTTTGTTTTTTGCCGTGAGTCATTTTAGATCGATAGATAACCATACCGGCCCTATCCCAATTCTTTTCAAAGTTATTAGATTCCATGCTGAAACGGTCAGTTCTTCCGAACTCTTCATTGTTCACAAAATCCAAAACATGGCACGCAGCTTGAATATCCAGAAAGACCTGCTCGGTACAGTGCAACTCCATACACCGTGGAACAAGTCTTATAGCTACAGAAAAGAGTTACTGAAAACTGAAGTGTCAGAGCCGGCAGTCTGCTTTACAGAAAACCGCACAAGGCATTTCTTCTTGAATATAAGGTAGTTGCTCTTTTTAAGCTGAGGCAGCGGGGCAACAGGAATAACGAACCCAATGAATTATAAGGGGATAAATGCAAACACCGTGTGAATAACATGGCTTACAAGAGAGTCAATTACTACAAATACATTTTTGTTTTCCTGATAGCACTATCGTTGTGGGCATGCCCCGTAACAGCGCGTGGAGATGGGTCATTTTTCCAAAACAACCATGGAGCTCCTGAGAAAAAGAATCCCTACCCGGCAAGATATCGTCACTCTCAAGAAAACGATATTCACCTGGCTAGTTTTCAAGGGGAACTCGTCAAACGGCTCCCAGGGGAAGCTAGAGATAAGATGCTTGTCGATCTGGAGGTGGATTACGGCCATCTTTTTTCACCCTCTGATCATGGTTATCAAGGGTTTGGATATTTCACTGCAAAGGTTGATTCTGATAACCAGTTACGTCTCAATTCAAGCCTTGGCCATTTTCTCCCGGTGGTTGATGGAGAACTTTTTCTCACCCACCGATTATTGCGTAGCAATATCAGCAGTTCCTTGCAAAATCTTGGATCCATTCATGACAAAGTTTACGAAAACGGCTTTTCTGCGAACTACACCAGATATAGCGATGGATTCATAAAAGAAACTTCACTTAACTATTGTTTTATCGCCATTCCCGGTCAGGAGTTTGCCGAAAGCGTGATTTCTCTTGATCCCGATGGTATCGGCTACACAGCCAAAATTATCGGAGGGTTCAGCGATACTGCCACTCATAAAATAGGAGCACAAATAGCCTTTGGTTCCGAGAATATGGGTTTTGATTTTTTAACCGGATTCAAAACCAGCATGCATTTTGGTTACGAACATATTGTACAAGACGTGTTTCATGACCAGCCCGGCCGGATCATGCAAAGTTTTTCTGCCTTGGCTACCTTGGAACAGCAGACATCTATCGGTTTGATTAAAACATCATACAAACATGTCGAGTCTTCCCAGACATTGTCTGTGGGGTACTCGTTCAGAGGCGTAGAGCTGTACGTGAAAAACATACAGTACAAAAATCGGGATGATGCGCAATTATACGGAGTAAAAATTAAATTTGACTTAAACAATCTCGGGATGGCATTCCGCAAAAAAATAAAAACTCTTTTCCGGAAACCAACCTATTTCTACAAGGACCTCCATCAAAGGCGCCATGATACGAGAATAAATTCTGACCACCTGGCGACTCGACCAACTATTCGAGAGAGTATGAGCTTCTGGTAGATCTTTAGGCAAAGATAATCTGGCAACAGCTTTAGTCTTGAAAATATTCCAAAGCAAAATCATTGACGCTCTACCTTAGTACATTTCAGCCCATTGTATCCCTGGCTTATTCCAGGGCCATCGGAGTTACGATGGCCTTAGTTGGAAATCCTCTTTCTCTTAAGGTACTCAATACCCTTAACCCGATCGCTGAGGTTGATATAGGTTGTTGATTCCATCATCAGTTTTTCCGTGAAATCATTGCGGCATTCCTTGCACATGGCCGCCAAGTCAAACCACTTGATATTGTTATCATTCTTGGAACATTCGAAGTAGATGGCATCTTGGTCTTTGCTGCATATGATTATGTCGGCGCTTCTATCTGCAACATGTTTACAGACACTCCAGACCGAGACCTCCCCGTGTTTTTCGCATATTCTTTTTTCGGTTATGACACTCCTTGCCTTACTGATCGCTTCATCGATGCTGGCTCATTTTTTGAGCAGATGATTAATCAACAATCGCAATTTCCACTTTTGTAAATCCTTTGTCTATATTTTCAATTCTTGAAAATGCCGCCTTCGTGAGGTCGATAATTCTATTTGGTGTAAATGGACCTCTGTCGTTAATTCTGACCTTAACAGATTTTCCATTACTTAAATTTTTGACTAACACATTAGTGCCAAAGGGCAACGTCTTGTGCGCGGCTGTCATTAAATTATTGTTAAAGATCTCTTCGTTAGCTGTTTTTCTGGACTGAAAGTTCTCCGCGTAATATGAAGCTATCCCTATCTTTTTATACTCAAATGCATCTGGTTGTGAAGTCGGTTTCATGTGGCTTGAGCAACCATTAACAAATGATATCAGTACGATCAGAAGTGCAGAGACTAAGATGACTCGTAAATAGTAGCAAAATATTTTTGAATAAGTATTAAAAGATTTCAAAGAGTGTTACCTGCAAATGAAATGGAAAGTGAACAAAATGAGTTATGATCGAAAGTGGTGTTTGAGGGGGACTTGGAAAAACAAATGACATATCCTGGTGGAACAAACCCGCCAAGAATGAATTAAGAGTGTTGAAGACGTATTACCCTGGCTCTATCTCAAAGGCATTTCAACCGGCGACTTTCGGGAGGCACTGCAGGCTCTTCTGAGATCTGATGCAAAGAATTTTATTGCAAAAAATATCAAGAACATGCCCTGACAGGTGCAGGCACCACGCTTTCTTCGGATACAGCCGTTATCACAACGCCAAAGGATAATCGGTCAGCCAGTAAAACTGGTAGGGCGGAATCACCAGTTCTTCCTTGAACATGGCGGGCCGCTCGCCGGTATAGAGATCCCGTACCGATCCATAGCGAAAGTAAGCGGTCCGGCTTATATCTTCCAGGTTCAGGTGCTGAGGCGCACTGTCAAAGTTCGCCACCACCAGCACTCGATTGGTCGGCTGGAGCACTTCAAACCGTGAAAAGACAAAAAGGTGCGGATTGCCCACATCCAGCAGTTCACGATTGTTGAAATCGGCGAAGGCCGCCACTTCCTTGCGCACAGCGATCATCTTTTTGATGGCGGTAAACAAACGATATTCAATGGTTCCCGGTGTATTCCGTAATGCCGCCTTTTCCCAGTCCATGCGCGGCCGGTGTGCCCAGCGGCTGTCGTTGGCTTTGGCCGGGTCACCCAGATAGGTGCGGTCATTCAGAGTGCCGATGGCATCCCCGTAATACAGCAGTGGAATACCGCCAAAGGCCATGATCATGCCATGCAGCAGCAGGATGGTCTTGATGGCAACATCGATCCGTTCAGGATCCTCATCCTCCAGAGCACTTTCCAGCCCTGCCAGAGAGGCCAGCGAGCCGGAGATCCGGGTATCGCCGGTCTTGTCATTATAGCCAAAGGGCAGACCGCGTGCCGGTGAGTTATCATAATTCCCGGTATAATAGTCAATCAGAAACTGACGATGCGCATGGGGATCATACTCCACCGCCCGAATATCATTGTCATCAAAACCCAGCCCGATATCATCATGGCAACGAAGGTAATTCAGCCAGGTCGCCCGATCCAGCTTGTCGGGCAGACTTTTGACCCCCTGGGTCAGCAGTCTGGCATTTTTGGTAGCCACCGCATCCCAGAGCAGGGCCATGAAGGTGGCGTTATAGGCAATTTCACACTCCTTGGCATGGATGGCATCCTCGCCGAAATACTTGATGATCTCCACCGGGGCGACGATGGCCTCAGCAATAAACAAGACTCCGGGGGCAGTGACCTGACAGCAATCCTTCATTAATTGCAGCAGCAGATGGGCTTCGCGCTCATTCTGGCAGATGCTGCCGATTTTTTTCCACAGAAAAGCGACCGCATCCAGTCGCAGGATGTCTGTCCCCTGATTGGCCCAGTAGAGAATTATATCAAGCATCTCGATGAAGACTGCGGGATTGCTGTAATTCAGATCCCACTGGTAACTATTGAAGACGGTCATCACCCATTTGCCCATAGCCTCATTCCAGGTGAAATTGCCGGGAGCGGTTTCCGGGAAGATCTCCGGCATGCTGACCTCAAACATATCCGGTATTTCACGGTTGTCGAAGATATAATAATAATCCTGATAACAGCTATCACCGGCCTGAGCCAGCTTTGCCCATTGATGCTCGTTGGAGGTGTGGTTGACCACGACATCGAGGGTCAACAGGATGTTGCGTTTGCGCAGTTCGCCCGCCAACTCCTGGACATCTTCCATCTCGCCGAAACGGCTATCGATCTGGCGAAAATCACTGATCGCATAACCGCCGTCACTGGCACCCTGCGGGCATTGCATCATCGGCATGAGATGCACCATATTGACGCCGAGCTCCGGGAAATAGTTGACGCGCTGGATCAGATCAGGCAGATCGCGGGCAAAACCGTCGGCATAGAGGGCCATGCCAACCCACTCCTGGCTGAGAAACCAGTTATGATCCTTTTCTCGCTCCAGATCGGAGGCACGCAGATACTCAGGCCGCTGCACGTACTGCCGGGCCATGGTTTCCACCAGGTGCTGGATATGCGATCGAAAATCATCGCGTTTGCCGTAGAGGATGGTGAACAGCGAGTGGATAGGGTAAAAATTCGCACCCAGCCGGGTATAGAAATAGCGTAACCCTTCCCCCTGAATTTCGGGATCGAGTTCACTTAAAATGTCATTAAGAAGGGAATGAGAAACCTGTTCGTACATGGATTTTCCTCTACATGAACTGCCAATCTTCTATGAATGTCTGATAAAAATCGTGATCCCGGCTGGTCGCACCGCGCAGGCCAACCACAGCACCGGCAAAGTGCTGGGCATTACGCAGAGTCTGTTCCATCGGCCACCCTTTCAGCAGTCCCAAGATCAGAATACTGCTGAAGGCATCACCGGCTCCGACGGTATCGAGCACCTGGGCCGCCAGTTCCGGCCTGACCTG
Organism: Pseudomonadota bacterium; assembly: GCA_018820855.1. GTDB lineage: Bacteria > Desulfobacterota > Desulfobulbia > Desulfobulbales > Desulfocapsaceae > Desulfocapsa. The sequence continues at coordinate 8,700 of JAHJNL010000085.1, read as the reverse complement.
CAGGCGTTCACCCTGGACCGAGACAGCCAGGGCGCCGGCTTCGCCCTGGGTCACAACCAGCCATGCCAGCGGCAGGGTATCAAAGAGATGCCGGATACGGCTTGTGGTGTCGCTGACTTGCGGAACAATCTGAGCCAGCTCGTCCCCATTGATCTTCAGCCAGTGTACACCTGCCAGCAGCTGGCCGATGCTTTCCCGATTCCACCACGGTTCACGCAGATTGATATCGATAAAGCACGACATACCGCTCTCTTCCTTCAGCCACTGCCAGGTGGTGCGGGAAACAGACTGCCGCAAGGCCAGACTGCCATGATAGAGCAGGCCGTCTGCAGGCAATGGCGGCAGCTCTTGGTGGCTGATATGGTCCCAGGCACTGTCCGGCACAATATTATAGTGCGGCTCACCCTGGCGGAAGCTGACATCAACCACCCCTGTAGGATGGTGTGTGTCGGTTTGCAGACCGGAGAGATCCATATCCCACTCCTGCATGGCACTGCGGACCTCCGCACCCAGGGAATCAGCGCCGACCCTGGAGATAAACAGGGGGGCCAGCCCGAATGCCTGCAGGTGCCAGGCCACGTTAAAAGGCGCACCACCAAGAATGACTGTGCCATCTGGAAAGCGGTCAAAGAGCACTTCTCCGAAGATGATCGGACGAGGAATAATATCTGATGCGAGCGCGTCCCTATCCATATATGCATCCTCCCGCCGGGTTATTTATTATTGCAGGGTGATAATGGGCCAAGCCTTCCACTATACCGGTACCATAATTACTGTTCATACTGTGAAAACCGCAACGGGCATGGTAGAGCCCATCCCCCCGAGCACAAAGGCGGGCAGGGGCAGCTCATATTCCCCCACAGCCTGTCTGACCAGGGCCTGAGCACGGCCGGTGACATCAGCCAGCACGATCTCCGGCAACTCTGCCAGCCAGTGGAACTATTTGCGGGCCTCGGATGATTCCAAATCCACTCCGTTGAGGATCAGGGTGCGGTCGATAATAAGAAATCGCTTTGCCAAGCAAGCGATCAGGAAAAGTAAAACTAATCAAAAGATCATTTTTCACTTCAGAATAGTCCGAAAAAATGCCTTTGCCTCTCAAGCAAACACCTTACAATACGACCAGTTAAAAAACAAAAAAAATATTCCTCTAAAAAGCCTGATGTCAAATCATTCTCACTGCTTCCCCCCCGCAAATGACAAGGGCGAAGCTACCCGTTCTGCTTCACCAAGGTATCAATCATAGGCGATACTCGACTCTTCGTACCCGGGCCAACCATCGTCAAAATAGTCGAAGTTCAAGGTCACTGCGAATCTCGCTGCCGAAAACCTTGCGTTTCGCCAACAATTGGTTGTAATGAAACGGGCGAACAAGCGGCCGAAGATTCGAATGGCAGATCAGCTCTTCCGGGTTTTGCTTTCCCGAAGTTGGAGCCCCTGATGTAAATCTCTCGTCATTGTAACGCCGGATACTCTTGTTCACTGACATAGCAAGGGTTTCAACCTTTTCTGGAAATTCAAATCCAAAGGCCCGGGAAGAATTGAAGTCAGTCGTGAAATCCGTGATCTTGTCAGGAGGATGGCTGCAGCCAATCCAAGCTGAGATGCACCCAGGATTCATAGGGAATTACTGAGACTGGGTTTCGAGGTTTCTGAAAGAACCGTATCCAACCTGACGCCTCGGCGTCCGCCGAATTCAAAGCTGTCTCAGATTTGGCGGACTTTCCTGAAAAACCATGTGAACAAGTGTTCGATTGATTTTTTCACTATTCCGGCAGCCTCTTTCAACATTTTGTTCGTTCTGGTGATCCTCTGCCACAACCGACGCAAAGTTGTTCATTTCAACATAACCTCTAACCCGACTGCCGAGTGGACAGCACAACAGATCGCAGAAGCCTTTTCCTGAGATACGGTACCCAAAATATTTGATGGGGATCGGGATTCGATCTATGGCGTTTTCTGTCGCAATCGAGTGAAAAAGCATGATGGGTATTAAAGAAGTGATCTCAGCCCTGCACAGCCCTTGGCAAAACCCGTTTGTTGAGCGGATGGTCGGCTCGATCAGGCGAGAATGTACAGACCATATCATCATCTTGAACGAAGCTCACTTAAAAAATATTCGTTGCGCGTATTTCCAATATTACCCAGTAGTGTCCGGATTAAAAATTGCAGTTAAACATTAACAATAAAAATCAATAAGTTGGAGCGTTTTTTTCACTTGACAAAGAAATAAAAACCCGAGGTCGAACTTCTTGAAAGACTTATAAATTCAAGGAGATGACATGCAAACAGTAAAATTCTACTCTCGGGTGCATATTGCCCCAACACATAGGCAATTAATCAAACCAGCAAAGCAGGTGCTCGTTAACGTACCACCCTTAGTGTCGAGATCAAACAAACCATTGGCAATGAACACCGAAGACCTACTCAACATTCTGACTTATTATCATTTGCAGGAGTTTTCCTCCGGCAGAGAGCTTATTCAGGCTCTGGAGGAAGATGACTATGCCAGGCAATTTGTTGCTCCTGCAGGTGGAATTAAGCGCTCAACATTATTTGATAGAAGTTAATGAGCGTGGTGTTGAACAACTTTTCTCTGTATTTATTGAGTTACAGCAACAAGCTGCAGGGACATTACCGAAACAGCATGCTGATCTTGGTGAACTGGTTGCCATAGACGGGTCACTTATCGACTCCGTACTTTCAATGCACTGGGCTGAATATCGAACAAATTCGAAAAAAGCCAAGCTCCACCACGGCTTTGATTTAAACCGTGGTATTCCACACAAATTATTCCTAACTGAAGGCAAAGGAGCTGAAAGACCCTTCGCCTTCAGTATGATAAGGCCTGGTCAAACTGGTGTACTGGATCGGGGATACCAGGCACATCATCTGTTTGATCAGTGGCAGGTAAATGGCTGCCATTTTGTTTGCCGTATCAGAGAGTCCACGCATAAAAAAATTCTTGAATAATTTCCTGTGTCGGATAACTCACATATTTTCTTTGATGCCAAGGTACTACTTAGCTCCTCCAGTGTTAATCAAACAAAAGAGCCTGTTCGCCTTATCGGCTATACAGTTGAAGGTAAAAACTACTGGGTAGCTACAGACCGTTTCGATTTATCTGCTGAGCAAATTGCTTTGATATACAAGCTCCGCTGGGATATCGAAAAGTTTTTTGCCTGGTGGAAACGTCATCGCAAAGTTTATCATCTTTTCGCAAGAAGTAAGAATGGCCTGCTGGTTCAAATTTTATCAGGTCTCATTACCTATCTTCTCTTGGCCATCTACTGCCATGAAGAACACGGCGAATCTGTCTCAATTCGTCGTGTGCGACAGCTCCGTAGCCAAATTAAAAACGAGGCAGCTCAACAAGCTGAACAACAAGCAACTGCCAAGAAACTGAGACGAAAAAAAGATCCGAAGCGGCGAAAACGACTTAAAAAGACACATGCAACTTTCTAACCGGACAGCAATGAACTGCCTGCAGTCCCATGAAGAATGCGATCAATCCCTACAATGAAGATTTCAAATGTAAGGCAACGGATGATGAAGGGGAATGTATTGACACCCCCACGGCTTACCAAAAGGCCCGTTATCCGGAAATTGTTGATACCGATTTTGAGCCGACAAGTGGCCTACAACAAGAAGTACAGGACAATCATTACAGGATACTTGCCGAGTTATTGCAAGAAGAGAAAAAACCTGTTCTGCAGCCACCCAAAATCCTCAGAGTCTTGTTACTGCCCTACAAAGGGGAAGATGAAGAGTTGTTCATGACCAGGTACATCTATGTCAAAATTGAGAGTTCCGACTGGATTCTCACTGATCTGACAGAGCAATAGCATATGGTTCTCCAGCTATTGCAGCGTGCCCTCTTTGGCTCCAGGGAATATTTACAGCAGAGCGACCTGGAGAGCATGACCAGGCTATCTCCCTTTTCCTCCTTTCTGAACTACCTGGCCTACGATCCGGAAATGGAAATATACCTGAATCAGGATGCTACGCTGGGCATGATGTGGGAGTGTTTACCGGTCATCTATGCCGGACCAAAAGCAATCAATGCGCTGGAGGGATTATTCCGCTCGGCCATTCCCAAAGGCAGCGTCATTCAACTCATCTTCCATGCCGATTCTCATATTGATCCTATCCTGGAAAGGTACCGAGACGGCAGAACCAGGGAAAATTCTATTGTCACAACAAATACCAATGCAGTGATCGATTTCCTGAACAAGGGGAGAACAGGATTGGAAGCTTGCCGCAATATCCCGGTCCGCAATTTCCGCTTATTTGTCACTGTAAAGCTACCAGGCGACTGCCCTGACCTACCTGATCCCCAAGATTTTGGCGACGCCAGCAAGACAGCTCCACTGCAGTCCTGAGAGACTGGTTTCCATAGCTGATGAAGCACTATACAAAGCAAAAGAAAACGGCAGGAACAGGGTTGAGTTATTTGCTCAATAATGTATGAACCTTCCAAGCTCGGTTAACAGTTCAGCTAAGGTTTCTGCAAGACGGAGAACCCTGACGCCAAAAGTTGAGACTCCCCACCCGCATCAGCCCGCACACTTCTAGATATGTGCAGACAGAGGGCCTAGACATACTACAATCCCCCCCTCTCTTTTAACCAGACACATCCGCCTGAACAACTGGCAGATCAAATCAACCGCTTGCACAGCCTTAGACTTCAGGTCGCTGAAGGCATCGTACAGCGGCAATTCCCCCCTGTACGATGCCCGGCTTCTTTTCCGATTTACTGATTGTCCTCTTCCGGAGAATCGGATAACTGTTGCGGTTCGACATTCACATAATTTTTGCCGGGAATAAAACCCCTGTAAAACATCATCCAGTTGAATGACTTCACCTTAACCCCGGCAGTGGTAAAGTCGGTGCTGCCGCCCCGGCCATCGTCGGCTGTCAGGGTGCAGGTCAGGGTCTTGCCCTTCTCCTCTTCCGTAACCATATAGCTCGCATTGACTGCACCGGGGATGTCGCTGGGGTCGGCGGCCCACTGATAGCTGAGGCTGACACTGTCACCGTCATTATCAGTGGTGCCGGTATCGGTCAGCCCCAGACTCTGTTCCACTTTTACTGTTCCTGTAATACCCGGGGTTCCGGTAAAAGTCGGCGCACTGTTGACCACCGTCAGGTCAAAGGCGGCCAGGGAATCACTCTTGCCACCCGCATTGACAGTGATGACAACACCCGTTGTCGAGTTTCCCACATTGGCACTGCCGGGAATGCCGCTGAGCTCGCCGGTGGAAGAGTTGAAGGAGGCCCAGGCGGGCTTATTGCTGATGGTAAAACTCAGCGGCCCTGGACCGTCGGCATCACCGGCCGTGGGTATAAAACTGTAGTTGGTGCCATGGCTGGCTGTGGTGGCCGGGCTGCCGAAGATGGTCGGAGGATCCCACCGGGGTGATGCTGATACTGACCGTGGTCCCGTTTACACTGCCGTCGGCACCGTCACTGACATTGACCGTAAAGCTGTCTGTCTTAGCCTCGCCGCCGGCGTTGACAAAGTTTACCTTGCCGGTGTCTATGTCGTCCTGGGTAAAGGAGGTAATGGCCACTCCCGGTGCTGCTGCTAATTCCAGCTGTCCTGATCCTGGCGCGGAACTCACGCTGTAGCTGATATCCGCTGCACCGTTGTCCGGGTCGGTGAAGTGGAGTTCTGTGTTCGCCAGGGTGTGCTGGCCCCCCTCCAGGACAGTGAAGCCGGTATTGTTGTCGAGCACCGGCGGGTCATTGGCGCTGCTCATGGTAATGACCGCATTGACGATGGGACCGACCTCGTCACTGTTGTCCGTGGCCGAGAAGGAGATGGTCCGGCTGGTGAGATCCGGCGTGTCACTGGAGTTGTTGTAGCGGATGGACTCCACAACATCTCCATGGTGGCAGCGCTGGTCAAACCATCATCAATGGTGATGGAGAGGATGCCGCTGCCGGTGTTTGACCGTGGCTATCGAGGGAAACAGAAAGTAGGTGATACCACGGTGCTTATGCCAAAGGCGTCGGGTAAAAATGCCACAGCATACCAGCGGCAAAAAATGCGGAAACGATTTCGTCGGCGAGCAGGAATAGAACCAATTATTGGCCATTTAAAACATGATTATCGACTGGTAAGGAATTATTTGAAGGGAAGTATCGGCGACAGCATTAACTTGCTGCTTTCAGCTGCTGCTTTTAACTTCAAAAAGTGGATGAGAGAGCTGGAAGAACTTTTTACTCTTCTTTTCAGCTTACTCGAAAAAAGCAACCTAACGGTAAAAACAGCCTGAAGATTCTGAAAACAAGTTCTTCAGGATCGACTAATTAAAGGCAGAGGCTCCACTTAAAAACAACAGAACACTGTTCAGACAAACTGAGCCACCTCTTACCACCTCAATGGATAACTGACTTCAAAACACTTGCATGGCAATATTAATTCGTTTAAAATTACTACAAATTCACTCTCCTTTTTGTGTAAATGTGAAATGTCAAATAAGATATAAAGCTACAAATTTGTAACGTTTATATTTTGGACGATCTCATGAACCAGAAAAATCGACTTAATTTCATCTATGTAACGCCTTCAGTTTGGGGTCTGTTGCTCCGTCACGATGCCTGGGCCAGTTTTACTCAGATAGAAACAATTTCCTACGGTAATCTTTTCGATCTTCTTGACCAAGAAAGAATTTCAGATCTGTATATTTCTAATTCTTCATTAACCGGCGTCATCCGTTATCCTTAGCCAAATGAAAATCACAGTTTGTTATAATACGGATTGCTGGAGGCCTGGCTGAAAGAATCGAAGACAAAATGGGCTGCTTAGGTAATGGCACTCCAACACCTTCTCTTCCTGTCAGCGAAGAAATGAGCAAAAAAAGTGATGTCGCGGTAAGAGAAATTATTGAGAAATGCTAAAGCGGGGCGAAAAATATTTTAGATAGCAATAAAAATATACTGGAAACAAGTGCAAAAATACTACTAGAAAAAGAAACGCTCGATGAACATGAGCTTCAAAAACTTTTACAAAAAAAATAAAAACTAACCCCATGAGTCAGATACTAATATTTTAAAAGGACCTAAAGATGAACCTACTCACACAGAAACGTTGGAATCCTTACTTCGCTGGAGCATTAAGTGGCTGCGTCAGTATCTTTTCCGTTTGGGTTGCTGGCAAATATTTGGGCGCTTCGACAACCTTTGCACGATCAGCTGGTCTTATTGAAAATATTTTTGCCCCTGATCATGTGGAGAAACTTGATTATTTCATAAAGTACACTCCTAAAATAGATTGGCAATGGATGTTTGTTGTCGGCATTTTTTTTGGTGCATTTTGTTCTGCACTTCTTTCCAAGGACTTTAAATTCAAAAAAGTACCTGACATGTGGATATCGCAGTTTGGTACTAGTATCCCGAAAAGAGCTATAGTTGCATTTGTTGGAGGTTCAGTGGCATTGTTTGGCGCAAGGCTTGCCGGTGGCTGCCCCAGCGGTCACGGACTGAGCGGTTCACTCCAGTTATCTGTTAGCGGCCTAATTGCCCTTGCCTGTTTTTTCATTGGCGGAATCATCATGGCTAAAGTTGTTTACAGGGGGAATAATTCATGAAATTGCTTATCCTTGGTCTCATTACTGGCATCATGTTTGGTTTCTGTCTACAGAAAGGAGGAGTACTGCGTTATGACAAACAGCTAGGGGCCTTGCGGTTGAAAGATATGACAATCATAAAGTTTATGCTTACCACAGTGCTGGTCTCTATGGTAGGCATTTATTTTTTAAAGGATTTAGGCCTTGTTAAACTTTCGATTAAATCTACAATTTTAGGTGGTAATATTATTGGCGGCCTCATGTTCGGCCTTGGTTGGGGGCTTCTCGGTTATTGCCCCGGAACATCAGCAGGTGCCTTGGGTGAGGGACGATGGGATGCCGTCTGGGGCATTGTTGGTATGCTTTTTGGAGCGGCCATATATGCTGAAGCATACCCTCTTTTGAAAGAAACTGTACTCAAATGGGGAGATTTGGGCAAAATTACACTTCCTGAAATTCTCGGAATAAATCACTGGATAATAATTATACTCTTTGTAATCGGCGGCACGCTTTTATTGCGTTGGTTCGACAAAAAGAACTTATAATAAGCTCTATAAATTCAGTGCTGTCTCATAGTTTATCCCCACAGCAATAGTTGCGGAGAAACAGTGTGTTGGTTGTCTGGCGGTCTAAAAAAGTCGCTTAAAATCCTTCTCTCAAAGAGATTAAGCTGCAAAACCCGAAGAATTTTGGTCATCGAACTGCCCAATTTTGCTTTGAATTTGAGAAATGATATAAGGAGGTAGACACATAAGGCGATCCAGACCTGGGTAAGTACGGCATTACTGGAAGTTCCAAGGAATGTGTTGATCTTCAGATTTTGTTTGATCCATCTGAAGAACTGCTCTATCTGCCAGCGCTCCTTGTAGATGTCTGCCACTTCATTTGCCTGCAGGTGGTGAGCATTTGTCACGTACCGATATTCCTTACCAGTCTCCGGATCGGTATAGACCACCAGCCGAAGAGGCTCTGGAATATCATTCAGCCTGATCTGCTGGTCGTTGTTGATCCCTTTGCTTTTACGACCAGCCCGTTTATTGAGGTACTCAATGTCAGCATTGCTTTTGAGTCGAGTGACAAAGAAGAGACCATTGTCCATCAGGGAGGAAAACCAATTGTAATCCGT
>JAHJNL010000084.1 GCA_018820855.1 Pseudomonadota bacterium | reverse complement strand
TTCACTTCACCGTCTTCTGCAAGCAAATTGAACTCTTTTTCCTCATACCGCACATAATCGGCAGCGATGGTTGCTTTGGCAGCAGGAGCGGTATTCAGTTCTATTTTTGAGACGTTTGTCGCCGTGTCATTCACAGGCTTTTTGGCCTGCACAACAACACCGTCCACCCGCACCTCATACGTTCCATCATCCGTTTGTACCGGATATTTGTTAAACTCAAAGGCCTTTACTGTACCGTCTCCCGTACCAAGGATCTCATCAGTAATAACGCTGGAATTCAGGGGAATGGTGATTTTATTCGGTACCTTCCCGATAAATCCCGCCGTACTCGTGCCTACACCGGCAATGGGCTGAACAGCCGAGGGAACCTCCTCGACATACACTCCTGGTGATAAATACTGTCCCATAATGTTACCTCCTCCATTTAGGTGTTACTGATACGTTAAACCTGTACAGGTAAAGTCCAGGAAGTGAGCGTTACCCATGGTCAAAGAATCAGGCTTAGACAAACCAGCTTTTTGATCACTTCTTTTTTTCCAGGAAAAACGGTTTGTGAAATTCATAAGCGCCACCACCTCTAGGAAGCAGGTGGTAGAAGGACAAAATCCAGAGTTTTCACAGCCCCTCTGGTAAGTTGTGTTGTCTGTGAACCCGTTTTACATCCCTGGGCAGAAACCAGCACAGTGCGCTCGCCCTTTTCAAGGCCAGTCAAAAGATATTCTCCCTTGCTGTTGGTAAATACACGTTCCCCGCTTCCCTTCACCTTCACTTCGGCCAGAGTAATCACTCCATCGCCCTGCTTTGTCACCTTGCCTTTAATGGTGGTTGGCGGCAAAGCAATATCAGCAATGGCCATGGTGACGTCTCCGTTCGCAGCAACGGAAACTGCTACATTACTCTGAGCCGTACCGTACCGACTTCCCCTGTTTAGCAAAGAGGCCGTCAGCGTATATTGGCCACCCGGTAGATTGACAAAGTGAAAGTGCCCGTCTGCCGCTGTTCTGACACGATCCGCTCTCTCCTCCATTTGCTCCCAGCCGTCACCATACTGTTTCTTTCTCTCACTCAACCACTCTTCAAATGTTGGTGGCGAAGAGCTGATTTCCACCCGGGCACCGGCAATGACCCATCCCGTCTGCTTATCTATCACCTGACCGGCAATTGCGACCTGATGACGTGTCGACTCTATTATCATCATATTTGTCATCAACTCTCATCCTTCTGCTTGCCCGGGATCCTCTTATCCGTGACAGGAGGTCCTGCTTCCATTGGTTTGTGGACCTCAACGCCTATGGTCACTTTATAATTCAGAGCAGCCTTGGGTTTTCCTCCCAATGCCTGCCAGAATTCGCCCAGGCTCTGCAGATGACCCGGCTGAAGTGTGACTGCCGGTAAATCGGGCTTCTGCTTTGCCAACTCCCCCTGCAATATCTCCGAAGGTATAGTGGAATGACGCAGCAGCACCTTCATGATCTCACTCAAGATGCGGTGCTCATCCTGAATAGGATTGGGTGCTGAAACGCTGGGCCAGGCAGTTATCAAGTAGGAACATTCCACACGTACGGGGGAACGTTTTTTGGTTACCTTCCCATCACTCTCACGGTCCACAACCCATTCATTATTTCTCAACTCCCTGTTCTCTCTGACATCATAAAGAAAGAGATCAATGGCAGGGGGCGAAACTCCAGTCGGCGGGAAATGGTCATCGGGTGTGGCAAAGCTGATTGTCACCTGCCCGGCCAGGGTTGTCGGTAACTCCTGTTTAAGAAGTGTCTCAAGGGTTTTGTCTAAATCGTGAATCATAGGTTGCTCGTCTTCATGTATAAGAGAGGAAAACAATGAAGCTGATCATTAGCACGATTAGTGTTGTTAACTTTAGCATCGACATGACAATGATTTTTTGGATAAAAAAACTCATTTTATGCCGCTAACCCATGGCCAAAATCAAACTGTCCCAAATACAAACCTAATGCGTAAGGTTGACGGATCCCCTCACTTAACCGCCACGTAAAGCTTGCATATCCTTCATTCTCCGGGCCTCCTATAAACGTCATCCACATATATCGTATGTTCGTGTTTGGAATCCCCAATATTGCTACCCGACCTCTCCCTCTGAATTGGTTCGGACTCATGGCGTGTCGAGTGGTATGCGTTTCAATATTTGAGGGACGGTTTAAAATTGGAAGATTTACTCCAGCTCCAGGACCAGGCCCAAAGAAGTGATAATTTTGCCATTCATTGTGAGGGTGTCTTATACGAAAATTAATTTTCAGCAGGGGCCCTAATGCAAAAATTTGCAAAATCTGTATTTCAAAGGTCCGTGACTGCTCATGATAATGTTCTAATTGTTCTCCGGTCAAAGGACCTATAGTAGGCCCTTCCCTCTGCAGTGTTGGTCCATTCTGTCTACATTCTGACTTGTTGAAAATCAGTTCGTTCCCTTGCTTCTGTGATCGACTTTTCGGGTGATGCTCTTGACGCACCACTTCTCGTGCTACTCGATCAGCCTCCTGTTCATACTTATCACCTGCTTGACCAATGTTTAATTTTTTCTGAATTCCACCAGATTGCTGCACCACATGAGTCAATTCGTGGGCCAGCAGTTCTCTCCCCCCTGAACTAGCGGGATTATACTCACCAGATTTGAAGAAAATATTCTGGCCGGTCGTGAAAGCACGCGAGTTTAGTGCATGGTTAAGCATATTGGATTCGGAATCAGTATGAACTCGAACATTGCTAAAATCGACGCCGAAAGACGATTCCATCTGAGAACGCACCTTACTGTCAATCTCCTGCCCACCGCCATGTGCCTGCGCGATGGACTGCTCAATTTCAGGTGCTACTGAATTGTCATTATCCGGCTTTCTGGACAAATCCATTACCCTTTGCACATAGGTGTTGCCATATTGCTTTTGCAATTGAAGCAGTAAGTTACCAGCCTGTTCTGACTTAGACCCCTGTGCTCTTCTCAGGAGTAAGGCGTGGCTTTGTACAGTTGATGGATCATCAATCCTCCCATTCACATAACCCGGGATGCTGTGGGTTGATGGAAAGGTCTTACCGCTCTCAGCAGATAACTCTTTTCCCGGCTGAGCGTTTTTGGTCAGACGAGATTTATTTTCGGCAGTAGCATCATGTTTACGTTCATACATGTTCCATCTCCTATGAAATCGTATGGTTCATTTCATTACGTTCCCGTATGGCTGCCATACTTCCCAAACTCCCCATCCACCACGACTTTGCCCATCTTCTGATACTCCCGCCGGGTGGCATTGATAAGATGATGCATATTGACGATCTTGCCATCGGCCGCTGCCAGAAAAGCGGCTGCCAGGGCAACGTTTTTGATATTGCCCCCGGCGATTTCAAAACTGCTGCCCATGAATTCCAGATCAATATCCTTGGCCCTGGGTGTTTTCTCTGTCCAGATCCCCTCCCAGATACGACGCCGGTACTTTTCGGAAGGAAATGGAAACTCAATGGTAAAGTGCATACGCCTGACAAAGGCATCATCCATATTCTTGCGCAGATTGGTGGCCAGGATAACCACCCCTTCGTACTCCTCCATTCTCTGCAAAAGATAGCTGGTTTCGATATTGGCATAACGGTCATGGGAATCTCGTACCTCGCTCCGCTTGCCAAAGAGAGCATCTGCCTCATCAAAAAAGAGAATGGCATTGCTCGTCTCAGCCTCGGAAAAAATGCGGGACAGATTTTTCTCAGTCTCACCTATGTACTTACTGATCATTGAAGAAAGATCAATTTTGTAAAGATCCAGACCGAGTTCACCGGCGATTACTTCAGCAGCCATGGTCTTGCCAGTACCCGACGCGCCGGTAAAAAGAACAGTAAGCCCTTTGCCTAACGAGAGTTTTTTATCAAAACCCCAGTCATCATAGACCAAAGAGCGATACTTTACACAGTTGCAGACCTCTTGGATTTGCGCTTTCTTTTCAGAAGGAAGAACAATATCGTCCCACTTATAAAAAGGTGTTATTTTTCTGGCGAGTGAAGATAACCTGCGATTGGACTGCAGACGGCAGGCAGTGTGAATATCTGCTGTAGAAATCTGACCATCTTCGGGATCACGCCACTGGGCCAGATTTCCGGCCGTTGACGCAGCATCCCGTATCTGCCCTCCACTGAAGGCGAACTTATTTGCTATTGCTTCCAAATTCGCTGCAGCCTCTTTTGTGAGAGTACCGTTTAATGAATTTGTCCAGAGCTGCAGCCGTTCAAAACACGAGGGCTTGGCAAATTCAACCCGTACAAATGGCAAATTATAAAGAGCATCCACCGGCTCCCAGGTGTCACTGCCGCCAAGGAAGGTCAGGACCTTCTGTCTTTCCAACACGTGCAAAAAAACCTCCAGCAATGCTCGCTTGTCCTCAAGGAGTAAGGAATCGAACCCATTCCAATAAACCGCGCTCTTTTTGAGTCTGGCTTCCCGCCAAATAAGTGACAAGAGCCTCTCAAAGGAAAACGCATCTTCGCTCTTTACTTTTTCCAGATCAGCGAGCAAAAGTCCCAGTTGCACCCGACCGCAAAGGGCTTCCGCCGTGGTCTGTTTTCCTACACCATAGCCTCCCTGAAAATAGAAAAGCATTCCACGACCACTTGCGTTGTGCTTTTCGCACAACATGGAAAGATTCTTTTTAACATCATCGGGTAAAAGCATTTCTCCCAGACTGGCCACAGGTTTTACAGGGGTGCAGTACGAGAGGTCCGAATTCTCCGTCTCATCAGTTCCAAGAAGGTAGCGGACAATACGTTCATCTACTTTCAGGTATTTTCTAAGAAGAGGAACAGGTTGGTCCAGCGAATCATCAAAAAGCTGCAGCAATTCATACTTCAGCAACGGCCTTTTGGAAGAAAAGAAACTTCGCGCCGTAATCTTTGCTTCAATAGATTCCGACAATAAATTCAAGATGAGATCCACACTTGGCCGCTTCCTTGTCACATCATCCTGCAAATAAGAATAGATCCGCTCGTAACGCAGATCGAATTCAGGTGCGAGACAGATGAGCAACGCATCAACATCAAACTTTGTGAGTCCGAAAAGCTGTTGCAGCTCAGGGAGATAAAGTCTGATCCCCCTTTTAAGGCTTTCTTCTTTGCGTTTGTTTATATCAGTGGAAAGACGGTCTAAAGAAGTGCGAATATTTTGGAGAGATAAGGGAAGAGCAGTGGTTGCCCAACGAGGCAAACCAACAGGACTGGCAAGGAGTTCACTGATCTCATCTTCCTGAATGCAAAGCCCCTGGAAGTTTTGATCAACCTGATTTACCTGTCGGGCTATGGATACCTGCGCCTGTATGAGCAGATCAATACGTTCCAGTTCAGCCAGAATGTGATTCAAAGAAGAGGTATAATAGTCTGCACTCATTTTATGGTATCGCAAAGATAGAGATAAAGAATTGCTTCCAGACAAGCGGACCATGACTTGGTCAAACAAGAGCGATTTCTATAGCAGTTACTTAAAACTATTGTCTCTCTCATTCCCTTGTTCCCATTTGTCTGCATGGGGATGGCGACAAATGCTCCCTATCGCACCATTTGACTCAGCGCCCCAAAAAAGATAGCCGGACTACCTTTTCCAAGGTAGCCCGGCTATCCAACAGACCCGTAGCTTTCCGTCCCTGCCTTCCAGCAGGTTTGGCTTTTTCTCGTATCAGTTATGTTATTTTTTCTAAACTAGATTTTATGACAGTGTCGGATGGTAAGTCAAGACAAAAAGAACACCTACCGAATGTCAGGCAATAATTATCATTCCCTGTAAACATTCAGGTCATACGAATAAGCAGATAACAACCAATTCCAACCACTCTCGAGAAGGAACACGAACCCCGTGAACCAGCTTTTCCCGCCAGTCAGGCCCTTCCAGCTCACTCCGTTCGTCACGCCAGTTCGGAAGACCGATTAGCCATAGGCTGGCAAACCCTCAGCACATTTCTTATAAACATCGAATTCCACCAAGATTCCACTGACAATGGCCACAAGGCACCTGACTGCCGTAACAATCATTCGCATAATCTGCAGTGTCGTTAATCAAATTCGAGCAAGGCCTCTGAGAGCAACTCCAACAGGAAGAATATTCATATTGACCTGATTCTTTTCTGAACTCTTCATAATGACTACTCTGCCAGATTGTCTCCGATGAATTTTGCAGAACATTTCCAAATACCTTCTCCTGAACCTGGATGTCTGTTGATCTCCAAAAAAATAACGTACGTTGCTGGTTAGCTACAGAAGATTTCAAAATCGGAGACAAACAAAGAGATAAAATCGACAAAGCCATTAAGATCCATGATAAGCTCTTGCTCATCCTTTCTGAGGCCTCTATCGCAAGTCAGTGGGTGAATGATGAAGTAGAATCAGCTTTCGAAAAAGAAAATAAACGAAAGAGCAAAGGAAATGAAGAACCAGTACTCTTTCCTATACGTATTGACGATTCTGTCATGCATACAGACCAAGCCTGGGCAGCAAAGATTCGTCGTTCCCGTCACATAGGCGACTTCACCGACTGGAAAGACCACGATCAATACCAAAAAGCTTTCAAACGCCTCCTAAGAGACCTCCAGGAGAGCAGCAAACCAAGCTCAAAATAGTGAGCACAGCACAGCTGGTTTTGGAACTATCTTTAACAACCGTTTAAACCAAAAAGACCTGCCTGGATTCAAACATCCAGACAGGTCTTTTTGGTTGCAGTTTTGGTTTCAAACCTCGCGCAAAACGGTTTCAAACCTCGCGCGCGGCTACATGAAACACAGCAAATAGACAAAATCAGGAAAAATAAAGACAAAAGAAAACCCCGAATCACTATGTTTTTCTAGTAATTCAGGGTTACTATTTGGTGCCCGCGGTAGGATTCGAACCTACGACTCCAGGATTAGGAATCCTGAGACGAAGCTATAAAATCAACACACTACACACGTTAGGCGTAATTTTGATCGTAATGAGTCAACTGAATCGACTTAATAAGGCTGTCATTTCTAAATAGAAATCCTTCCAGCACTTATCCGGTAATAATCTAAAATTCTCTACAATTCTCATGGAGATAGAGCTATCACTATACATGGAGCAAGAAGAAATCCTGCTGCATTATTTGTAGTAGCATTATTTGTAGTAGCTCAAACTTGATCTGGCAACTCTGCTGACCGATTTTTACTCAATCTGACACTTCAGGAAGAATGTTGGTCGGCAGATTACCCACTGGATGGGTTGAGATTCCTTATAAACACCTCAACACCCACCCCTCCCGGAAGCGGTTGAGGTTGCCATTACAAAGTTCCAATTCCAATTTTCACTTTTCTATTTCAAGCTGAGGTGTGTACCTGCAACGAACAGTGGTAACTGTGATGGAATTAGAGAAATTTAAATACCTTCGACTTGGCAATAATAACAAGAAGCTCTGTAATGTTCCATAATGCGGCTTAACCGTGACTCCAATTTATTGTGGCAAGATCAAATCTGTTACCTTTAGAGTTACGAGTACCCTCCACTGATCACCTGACAATTCTCAGGATGTAGGTCGGAATTACTAATCTCACCTAGCCTGCCCTGCATGGCCTTAGATACTGCAGAAAAATATTTTTTGGCAGTACTACGATCCGGGATATTGTCTCCATCTTCAACAGTGTGTAGCAGCCATTTAGAAAAGCTATCGGAGTTACTTTCTATGGAGCCATCTTCATTGACAAGAAAAGAAGTATATTCTTGCCGCATTCGTACCCCTTGATCACTTTGCCAGCGTAGCATAGCGGTAACTACTGCAGGACTAAGTTCCTTAAGTTTCGCCACCCGGCCGTCAAAGTGATAATCTTTGACGTGTTTAAGCAAGTACAACAACAAAGAGGAAGTAAGGTCCATCATCTGGACATCTTTTCGACGAGAAGCAATATCCCGGTCAAGTGTAATCTTCATTTGTCGCCCAGTAACACCAATTGCCTCTGCGACATCATCGGGCAATGCTATCCTCATTACTTTACCTTTGTGGGTAGTTTTCAGTACCTTAATGTCCAGGATCTCCATTACCCCTTTGATAAATGAATCAACATGCTCCAGTGTAATTGCGAGTTCGCCTGCACTCTCTTCGGGATTATATCCGGCTGCATACTCTAGAAGTTCACGTTGCTTTTCAACTGCCTCTTTTGCACGCTGTAACGCTTCGTCAATTTTTTTTCTAGTCTGAGGTACCGTATCCTGGCGTGACTGGTCTAAAACATCGCTGACATTTAGAGCCTCAACAAGTTCCCCCAGGATCTCGGCCTCAAGCCCAGGACGAAACTCACCCCCAAGAATAGCCATGTCTTCCACGACCTTACCAATCCGCTGGTAAAGGATATTGAGAATATTACCATCCATCGATTGCGGTACACTGATATTAAAAACAACAACTTTATTTTTTTGCCCATACCTATAAAGACGGCCAACTCTCTGTACCAATCGCATTGGATTCCAGGGAAGGTCATAATTGACCATGATGTGACATTCTCGCTGTAAATTTATACCCTCGCCACCTGCTTCAGTAGAAATAAGAAACTGACTTAAATCTTCAAAATTAATAATGGCCTCCTCTCGTTCGAGATGTGACAATCCGCCATGCAATAAAGAAACTGCTTCATTTCCAAAACGTCTTTGTAATGCTTCTGTAAGAAAATCCTGAGTACCTCGATACTCGGTAAAAACAAGAATTTTCTCTTTACTGTTTTCTCGTAAAATTGTTTCAACTAATTCATCGATAAAAGTTTGTAACTTGCTATCTTTTGTGAAAAGTAATCGTGCTTTGGCTATTAGCTCTTTGAGTATGACAATTTCACCATCAAAAAATTGTCCACCAGGTACATCAACCGACTCCTCCCACTCGCCGACAAAACGCTCATCTACCTGCTCTTCATCAAGAGATGGTTCAACAAAATCTCCATTTTCCAAGCGCTGCAATCGTCTGCTTAGCGACCGTTCAATGGCAGCAATACTAGAAGCCGCAAGTTTCCGATACGTTGCCATGACAAATCCAATAGCCCTGCCTCGCATACCGTTACTCTTCCTACTTGCCACATAGCCTTCACGAAGATACTTTTGCAGTTCTTTGTCAAAGTCATCTTCAGCTGGTGAAGATGATACGGGAATGGTGGAGGTCAACTTTCCTTGAAAGATAAAAGCCCCTGCAGCATCAGTAACATCAGCCTTATGGTTGCGAATCACCATCCTGCGGAGAATGTCGGGGTTCAGAGCTAATGTACGAATTTCTTTCTTTAATTCCGGTCGGATTAATTCAAGCAATGCTTGAAATTTGTCTTGCTTACCCTGATGGGGAGTTGCAGTAAGAAGAAGCATGGAATCAGAGGTCTTGCGTAATGATGCTGCCAGACGAAATCTCTCTGAGCTTTGAAACTTCATTCCATACTGTGCTCTACTTAACCTGTGTGCCTCATCAAATACTATCAGGTCCCATGTTCCCGCCTGTGTCAGGTTTTCCAGGTGACTCTCAGACTTAAATTTATCCATAGAACCAATGACAAAATCATATAACTTCCAATGGCGAGGCTCATGAACATGAAAGTCCTCTCCATACACTTGAAAATCACTGAGTCCAAATTTATGATGAAGTTCCTCTTTCCATTGATTCACCAAGCCGGCAGGTGTAACAAGAAGGATGCGGCGTATGGTCCCCCTCCGTATTAGAGCAGAAAGCAGCATGCCGACTTCTATGGTTTTCCCAAGACCGACATCATCCGCAATCATCCAGTTCAAATTACCGGAAGCCAGGATATGGTGAACTAGGTGGATTTGATGTGGTAGCGGATCAATATTCAGATGAGATAATGAGCCTGTGTTCTCATGCCACATCTCAATAGCATGGGCTAGACTGCGCAGACGAAAATGTTCAGCATTACCGGGCTGACCGGTTTGCCTGAGTTCAAAACGCTGTTGCACCCCTTTAATCTGTTTCAGGTTCTCAAAGGGTAACCAAAACCGATCGCCTCGTTCAGGGAATTCAACTAAAACCTGATCTCTACATCCAAGGGTTCGTGTTTCTACTACCACTCCTTCTCCAAGTGATTTTCCTGTACGGGAAGAAGGAACATCCTGCACCTCCATACCAATCAAAAAACCACTGCGAAGCTGGTCAACCGGAACATTTTCAGATCGTTTGGGCTGCAACCAATCTACCTGACACTCAATATTTCCTGTAACAGTGCTAATATTTCTAACTACACCTGGTGAATTAACACCGATTTTTTTCACCCAGCATTCGATAACGGGAACGAGTCTTTCATTATTCATGTGCATAATCCTTAATTCATCCAGATGCTATTAAGTCGTACATTGCGAATAGCTCTTTCAAGTTCATAATCATTAATTGCTGGGATATCGGCTGAACTTGGCGGCAGAAAAAAATCATCCACCAAAGGAGATTCTTGTTCTATAGCCCACTCGGGCGCATACTCAAATCCATCAATTACACGATCAAGATAACCAATCAAATATTCATTAAAACTCCGGGAGATCAACATCTGAACTCTATTTTCTCGCCAATGATTATGCAGATAAACCAGAAGCTGTTCTACTTCCTCAAGAGAGGGATAACCGGAAAAGCTATTAACTACTTTTAAAGCCGTCGGCCAACTGAGAACCCGATAATTTGACTCTTGGTCACTGTAAAATTCATAATGTTCCAACCAGAGTTTTTTAACTTCAGAACCAAGTTCAAGGAGTTATAGTCAATTCTGGTGTTTGAGAAAAACATACTCAAATGACCGCCCTGTCGAATTCGCCTTCTTCTAATGGTTCAACTCGTTCTCCATCTTTGAATTGAATCCCCCTTATCACTTCTGCCAGCAGCTTGAAACCT
>JAHJNL010000083.1 GCA_018820855.1 Pseudomonadota bacterium | reverse complement strand
TAATCACGTGAGCAAATTTTTATCCAGGATTAACGTCCCTCTTTCCATGCAAATTTTGCAAAACGAGTCTATTCCAACATGATTATCAGCCGGGAACGACCAAGATGCATAAAAAATATCTGATTCTATCTGATGTTGCCGTCAGGCTGTTCGAACAAGTGGGGCCACTTCTGTTCACCGGAGGCCTTCAGCCCATCGAGGAGAACAAAGCGTCCCAGTGAGATCACGGGGCAGGGAAATGAGCCTATAAAAAGGGGATTGTCGCAGAGTCCTCCGGAGAGGTAGACTTTTTCCGGACGTTTCGCAAAGTTATAGGCGTTAATGGCAATTCCTTTGACAAATTTGGCTACGGCTTCTGCTTCGCTGCTGCCAGTTACCACGGCATCGAAGATGTGGCTCATCCCCAGGACCCCGCAGGTTACGGAAAAAGAGGTTGCTGGTACCTCAATGGTGGCAAAATCGAGGTCATAGTATTTCTCCAGGAGTTCAATGGTGAATCCCATGGAGGCGCCGCATTCTGCATTCCAGCCCATGTCCTTGATTTTTTCTCCATTGTAGGCAACATACTTGATATCGCGGCTGCCGCAGTCGAGGAGGGTGAATGATTCTTCCCGGATCAGGCTGATTCCGCCCCTGGCGAGGGCTGTGAGTTCATTGACATAGTGGCGACAATGACGTTTGCCGTTGTGTCCGGTTCCAATGTCTACCTGCATATCACGGTCAAGGTCTCGGCTGGCAATGAGCTGCGGTCCGCTCTTGGTCGAAGTGTCCAGAATCTTACAGTAGGATGTGCCGAAATCAGCAAGCAACATGGGGGAATACCTGAAAGGGCTGTTGCGCAAAAAAGGAACTGCGAGGCGATGGAAAGGAGGTTGAGGAGTTCATATCCCTGAGAGCTCGAGAAAGGCCTGGATTTTTGCTTTGGCGCTGTTTCCGGCAGTTACATCACAGTCAAGATAGAGGGCGTGTGGATGTTTTGTGGCCAGGTGCCGGGCCAAGGCAGTCTTTGCACAGAAGGATTGGGCAAAAAAGACCGTGGGCACATCCGGGTTGTAGTGGAGTTCGAGTTCCAGATTATCCGGGGTCTTGTTCTCCATGCAGCGTGCCCATCCGTAGACATGGGTGGTGTCGGGAAAGAGGCTGAGCAGGGAAAAATCTCGTGGCGGAACCCCCCAGAAACCTGCCGTAGGTGTACAGGGCTGAAGTTCTTGGTATGGCATGGGGGATTGGACTGAGGCGGTGATGGCCTGCATCTTATTCAGTAAGCCCATACGTGACTTGCAGAGAGGGGTTCCAAAATCAGTGCTGTCCCGGTTTTTGGTCCGAACAATGCGGGTTTCGGGCAGGGTGTCTTCCAGTACCGTTGCCGTATGTACGGCGCAGTCACATTTACCGGGCCCGGTATCGATATAGATGAAATCGGGCTTGATGGTCAGGCTGTTGGCAATGACGGTGCGCAGGATACCGCAGTAGACCCGTGGGAGAAAGGGAGAGGCCGTTTCAATATCTATCCTGCCCTGGGGTTCATCAAGGTCATAAATCGTTATATGGGGAGCTGCAAGCGCTTTCATGACCGAGAGCGGTGGAATACCGACAATGCCCACACGCTGTTTGCGTGGTATCGCCATGGGATCAGGTTCCCTGTTTGTGGAGAAGGATAAAACCGCCGCCACCAAAAATGATATGGATGAGCACTGCTGCCAGAAGCGGTGAAAAATAATCCGCCCTGGCCAGGGATTGTAGTGCACCCCACAGCCCCCAGGCCACAAAGGCCATGGCACAGCTGGCAGGTATTGCTACAGAGAGATCCCTCCCCCATTTTTGATAGGATATGAGAAGCACGGGCAAGCCAAGGAGCAGCAGGGGAAGGCCGAGAAGGGTGTAGGAGATCCTGCCGTAAAAATTGGTCTTGGCCACTATTGTTTCCTTGTGGGTCCGCTGATTCTGGGAGTTTTGAAAAAGCTCGGTCAGTGAAAGTTCGGCAGCTTGGTATTCGGGAACAAAAAACTGGTCAGGAGTTTCCGGAAAGGTGAAATCTTTCTTTTCAAAAAGGGTTGTTGTGTAGTCGTCCGGGCTGATTTTTTTCTGAATCTGGCCTTGGGTAAGGTGCCAGGTGGAGTTCTGCCATTCCGCTTTTTTTGCTGTCACCAGCGTTCGCAGGCTGTAATCGCTGTCCCAGCTTGAGTAAGAGAAATTGATGAAGATATCCTTGTCCAGCCAGGGACGGGCAAAGGAAAAGAAGCCTTCTTTTCCCTGGTAATAAAAACGGCCATTGCGGAAAATCCCCAGTGGGACTTTATTGTTCACATCTTCGTACCAGATGCTATTGGTGGCGGCTATGGTGTGGGGCAGTATCCATTGGGCCATGGCCAGGAAGAGCGTGGTAAAGATCAGGGCACCGATGAGAATTGGTTTGACGATGGTACGCAGGGAGAGCCCGCCGGCCATCATTGCCGTGAGTTCATTATTGTGGTTGAGCAGGCCGAGACTGATAACTCCGGACAGGAGGATCAGAATGGGACCAAGCTGGTCAACAATAAAGGGGATGTTCAGTAAAAAGAATTTGATCACCAGACTGATGGGTTTGCCTGCTTCCATGAAGTTATCTATCTTTTCAAGAGAGTCGACAAGGATATAGATGGCGACAAAGGCAGCGGCAACGGTGAAGAATGTCCGGGTAAACTGGGCAAGTATATATCGGTTAAGGAGGATCACAGAAGTTTAGTGTCTTATAAATATTTTGTTTTTTTATGAGAAAAGACTAAAAAAGTACAGATAATTCATGGGGGTCAATTCCAATTTTTGCGGCACCTGCATCCCTTCATGAACGGGGCAGAAAAGAGTCCTTTACGTTTAGCCTCGAAGATAGCGGTTGGCGATGAAAAATCCGAGACCGACCATGGTCAGGCCGAAAACGTTTGAAAGGAGGATGTAGCCAATGGCCTGAAATTGTTCGCCTGTCTTGAAGAGCTGTACCGTTTCTCTGGCAAAGGTGGAAAAGGTGGTGAATCCGCCAAGAAATCCGGTGAAGAGAAACAGTCTGAATTCGTTATTGATATGAATCCGGTCAAAGAGACTCCAGAATATTCCAATCAGCAGACACCCTAACAGATTGGCGAGAAAGGTTGCTGACGGAAAGGTATGAATAGGCAGTTTTCCAGCGCCAAGTGCGATGAAATACCTCCCCAGAGATCCGGTTGCACCACCAAGGGCCACCGCAAATATTTTATCCATCTCGTTTGAGAATTCGTTTAAATAGGGTATGTTCGTTTTGCTGCTATATTTCAGCAGCATCTGTTCTTGATTCAGTATGTCAGTAGGTACCATCATAGAAGATTCTCGTCAAGGAGAAGGCGTGGATCAGGGAAAGAATGGCGTTGTAGAGAACCGTTATCTGCCTGGCAACAGCAAATTGCAGTTGCTGCACCATTCCTTATGAACGTCGTGTGTTTTTAAATTTGTACGGTTCATATGTGAATAGCTTTCTGAGTGTTGCACTTATCAAGTCAGCTGTTCTGCAATTTTGTTTGTTACAAGGTTATCAAGAAGACGAGGAAGGAGAATGAAACCCATTGTATGTTCAGTACGGGTGGAGGCGGGCCCTCCCGGCCTGCACGATAATACCGCAGATCTGGATCGCCTGCAGCAGGCCCTGAGGGCTATCCTCGCTGATGACCGTTCTCTGGCCATTCCTTTTGAGCGCATGGTGCCTGTTGCCAGAGTCTTTCGTGAATCAGGTTTTGCCGGCTATGCTCTGCTCAATAATCAGGATCAGGGATGGGTGTTGGCAGACTTTCTTGCCAACAGGCCGCAGATCATTGCAGGTATGGCTCTGGACCTGGGGACTACGCATCTGGAAGCCACCCTTCTGGATATGGAAGGTGGGAACATCCTGGCAGAAGGGAATCTGGAAAACAGGCAGATTTCCTTTGGTGCCGATATCCTCAGTCGTATCCATTATGCCACAGCAAAAAGGAGGCAGCAGAAACAGCCTGCTCCCGATTTTCTGGATCCAGGTCTCCACGAACTGCAGCAGATCATTATTTCTGCCATAAATGAACTGGCTGGGCAGCTGGCAAATAAGGCTGGCTTAAAGCTTGATGAAATTCGTGCCCTTTCTGTGTCCGGCAATACCACCATGTCCCATCTTTTTCTTGGGGTTGACCCATACCATATCTGTCGGGAACCTTATATCCCGTTGTTTAACCGGCCTCCTGCACTGGAGGCTGCACAGTTGGGGCTCGCCATCCACAGAGCAGCCCCGGTATGGATTATGCCTTCGGTGGGAAGCTATTTCGGAGGTGATCTGGTCTCAGGAATACTTGCTTGCGGTATGGCGCAATCGGATAAGACCCGGATGCTCATTGACGTGGGGACCAATGCCGAGGTGGTCCTTGGCAACAGTGAGTGGCTGATAGCCTGTGCTGGAGCTGCCGGCCCGGCTCTGGAGGGTGGAGTTGCCCGTATGGGGATGCGGGCAGGCCCTGGGGCCATTGAGTATGTGACCATTGATCCGTTATCCTATAAGATGGAATACCGAACCATTGATGGTGTCCCGCCAAGGGGAATATGCGGCTCTGGCTTAATTGATTTGGTGGCTGCTCTTTATCTTACCCAGCTTATCGATATTCGTGGAAAAATAAGGGACCCTAACAAGGAGCGGGATCAAGCCAGGGCCGCTTTTATGAAGACACATATCCTGGAACGGGATGGTGTGAGGTCTTTTATTGTTGCTGGTAAAAAAGAGTCTTTTCAGGGGCAGGAGGTTCTGCTGGAGCAGATCGATCTCGATGCTATGATCCGTTCCAAGGCTGCCATGTACGCTGTTTTGAAAACACTGATCAGTCAGGTGGGTCTGGATTTTTCGGATATTGAAGAGATCGCGGTGGCTGGTGCCTTTGGTCGCCATATCAATCCGGAGAGGGCCATTACCCTTGGCATGCTCCCCGATCTTCCCTTGTCCGTTTATCGTGCCATTGGTAACAGCTCTCTGCGAGGGGCTGAAAAAGTCCTTCTTGATAGGGCTGCCCGCCTTGCCTGTGAAGAGATCGTTTCCAGCATCACTTATCTGGAGCTCAATGTGAATCAGGAATTTATGATTCGTTTTTCAGGGTCTCGATTTATTCCCCATACCGATTCTTCTCTTTTTCCTTCTGTTCCTTCCTTTAGTGGCATAGAATAGTGAAGAACACTTCTCTCTATATGACCTTGTGGAGACTTGCTTTTTTGTGAAATGATGTGGTATGGTTTGAAATGTTGCTCCCTGTTTGTTGGAAAAAATGTGTCTTTTTGAGGCACTGAACTGTATGCCTGTTTCCGTTTCCTGCTAGTTGTCAGGCGGTAGGGTAAAATATGAAAGGAACGAGTGGTAAAATTGTCCTCACCCTCTGCTATGGTGGCAGGGAAATTCATCTGCAGTCGACTCGGATTTTTTGACCGGAGCAACGGGCCTGAGTGGGCGCTGTACAAGTGAATACCGATTTTTTTCTTGTGGTGAGGGGCAGTTTACCGTTGAACGCTACATGGTAAAAAAAATAACTCAGTGTTGTTCAAGTGCTGGAAGTAAGGTCGCGCACAAATCTGCCAAAGAGCGTCTGCAGGGATTCTGGAATGTTTTTGATAAGGAGGATGATGTCCTTGTCTGCATTAATGCGGATCCAGATGCCCTGGCCTGTGCCTTGGCTATCAAACGGCTTCTCCGTTACAGGGTGAAAAGTGTTGTTATTGCCCATCCGAACGAGATTCGTCGTTTGAATAATGTGGCTATGGTCCAGCGCCTTAAGATCCCTTTGGAGCGTCTCAGTAATCTCAAAATAAAAGAGTATTCGAAAAAAATCCTGGTTGATTCACAGCCGGGCCATCTGCCTGTTTTTGAAAAGATTGAATTTAATGCCATTATTGATCATCATCCGCTGACGCCAGAAATTCATGCAGATTTTGTAGATATCCGTCCGCAGTATGGGGCCTGCTCTACCATGCTGGTGGAATATCTGCGGGCTGCGCATATGAAGCCCTCTGTTGTCCTGGCTACCGCTCTTTTTTATGCAATCAAGGTGGATACTCAGGATTTTGCCAAACAATCCGAACTGGCAGATGGGATTTCTTTTCGTTATCTCTTTAATATTGCTAACCGAAACCTGGTAAAAAAGATCGAACTCACGGATCTTCGTCGTTCGGAGCTCAAATATTTTAACATCGGGCTTGCTGAGCTTAAATGCTCCAAGGGGCGTTTTTATAGCCATGTCGGAAGGGTGAGAAGTCCTGATGTCCTGGTGATTCTAGCTGATTTTCTCAATCATGTGGATGAGACCGACTGGGTTATGGTTTCTGGGATACATGGTGAAAAACTGGTGGTTATCTTTCGTTGCGACGGATATCGTAAAAATGCTGGAAAGATGGCAGAGCGTATATTCGGTGCTATCGGATCTGCCGGAGGACATAAGGAAGCGGCTCGGGCAGAGGTTCCTTTGAAAAATCTTTCTCTTGGTGACAAAGAATTTACTACCCAGACACTGAAACGTCTGGCTACCAGGCATATGGTCTAGTTTGTTGTTTCGATAATTATTGTTAGGCTCATAAAAAAGTCAAATTTCGAGATGGATCAGTAAAAAATATTCATATGCGAGGTGTGCGGATTTGATGGAATGAGGCGTGGGCAGCGAGCGTCGCAGTGACTGAAAATTCGTAACAACGAAGCAGGTGAAGAGTTTTTATGATGCCATCAATAAATTGTTGGTGAACAATGATCAAACCTTCAACGCTTGCAATGATCCTGGCTGGCAGTCGTGTCGATGAACTGAATGTTCTCACCTACTATCGTCCAAAATCAGCAGTTCCCTTCGGAGGGTTCGCCAGGGTCATTGATTTTGCCCTGAGCAACCTGCTCCATTCAGGCATCGAACAGATTGCCATCCTTTCTCAATACCGAAGTTATTCTCTTATTAATCACATTGGTACAGGTGCTGCCTGGGATATGATCGGCCGTTATCGCGGAATCTCCATCCTTCCTCCCTTTAAAGACAATATGGATCAGGCCGACTGGTACCGCGGTTCGGCAGATGCCGTATATAAAAATCTCGATTTTGTCGAGTATCACAAGCCGGAAGAAATCCTTATCCTGTCCGGGGATCATATCTACAAGATGGATTACCAGGATATGATCGATTATCACCATCGCAAAGATGCTGATCTGACCATCGGGTTTATCAAGGTTGATATTAAAAAAGCGCATCGATTCGGTATCGCAGCTATTGATGATGAGGATGGCGAGCAGGGAGGGCGGGTCGTGTCCTATTGGGAAAAACCCGAATCCCCGCAGACAGACTGGGCATCTCTTACCGTGTTGGTCTTTAGACCGGAGGTGTTGTACAGAGCCCTGGAAGAAAATCAGAAGAGTACTTCTTTCGAGTTCGGGAGGGATATTATTCCTCTGCTCATGTCTTGGGATTGCCGGGTTTATGGGTATAAGCATAAGGGCTACTGGGGGTATACCCGTACCGTAGAGGAGTATTGGCAGTCCAACATGGATCTCCTGGGTGAAAATCCTCTCATCGATATGGAAGCATGGGGGCTGCGTACCAATCTGGAGCATCGAGGTATCCGGGACGCGCAACCGGCCCTGATTCAAGACAGTGGCGTGGTCCATAACAGTCTTGTTTACAATGGTTGTGTGGTGGAAGGAACAGTAAAAAATTCCATTCTTTTTCCAGGAGTTCAGATAGAAAAGGGTGCAGTAGTAGAGAATTCTGTCCTCTTTTTTAATAATCATATAGGCGCGGACTGTTGTCTGAACAAGGTGATTACCGATGTGAACTCTGTTTTTGGTGAAAGGGTGAGCATTGGTCCTGACATCGGTACTGTTGCCGACCGCGTCTCCCTCATCGGCTGGAACAACCGCGTACCGGATGGGACAATTATAGGTGAAGGTGCCACCATTTATCCAAACCTGACTGCTGAACAGTGGACGAAATATATTAAGGCGGGGGAGGTATTGAAATGAGGGTGAAAAAAGAGGCCCTGGTTCTTCTTCTTGCCGGAGGGGTCGGCAGTCGATTGAATATCCTTGTACAGAATCGTGCCAAGCCTGCTGTGCCCTTTGGTGGTTTGTACCGTATCATCGACTTCAGTCTCAGTAACGTCATGAATTCCGGGCTCACAAAAGTCGGTGTTCTCACCCAGTATAAACCTCTTTCTCTTATGACTCATCTGGGAATGGGTGAGGCTTGGGATTTCACCGGTCGCAGTCGCGGCGTAAAAATACTGCCGCCGCATACCGGATTTAAGGATTCCGACTGGTACAAAGGAACAGCGGATGCAGTGCGGCAAAATATTGATTTTTTAGAGAGAAATCCAGCAGACGAGGTGGTCATTCTCTCTGGCGACCATATATATCACATGGATTTTCATGCGATGCTTGAATATCATCGCTTTAAAAAAGCGGATGTGACAGTGGGAATGATGGTGGTTCCCATGAGTGAGATTCATCAGTTTGGTGCGGGAATAATCGATAACGAGAACAGGATTATTGATTGGGAGGAAAAACCTGAAAATCCAAAGACCAATCTGGCTTCCATGGGTATTTATGTCTTTGATCGTGAGTATCTCCTGAATACGTTAAGCAGGGATAGGGCGGAAAATGATTTTGGCATGCATATTCTTCCGCGGGCCATTGAAAATGATAATGTTTTTGCCTATCCGTTTTATGGATACTGGCGGGATGTGGGAACCATCCAGGCCTATTGGGAGGCAAATATGGATGTTATTCGTAAGAACAGTGGTATCTCGCCTGAGCTTTGGGGGATTCGGACAAATACTGAGGCCAGCGGTTTGTCTGCCGATCGTCCACCAGCCTATTTCGGAGACAAGGCCAGCGTGAGTTGCTCCATGATCTCTGCCGGCTGTCGCATACGGGGGACGGTACATAATTCGGTTCTTGCTCCTGGTGTAGTAGTGGAAGAGGGTGCTGTGGTGAAGGATTCAATCCTCTTTACTGACTGTGTTGTGGAGAAAAAATGTGTGGTAGATTTGACGATCTGTGACAAAAGAGTCCGGATTCATGAAGGGGCAGTTGTGGGAGCAGGCAGCAACCATGGATTTGCTAATAAACTGCAACCGAAACATCTCTACACAGGAATTTCCCTGATTGGCAA
The DNA here is from genome assembly GCA_018820855.1 of Pseudomonadota bacterium. Lineage (GTDB taxonomy): Bacteria > Desulfobacterota > Desulfobulbia > Desulfobulbales > Desulfocapsaceae > Desulfocapsa. The sequence continues at coordinate 4,338 of JAHJNL010000083.1, read as the reverse complement.
AGAGGCAGTTGTTCCCTCGGGTGTGACCATAGGTCGTAACTGCATCATTAACTCCCAGACAAAGGAAGAAGCATATCCGGGGCAGGAAATCGCAGACGGTGAAACACTCTAGTTCCAAAACATATTGCGTTTTCACGCCACTCAAGTATATTCCTGAACTTCTAATATGCCCGCGTAGCTCAGGGGATAGAGCACAGGATTCCTAATCCTGGAGTCGTAGGTTCGAATCCTACCGCGGGCACCAAACAAATAAAGGCCAAGGCCCACTAATGCAGGGGTTTTGGCCTTTTTCTTTTTAGTTGCTTTTTAGCTGTGTTTGGCATATTTTGACTACAGATAGCATGGTTTTGTAAAAAAATACGCCCAAAAATACGCCCAAAAGGTTATGGCTAGAATAAGTAAGCGAACAAGAAAAAAGGGAACAGTCTATAAAGCTGAAATCAGAATGAAAGGGCATCCGTACCTTTCTCAGACCTTTGACCGTCTTTCTGATGCTCAGCGCTGGGCCGAAGATACCGAATCAACGCTTCGCTCCGGCGGATATGTTGGGGAGGCTCCGCCAGATGATATGGCCTTTTCTAAGGCGCTTGATCGGTATGAGCTTGAAGTTTCCAGCCAGAAAAGGCCGAATACAAGGGCCAGGGAAATAACTTCTGCCAATATATTGCGGGAGAGCTTTTCGAGGTTGAATCTGAAAGAAATTACCCCAGCCCGGGTCGCTGCCTTTCGAGATAAACGATTGCAAAGTGTAGGGCCATCAACGCTGCAGAAAGATCTGGCTCTGTTGTCCCATCTGTATACTATTGCCAGGATGGAATGGGCTTTGGAAATAAACAACCCAGTTGCGGCAATCAGAAAACCGGCCAAGCCATCTGGTAGATTACGACTTTTGAGTAAGGATGAAGCAAGGAATTTACTGGGAATATGCAAAACGAGCCGTAATAAAAAGCTGTATCACTATGTGCAACTATTGCTTCATACGGGCATGCGGCCATCGGAAGCTGCTGGAGTGGCATGGGGACAAGTCAATATAGATGCAAGAATCATCGATCTGACCATAACCAAGACCAAGCCCCGGCGTGTCCCCTTGACCATAAAGGCCATTGAAATCCTGCTTGATATCATGCCGGAAAAATGTAACAGCAAAGATTCTGTCTTTTTACCGGAGAACATATCTGTGACCGTCCAGCGACGGCCCAATTTGTTCTTCCGTCGGGCTTTTGATAACGCCATTAAAAAAGCAAAGATTGAAGACTTCCACATGCACGATCTGCGGCATACCGCAGCCAGTTATTTGTTAATGGCTGGGGTTGACCTGCGCACCCTGGCAGAGATTCTGGGTCACAGCACCATGCAGATGGTGCAGCGTTACACGCATCTGCTGGACGATCATAAAATAAAAGCTATCGATCAGCTAGCAGGACTTGGTGACTGATTTTCGGATATCCTTAGTTCGCCGCATCGGCAAGTTTTTTTCCGGCTTTGAATTTGACGATCTTTTTGGCGGGAATCTGTATGGTTTTTCCTGTCTGGGGGTTGCGACCCTCGCGAGCTGCTCGTTCGCTAACGGAAAATGTTCCAAAACCAACCAGGGTGACTTTATCACCTGTTGCCACTGCACCGGTAATGGCAGCAAGGACGCTGTTCAAGGCTTGATCGGCTACGGTTTTGCTTATGTTACAATCTGTTGCCACTTTTTCTATCAGTTCACCTTTGTTCATGAATTCTCCTTGTTGTATTTTTTTAGTACCTTAGAAATTATTTTCGTGTTTTTTGAAAAGAATTTCGTGAAGGTACTTTCACCCCTCAAGGGGGTACTGTACTGAGTGCCGGCTTACCGTTCATCACCGGTGTTAGATCTTGTTAGACGAGAAATATATTTAATCCTGAGATAGTAAAGCTCTATAAATATTGCAAGGTTATTCCGCATCCCCTTCTTGATCCGTCTTTATGAATTCACTGATCTCTCTGGGTGTGTAATAGCGAAACCGTATTCGTTTGCTCAGTCTGGCGGTATAGTCAGAAAATGCCATAACAAACTCTCTCCCTTCTGCCATCAACTCTTCTCCTTCCTCGTGGGAAATTCCATCCATCTCGCCAAGCTTGGCCTTGAAATGGGAATAGGCCATATCGAATTGGCGCAGAATATTAAACAGTGTGGAGCCGAGGGGCGAATTGATCTTTAAAACTCGGGCTCCCCTTTCTTTGACCATGTTGATTTTCTTTTCCTGGATTTCCTGCCAGGATGGTTTCGTCTCTTTTTTCTCTGTCATTATTTCTTCTCCCAGTTGTTATGCAGAAATAATCTTCGCATTCCTCTTGATCCGGTACCGGTGCCAGAGATCCAAAAGATAAACCGATCCGTATGGGAAAATAGCTGCCACCACCATGAGAATGGAACTTTTGGTGGCCACTGGCAGCAGGTGTGGTTTGATCTCAAAGATCCCATAGTATATTTTTTCGGCCCTTGACCCAAAATTTGTGGCCAGTTTCCAGATGTTCTCAGGTGTGCTGAGGCGATACAGCACCAGATATAAGACATAGAGGAGAAATGCCTTGAGTAACAGAGACATTGCCCGACCCATGAGCAGAGAGTTAATCGCCTTCCTGGTGATGTTGCCAACATAGTAGCGACTGATATAGGAACACATTGCAGTGTTGATGATCAGGACAAGATAGGGGATGCTGCCGAAAATGATGTGGCTGAAGATGTCTAGTTTATGGAAAACAAAGGGGAAAAGGTAAAAATGGAAGAACGGGAAAAGGAGGATCAGGGCAAAGCCTTCATGGAAACCACTTTTAATTCCGATCTTGAAAAAGTCCAGGGTCTGATCCAGAGTGAGAAATTCCGCAGGAATGTTTTGTCCCTTACTTTCGATAACATAGAATTGCTGAATCTCTGAAATAGCATTTAGTAAATTTCTTGGTTTGTAGATCCTGCCGTTATCAGTGGTGATGATCTGTGCGTTGGTATCATTCTGGCTTCTGCCTGTCTGTTCAATGACCATTATGTATCCTGAGTGTTATCAAGATATGGACTGACCTTTAAGATATCGCGAAGTATCTTGGGCTTGGCCTGTTCCATCTCGGCGATGGAGCCAGCAGGGTGTCCTTTCCCGGCGAAGGCCTCAGCATGAAAGGGAGTGTAATATCCTTTGATGGTCTTGCCTGTTTTTCTGGTTACCGTAAAATATCCGCCGAAAAAGGTGTCCTTGATCAGTCCCTGGTCAATGACCTCATGCTCTACGCGCAGGTGGTGGACAATGGTGAGCAGTACCCGTCGCATGGTTTCATCTCTTGGGGCCATTGTGGCGATTTCCATACAGCCACCCTGTTCCGCCTGTTTTCGTGCGACCTCCTCCAGCACCTTGACTTGAAAGTAAACATGGCCATCTGGCATGGAAAAGGCCAGGAAGCGGCGCCCAAACATCTTGTTGATATAGGGTTTCAACTCTTCCAAAAATTGAACACCATCGAACCAACTGGAAATATCCATCAGCTTTGGTGCTTCGGATTTAGATTTTCCCTGGTTGATTTCACCCTTGTCGCCGTAGATGTCGGTCTGAGCCCTCCAGGCCGCGGTTACAACATATTGTGTGGCTCGTTTTGTCTCAACATTTGGCGTGAGCTTTTTGGCTGTGGCTGACTTGGTTTCGTTTTGCAGGACTGTCTCTTCCAGTTCCTTCTGCCGGGCAAGCTGATCCGCCTTTTTCAAGGTCTTGCCGAGCAGTCCCTGGGGCATCTTATGGTGCAGTTTGATCGCCCGCAGAATTTCATTCTTTTTTGGCAGTTCGTTAAAACCGGGGATTCCAGCCAGCGGACGGCCTGCTGCCAGGGGATGTTCCCCAAGGGAATAGAGATAGCCCCGCATGGATGTAAGCTTCCCAAGATCGTGAGCCAGGGCAGCAACCATGGTGTCCGGGATGACATGCCAGGCCTTGTTGTCGGAGAGGATCTGGACAACCTGTTCGGCCACATTGAGTGAATGGTCAAGCAGGGTGGTTTGGGCAAGAAGGCGATAGGTGTTGTCATCCCAGCTTCCTTCGACATCACCATGTATATCAACCACCGAGGGACAAAGCCCCTCCTGGTCGAGGAGTTTCAGGATCTGTCCACATACTGCTTTCTGCTGTGGAAAATTTCTAAACCAGGCCCATTGCAGGATCTTCTCCATAAATGCACCAGCTCGGAGATTGTGAAAATCGAGGGACTTGTTTTCTTCAGGAATTAGCTGTTCGTTCCGCCACAAGGGAGAGAGCTCCGAGATATGGATTGTCCTGGAGCCTTCCTTCGTCCACAGCGCCGACAGATCGCGCAGGTGGATTTCCTGGATGACCT
>JAHJNL010000082.1 GCA_018820855.1 Pseudomonadota bacterium | reverse complement strand
TGGCACTGCTATGGCCGCCAGTGTTCCAATAATAGCGACCACCATCATCAGCTCAAGCAGCGTAAAACCTCGTCTCCAGGAAGAAACACAGTATTTGTCATGCTTGTTTTGCTTAACAACCAAACAGAGAGAGAAGTCTCTGGTCATAGTCCCTATCTTCTCTTTCCATTGTGAAGGAATATTTTTTTTCTCAACACACTTTGATAACATCAAAAGATTCCTTTACAACATAACAAAAACATCGACGTTAGGCCAATGCCCGGCAGGAAAGATGAACTGTTTAATCCTGCAAACCTGCTCAATCTGTATCCGATATCAACTCCGACAAATCTCTTGACGGTATCACATTACAATTCCAAAGACTTTCTCAATCTAATGCAACAACTCCGCACAAGCCCTAACATTAAGAACAAATGCCCTTAATAAAATCTACCAAAAAAGAAAATCACAAGTCAAAGTCTTTCCATCGGTCTGGAAAAAACTTTGTGTTTTCGCAGGCCCCAAGCCTAGCATACTAACAGGTCAATTCAGTAAAACTGAACCGTCAGGCAGCAATGAGGAAAGGATAGAAGTGACAATACAGAATGTTGAAAAAAAGATGCAATACAATACTCAAAAACATCATCTTCTGTTTACAGGACAAAACGGTCGAAATGATACCATTCAAAAGGATGTTCACGGAGTTTCTGTTGCAGCAGGTCTGCGTATTGCTGGGCAGCAGCCTGAATGACCGCATCTCTCTCTTTTTTGTCTCCCCGCTTGATATATATGGGATCGGAAAGGATAAATGCGTAGCTGTTTTCCCCGGTACGAAAAGTGAAAAAGACAAATATCGGCGCACCGGATACCAGGGCAAAAACATAGGGGGCTTCAGGGACAAAGGCCTCTTTCCCTAAGAACCTGACACGTCTCTTGCGTTGATCAGAGCGCCAGACAATATCACCGGTCATGGAGACAAGGCCTCCGTCCTGCAATAAACGAATACCCTCCACCGCATCAAAGGGCGAGCCGCCCTCCTTTTCAACACCTATGATCTTCACTCCGGATTGATGCAGATACTCTTTCTGTAAGCGTTCAACATCTTCTTTATCCTTGACCCCCATATAAAGAAGAAGCTTCAGGCTGCCCTCCTGCTGTTTGAGCAGGTGGGCAGCAATCTCCCAGTTCCCCAGATGAGACATGAGGAGAATGGCCCCTTTCTTCTCCACAACCGATTCCAGTTTTTCCCAGCCCTCGGAGCTGAACCTTGTTTCCTGCCCATGGCTTGCCAGAAAACGGTCAAGATGAATGGTTGTGAAATTCTGATACTGACGGAAGGTAGACCACAGATGAGAGAGACTGCTTTTTTCCGGATACAACAATGCATAAAAGCGGCGGCTTTCCGGGACATTTTTTGAAAAAAGAAAATAGCCTGTCGCAATTGCCCGAGAGATAATAACAAAAAACCAGGGGCCACATATCTTCGTCACCGTAACAAGAGCCCGGTACAACACACCCTTCACGGCTTTATTCTCCGGGAAAAAATCCGTTTACAGATCAATTTACTGAAGGTGATCGAGTTCCTGAAAAAATCCTTCCAGGGATGGAAATGAGATATCCGTTCTGCACCCTTCTGGTAGACCACCTGAACCGGGGCCTCAAAAACAGGGATGCCTGCCCCTCGGGCCTTGACCAGGATTTCCACTTCAAACTGAAAACGCCTGGCCTGCACATCAAGGTCAAAGGATTCAGGTAAAGGATAGAGCCTGAAGCCCGATTGCGAATCGCCCACCAGCGGGCCGCCCGACACCCATACCCAGAAATTCGAAAATTTCCGCCCGAACTTGCTGGTCCAGGGAACGTGCTCCCCGGTCATCCCCTGCCGATTGCCGATAACAATGGGGCGCAGCGCATCCGGCACAGCCCGGAGGAGATTTCCGACATCCTCTGCTTTGTGCTGGCCATCGGCATCAAGGGTGACAGCCCAGTCACAGGATTGAAGGGCCGCCTTGAAACCTGTGCGCAAGGCAGCACCTTTGCCCCGGTTCTCCGGATGGGTGAGCACTGTGATCCCCTCCATGGAACTCAGGATTTCGGCAGTGTTGTCCGTTGACCCGTCATCCACCACAAAAACAGGGAGGTTCAGAGCGCGTGCCTGCCAGACCACATCACTCACCCGTGTGCCATGATTGTAGGTGGGGATGACGACACCGACTCTGCTCTGCTTCAACATCCGGCCCCCTTCTCAGCAAAAGCCATGGCCCAGGTACCAGGGCCCATATGGACGCCGGAGGTAAGGGACAGGGGCACCAGTTGAATTTCCGCGTCAGGCAGACACTGGCGCACCAGGTCCATCACTACCTCCTGCAGCCATTCCCTGTTGTCCGAATACTGGAGCAGAACAAACAGCTTCTTACTGTTCCCGGCATAGGAACCTAGCTTGTCAAGGGCAAAGGCCAACTGCTCGCGCCGGTTCTTCACCACGCCTACCTTGCGCACGCCGCTACTTATCGGGCTGATCACAGGTTTCATGTGCAGAAGGTCACCGAAAAAAGCTTTTGTTTTGGAAACACGACCACCGGCAACCAGGTATTTCAATTCATAGAGAAAAATATATTCTTCCGCATGTTCAACAAGCGATTTTGCCAGAGCAATGACTTCTTCCGCAGCAGCGGCCTGCTCTGCACAGCGTGCCGTGAGCAAGGCAATGACAGCCAGTCTGCCCGAGGCTGCTCCGGTATCAAGCACGAGAAATCGGCCATCCGGATCATTTTCTGTTTGCCATGCCCTGGCCGTGAAATAATTACCGGTAAAAGCAGAACCGACGCAAAGATACAGAACCTTGCCAAACTGCTGGCAGGCCGCCTGATAATGGAGATGCCTCTCATGGGTGGAGGCCTGGGCCGTGGTCACGCGCACACCATTTTGCATCAGGGGATAGAGTTGTTCTGGAGAAAACAGGCTTTCCGGCCGGGCCTGATCACCGACCAGGATATAACTGTCCAGCAGGGTGATGCCATATTGACGGGCAACCTCTCTTGGGAGAGAACCGGCCGCATCACTCATGATACAAATTACATTCCCCAAGCCCCCTCCTCTCCTGCTCTCTTCCTCGATCATCGGTCCCATGGCCTCATCCGACCAATCGACAACTTCTCCCAAACAGGAAAGGTCCTGACGCAGCTTTTCCGGGTCAGGTGTATGGATATGTACCTTTATCCCGGAACTGTCCGACACCATCACGGCACTGTCTCCAAGCCGGGCTATCTGTTTCATGACATCAGCCTGCTGCTCCTTTGCCAGCAAAAGCGCTTCCACACAGTAGTCGTCTGTTGTCTGCCCGATAAAGGCGGGACTGATTTGCAATTTCCCGAAAAACAGATCGGTTACCGGACAGCTGCACTGCTGCTGGCCGGTCAGCTGTTGAAATAAGGCATCAAAAAAGATAAACATGCCCAGCGCCCCGGAATCAACAACGCCTGCCCGTTCAAGATCCGGCAACTGATGAACTGTGGCCAGCACTGCCTCCTGCAGCAGTCGGCGAATGCTGGAAAAATCCAAGCCCTTACTGTCTGCAGTTTTCAATACTGAACAAAGGGCATCAAAGACCCCAAGCATGGTTCCCGCACAAGGCTCAGCAATGGCTCCCCAGGCTCGATCACGGCCAATCACAGCCTGTCTGGCCAGATCCCCGACACCGTCCGCAGTAAGAAATTCCCTGAAAAAAGCCGCAGCAATATTCCCGGAATTACCACTGGCACAGCGGCTCAGCCGGGTGATGGCACCAGCCATATCTCCATTACAGTCACGTAAGGGGGCAAGACTGATTCGCAGGTTGGTTCCTGTATCTCCGTCTGCCACCGGAAAGACATTGATCCGGTCAAGGAGATCGGCCCAGACAGCCAGGCTCTCATAAGCGGCAGTACAACTCGGGCCAAAAAAATTCATGGGGAAGACAGCAAAGAAATAATCGCGTCCCTGTCATATTTTCCACTCTTGGTAAGAGGGATATGAGGAACGTTTTTGATGAGTCGCGGCAGGGCCAGTGGCTCAAGAGATGCGGCAAGACCTTTTTTGAGCAGACCCAGGTCAATTTCCTGTCCGCGGACAAGGGCTGCAATACGGTTCTGCCGTCCACCCGGGTCCACCAGCGGGACCACCACGCATTCCTCCACCCCGGGCTGATTCTGCAATACATCCCGTATTTCATCAAGATCAACACGTTCGCCCCCCACCTTGGTGATGGCATCTGCCCGGCCATGCAGGGAAAAACTGCTTTCCCCCTGCGCGTTCACCCGGTCACCGGAAAGGAAATAGCCTTCCTGGTTCCCAGGCACATCCGGAGAGAGAAAGGGCGAACGGACATAGAGACGTTCTTCCCGGATCTTCCACTCTACAGGCTCAATGGGAGTGAAATACTCCTCTCCATCTTTCCTGTTGCGGGTGGCAAGACCGCCGGTTTCTGTAGAACCGTACACCTCAACCACGGGCACCTCGTTTCTTGCGCAAAACTCTGCATTATCCGCCTGCTCAAGCATCCCGGCAGAAGAAAAGGCCAGTCGCAGGGCCGTAGAGGTTTCCCTGCCCCGCAACACACGATAATGGGCCGGGACACTGGCAAAGATTGTGGCCGCTTCCTGCTGCACAATAGTTACGATCTCGGCCGGAAAGCACGGGGTTTCCGCAAGGACACGGGCTGAGGCGACAAGGGGAATCATTACGGAAAAAAGCAGACCATAGATATGGTAAGGAGAGATGGTTGCAGCAATAAGATCCTGAGGGCCAATCGTGTAGCGGCGGGCCATAAAAAAGGCCTCACCGAAGATATTGCCGGCTGTTTTTGACCAGATCTTCGGTGCTCCGGTGGAGCCACCGGTAAAAAGGCGAAGCAGTTCCGTCTGTGCAGAGACCTTGGCAAAAGAGAGAGGGGTTAACTCCTCTCCTGAGGCAGCAGCGATACATTCCGTCCCCTGCGGAAGATCTCTTGCCACATCGACAATTGCAGCCTTAAAACCGGTAAGATCCTGCATCTGCTGCAGAGCTCTGCCCGAAAAGCTATGGGGCAGAAGCAGCACCGAGCCAGTGGCTAACGCGGCCAGCAGGGCAGCAGCAATCAGACTCTTGTCCTCGGCCGCCAGGCAAAAGGGGACACCTGCATATTGGGGCCGGGCAAATAGTGTAGAAAGCCGTGAGGCCAATGTATACACTTCAGCAAAGGTCATGCCGCGGGCGACAAACTCATGCTGCGGATAGTGCGGCCCCTGCAGGAGTTCGGCAAGAGCAGCATCCAGTGCGCCTACAGACAGAGAGCTGCTCATGTCAGCGGACGCCTCGGCCAAAGGCCTGATCGGCCAGACTCCTGTCACGGGGAGTAAAGGTGCCGTCTGCCATTTCCTTTTCCACCACCTGTTTAAAAAGCTTAAACATCTTCAGTTCCTGGGACTCATCCCGGTAAAACGAATTCCAGGCAAGATCAAGCAATTCCTGTAAACGTTCCGGACTCATCTGTTTGGGCTGATACACGACCTTATCCGCCGAATAATCATTCCAGTCTTTGGAGAGAATACGTCCCTGCTCCTCCAGTTCCCTGTAGGCCTTGGTGTGGGGAAAGGGGGTCAACACCGTGAATTCAGCGAGATCCAGTTCAATTTCAAGGAGAAAGTCGATCAGCTCTTTGATGAAGTCTTCACTGTGACTGTCAAGACCCAGGAGAATCGTGCCCTCCACCCCGATCCCATGGTCATGGTAGCGTTTAATCCGCTCACGGATATAGTCCGAGGTATCAAACACCGCCTGATACACATACCAGGCCCCGGCCTGGGCCGCCAGATCCAGGATCTCGGGTTTATCTTCAATGGGGTGCGAACACCACTTCTTTTTCAAGGGGATCATTTCCCGAAACAGATCTTTTTCCCACTGACTGTCCTGGGAAAGTGAGTTGTCCACAACAAACATCCGGTTATTGTCAATACCCGCCATCTCGGCAACTGCCGTGTCAATGGGCCGGGGCCTGAACTCCCGCCCACCCAGGAAAGAGACCGCACAGGGGTAACAGTTAAAGCGGCATCCCCGGGAGGCATGCACCAGGTCAACCATCTGCACCCCTTTGTAATTATAGAGCTGCCGGTTGAGGATATCCCTGCGGGCCGGGCCGACCAAAGCAATATCCGGCCGCGCGTCCATATAATCATACGAGGGTTTGAGCTTGCCCTGCCTGAAATCGGCCAGTACCTGCTCCATCCTGCCTTCAGCCTCGCCAAGAAAGACAGAGTCTGCATGTTCCATGGTTTCCTGGGCATGCAGCATAGTGGCAATCCCGCCAAAGATGACCTTCACCCCTTTTTTCCGATAGAGGTCAGCAATCTCCCAGCCCCGCTTCACTTGCACGGTCAACATCATGGAGATACCGACCATATCGACAGGGTCGTCAAAATCAATGGTCTCCAGGTTTTCATCAACAAAATCAACATCGACATAATCGGGCAAGGTGGCAGCAAAGACCACCGGCCCGTGCGGCGGCAGATGAAACTCCGTCTGCCTGGAGAGCTTGGCCCATTTAGGATAGATAAGCTTAAATTTCATATTTTATCAGCACTGATCAGTGTCATGGTTAAGGTGTAGCCGTGCAAACCGGATGCGGTGAGCTCCAAGGTTTCAGGGATCATCTCAGCAGCCACGGGAACGCGGGAACCGGAAATGATGCTGCGGATTCTACTCAGATCGGGTCCGTAAATATTCATACGGCTGCTGTCATCTTCAGCAAAGAGAATATCAATTATCTTACCATCTTCTCCATAATAGCGGCAAACAGGCTCACCGTCCGCAAGTTGTCCTGTCAGAGGACGCTGTACTGACGGCGGCAGAAAGATAGTCTGCACATCACGCATCAGGCCCCTGGCAAATTCAGGATTATCAAAGGGAGGGAGTGCCCGGCTCACTTCAAGTTCCTCATCGAGCACGGCCTCAAAAAGGACAAACCCTTCCACACCCATAAGGGCACATTTGAGTTTTGTCCCATCAAGGACGGTAACCCCCATCACCGTAGCGCCGTTCCCATCGGCCAGCTTGAAGGCAATGGAATGGACAAACTGCCAGCTGCCCTGGACAAAGTAATTTTCACATCTCTGCCGCAACTGCCTGGACTGGGTACCATCAATAGCCTCGAGTCCTGTCAATTCGGGCAGGTACACGGACTGCAGACCTGAACAGGATGTCAGCAACAACAGAAAGATAAGAAAAAAAATAGGCTTCATGGTTGAGTCAGTCTTCATGGTTGAGTAAATGTTACCGCCGGAATTTTCGCATTTAAAACGGCATGGGCGAAAATCAGTTTGGTCAGAGAATCCGCCCCTTCATACAATACTACCGACTCCATCAGACCGGACTGATCTGCCAGGCGGAGTTCGATACGACTGATAATTTTTGCCAGTGCCGGTTCTTTCGGAGTAAGAAGGATTATGCCGTTTTCCTGGACGGTTGCATGAAAGGTGGGAGTATCAGCAATATTTCCATCCAGCCAACCCGTAATCTCCTGAAGGATGATCTGCATGGAATCCACGCCCATACCGCTTTCTTCCACGAATTTGCCGTTCTGCTCTATAAATTTACGGATGCGGCCGTCATGGAGAAGGAGAACGGAGTGGATGGGGGCAAGGTATTCCCAACGTAAAGATCCGGGTGCCTGAAAGACAAAGGTTCCCTTGGAAATAATGGGACGGACAAGGATGGGCAGATGCTTTTCCTGAGTAAACTCCGTCTGCACCGACTCCACACGCACAGGAGACCGGCCGGTTAGTTCCACGGCCTGGCCCTGATGAAAATACCCCAGCCCTGCGCACAAAAAGAGTACAATTAATAAAGAACGCATAATTAACACATCCCGCCATTGACCGAAAGGACCTGACCGGTCACATAGGAAGCATCGTCGGAGCAGAGGAAGGCCACAACTTTTGCCACTTCATCGGGTCTGCCGATTCGTGCCATGGGAATCATGGTTTTAATATACTCCTTGGGGGCATCTTTGATCATATCGGTCTCAATCAGTCCCGGGGCCACCACGTTGACCCGGACACCAAGCCGTCCCACTTCCGAGGCAACGACCCTGCTGGCAGCGGTCAGCCCGGCCTTGGCCGCCGAATAGTTTGCCTGTCCCCGATTGGGCATGAGCGCCGAGGCCGAGGACAGGGAAATAACCGCTCCACTGCGGTTACGCACCATCTTTTCAATGACCGGCCGGGTCATATTGTAAAAGCCGTTGAGACTGGTATCAACCACAGACTGCCAGCTTTCCGGTTCCATCATCATAAACAGGCCATCATGAATAATTCCGGCATTATTGATCAGAACATCAATCCTGCCAAGCCGCCCGGCTATATCTTCAATCACCTCTTCTGCCTTGCGGCCATCGCGGACATCAAAGGGATACACCTCACCACAGCTTCCGACCTCTTCCACCAGTGCCAGAGTCTCCTCAGCACCGGCCCGATCAGACAGGTAATTGATCACCGTATAGTACCCGGCCCGGGCCAGCTCCACAGCAATAGCCCGACCGATTCCCTTGGCCGCACCAGTAATGATCGCTACTTTCCGGTTATTGTCTTCTTTCATAATCATTCTCAATTATCCACTATCAACTTTAAACTATTATTTCCTACACCTGAAACAGTTGTAGCGTCATTTCCCCAACAAGTCTCTTACCCAGGTGTACCACGCAGGAAACTTCCCGCAGATTTTCATAGTTATGACTGTTCTCCGCACGGGTAAAAACCGTACTGCCCAGAGGAATATACTCAATATAAAAATTTGCCCGCTTCACCCCCACCAACCAGCCCATCTGATTGGAATCGATCCCTTTACTTCTAATCCGATCCAGACCGTTACACACCCCGGCAGTCTGGGCCGCCAGTTCCACCATGAGTAACGGCTGCACCCCGTTTTCATCAAGCAGGGGATAAGATGCGCTGATCACGGAAGAGGTAAGGGCGTGAGTGGCGTCCACTTCCAGGATATCATCAATGAGCACCATATTGCCGCGATGCGGGAGTATATCATCCAGGGTAATACCGGAAAGTTCTGCCGTTGTCATGAATTTTGAATAGTAGCTAATTGTTAATTTTATCGGCACAGACGCAAAAAAAAGAAAAGTTCCTCATTCCAGAATGACTATAGCTTATTTTCAGGAAGCTGGCTATTCACCCGCGTTTTTTTCTCAATGCCGACTGCCCATGAACCATGTCGTTCGATATCGCATCAGATTTTCCATGTCCCTTGAGAGTAAAACTGTTTTGTCACCCGGCAACAGCTTCTCATCACCTGCCGTCAATATCCACGTAACATATCGACCTGATTCAACAAAGGCATGCTACCCCGCATAAGTCGATAGTTTTGGACAATTTGCGGGGCAACTGACCTGGGGTCTGTAACACTTGAACAATGGGGTGTTATGAGTATTTTTTCATGTCCCCAAAAGGGATGTTCAGCAGGTAACGGCTCCTCCCGAAAGACATCAAGGCATGCTCCTCGCAGCAGACCATCAGCCAAGGCTGTGAGCAGATCTTCCTCTACCAGGTTTTCACCTCTTGCCACATTGACCAGACAAGCACCTTTGGGCAATTTAGAGAACAATTCCAGATTAAGAATCCCACATGTCTGATCAGTCAGCGGCAACAAACAAATCAGTATGTCAGCTTGGCAGAGGAAACTATCCAATTGTGCCTCACCTGCATAAGCCTTTACACCGGGAATTACTTTTTGAGAACGTGACCAGCCGATAACATCAAATCCCATTGTTGCCAGTCTCTTTGCCGAATAGCCTCCAAGCTGCCCCAAGCCCATCATACCGACAATCATTTTGGTCACTGACCTGGGAAAATGCTGCTGCCAGCAGAACTGTCTTTGTTGGGCCTGATAGATATCAAATTCTCGAAAATAATACATGACTGCGGTGCAGATATATTCAAACATGCCCTGTGCCAACAGAGGATCAACCAGCCGCACTACTGGCAGATGTTTGGGAAAAAAAGCATCCTTCAGCAAATGATCTATGCCTGCGCCCATGGAAGAAACACAGCGGAGATTGGGATAATCCCGCAATACTCCCTCAGGATGTTTCCAGCACAAGGCAAACTCAACATCAGCTTTTTTCCTTTCATCTGGCCACACTTGTATATCCAGAGTCGGGTCGCATTCATGTAAAGCTGCTACCCAAGGTTCAGGGTCTCTGTCAGTGCAAATTATTGCTATTGTCATGTGTTATCCCTGCCTCAATTGAGTGAAAGGAAAATTAAAATGTTTGCCTCACCTGCCAAATCAGATGACAAATATTTATGGCCGTTATAGTATGGTCTTAACATTACTCAGTCCTGTTCATGCCAAACATAAGCATAGTATATTGATTATCTCTATACTCTATACCATATACAATTGTACACTAACCCGGCAACGCCGAGCTGGTACTTGATAACACAACAGAAGAACTATGGATAACTTAACAGAAGAACTTAAAAGCAAACTCATTGAAATCCTCAACCTGACAGATGTGAGTCCAGAAGATATTGATGAGAATGAGCAACTGGTGGGTGGTGAGCTCGGCATTGACTCCATTGATGTTCTGGAAATGGTAGTCATGGTTGAAAAAGAGTATGGCGTTGTCATTAACAACAAGGATATCGGCGAAAAGGTCTTTTCTACCCTTGCCGCACTTGCCGACTACATTCGCAGCAATTCCCCCAAGCTCTCTTCTTGAGTAAAAAAAACGTCTATATTGCAGGGGCCGG
>JAHJNL010000081.1 GCA_018820855.1 Pseudomonadota bacterium | reverse complement strand
GCCGTGTGTCAGGTATTGTAGTGGGGAGGCAATTCGCGGCTGAAGCCGCTCCCACATATGCTGGCCAATTCTGTGTTTTTTCCAGAGCCTGGAGACATTCCGACTGGACTCCTGTGTGGTAGGAGAAGAAGAGGCAGAGAGAGTGTGTATGTCCTGTGGGATGTCTCATGTGGGAGCGGATTCATCCGCGAAAAGGGAGGTGGCTCGGGCCGTGTGTCAGGTATCGCAGTGGGGAGGCAATTCGCGGCTGAAGCCGCTCCCACATATGCTGGCCAATTCTGTGTTTTTTCCGGAGCCTGGAGACATTCCGATTGGACTCCTGTGTGGTAGGAGAAGAAGAGGCAGAGAGAGTGTGTATGTCCTGTGGGATGTCTCATGTGGGAGGGGATTCATCAGCGAAAAGGGAGGCGGCGCGGGCCGTGTGTCAGGTATCGCAGTGGGGAGGCAATTCGCGGCTGAAGCCGCTCCCACATATGCTGGCCAATTCTGTGTTTTTTCCAGAGCCTGGAAACATTCCGACTGGACTCCTGTGTGGTAGGAGAAAAAGAGGCAGAGAGCGTGTGTGTATGTCCTGTGGGATGTCATGTGGGAGGGGATTCATCCGCGAAAAGGGAGGCGGCGCGGGCCGTGTGTCAGGTATCGCAGTGGGGAGGCAATTCGCGGCTGAAGCCACTCCCACACGTGCTGGCCAATTCTGTGTTTTTTCCAGAGCCTGGAAACATTCCGACTGGACTCCTGTGTGGTAGGAGAAGAAGAGGCAGAGAGCGTGTGCATTTTTCCTGTGGGATGTCTCATGTGGGAGCGGATTCATCCGCGAAAAGGGAGGTAACGCGGGCCGTGTGTCAGGTATCGCAGTGGGGAGGCAATTCGCGGCTAAGCCGCTTCCACATGTGCTGGCCAATTCTGTGTTTTTTCCAGAGCCTGGAGACATTCCGAGTGGACTCCTGTGTGATAGGAGAAGAAGAGGCAGAGAGCGTGTGTGTTTTTCCTGTGGGATGTCTCATGTGGGAGCGGATTCATCCGCGAAAAGGGAGGTAACGCGGGCCGTGTGTCAGGTATCGCAGTGGGGAGGCAATTCGCGGCTGAAGCCGCTCCCACATATAGACTCTCCATGGCTATCGGAAGGGGGGGCTTTACACCCCCAGGTAGTCAAGGATACTTTCGGCGGCAAGGCGTCCTTCGGCGATGGCGGTGACAACGAGGTCGGAGCCGCGGACTGCATCGCCTCCGGCAAAAACCTTTTCGTTACTTGTCTGGAAGGGAAAATCTCCCTGTGCAGGAGCTTCAATCAGCTGCCGGTTATTCAGGGAGATATTGTTTTCGCTCAGCCACTCCGGAGGACTTGGCCTGAAACCGAAGGCTATTATCACGCTGTCGGCAGCAAGTTCTGTTTCTGTGCCAATTACCGGTTCCGGCCTTCTTCGGCCGTGTTCGTCGGGCTCGCCGAGCAGGGTGCTCACCACCCTGACTCCACTTACCGACCCGTTTTCCCCAACAATAATGCTAAGGGGTTGCAGGTTCCAGAGAAAGCGAACGCCTTCATCCTCGGCATTCTGCACTTCTCTTGCCGAACCAGGCATATTTTCCCTGTCCCGCCGGTACACGCAGGTCACATCCGCTGCGCCCTGACGGAGAGCTGTGCGCAGACAGTCCATGGCCGTGTCGCCGCCGCCAAGGACCACAACCCGTTTCCCTTCCAGGTTTACGTAGGGGTAACGCTCACGTTTCAGGCCCATGAGGCGGTCGGTGTTGGCGATGAGATAGTTGAGGGCATCGTATACCCCGTCACTGTCCTCGTTTTCCAGGTTGGCGTGCATGGAAGTGTAGGTGCCGGTACCGACAAAGACCGCATCGTAATCGCTTAAGAGGTCTGTAAAGGGGAGGTCGGCACCTATTTCCAGGCCGAGACGGAATTCAATACCCATCTCAGTGAAGATCTCCCGCCGCAGTGCCATAATCCCCTTGTCCAACTTGAAAGAGGGTATGCCGAAGGTCAGCAGGCCGCCGATCTCCGGGTGTTTGTCGAAGACCACCGGTTTTACACCGTTGCGGATCAATACATCCGCACAGGCGAGTCCGGCGGGCCCGGCACCGACCACTGCGACCTGCTTCCCGGTCGGTACCACCTTGGAGAGGTCAGGGCGCCAGCCCATCTGCAGGGCAGTATCGACAAGGTACTTTTCTATATTGCCGATGGTGACCGCCCCATAGTCGTTATTGAGGGTGCAGGCCCCTTCGCAGAGGCGGTCCTGGGGGCATACCCGTCCGCAGATTTCCGGCAGGCTGTTGGTCTGATGGCAGAGCTCGGCTGCTTCAATGATACGTCCCTCGTTGGCAAGTTGCAGCCAGTCGGGGATATAGTTATGGACGGGACACTTCCATTCGCAGTAGGGGTTGCCGCAGGCAAGACAGCGGTCCGCCTGCATCTGCACCTGCGATTTCTGGAAAGGATTGTAAATTTCCACAAACTCGTTTCGCCGTCGTTCAATCCCCTTCTTCTGAGGATCAACCCGTTTCACTTCGATGAACTGGAATAGATTCTGACTCATATCTTTCCCCCTGGGAGGCAAGTTGTTTCTGCTCGATTCCTCAATATGCTATTGCCAGTGTTTCTCTGGGCGAGTTACCCCGATGACCCAACAGAGTTGCCACATCCGATGTCTTTGGCTTGACCAGTTTAAAGAGATCAACGTAATGTTCATCAAATCCAGTCAGGATATGCTCGGCCCGGGAACTGCCTGTTTCTTGAAAATGATTGTTGATAATTCCCCGCAGATGCTCTTGCAGTACTGCCAGGGTTTCCAAGGACAAGACCTCAACAAGCTCCGGATTTACCCTCGACTCCAGGTCTCCTGATTTGTCGAGGACGTAGGCGAAGCCGCCGGTCATTCCCGCCCCGAAATTAACCCCGGTTTCTCCAAGTACGGTGACCATGCCGCCGGTCATGTATTCGCAGCCGTTGTCGCCGATCCCCTCCACCACCGCCCTGGCTCCGGAATTTCTCACTGCAAAGCGTTCACCGGCAAGCCCTGCCGCATAAAGTCGGCCGCCTGTAGCCCCGTAAAGACAGGTGTTGCCGATAATGACTGCCTTGTGACTCTTATAGCTTACGCCAAG
Organism: Pseudomonadota bacterium; assembly: GCA_018820855.1. Lineage (GTDB taxonomy): Bacteria > Desulfobacterota > Desulfobulbia > Desulfobulbales > Desulfocapsaceae > Desulfocapsa. Next base: position 24,306 of record JAHJNL010000081.1, on the reverse strand, counting down.
AGGTGGACGGATCACCAGTTTGCCGCCAGCCATTCCTTTGCCCACATAGTCGTTGGCATCACCGGTGAGCACCATGTGCAATCCTCCTGCATTCCAGGCCCCGAAACTCTGGCCGGCGGTACCGTTGAAGAGGAGATTGATGGGTGCCTCCTCCATGCCTGTGTTGCCGTGGAGCGCGGCAATCTTTCCGGAAAGTCTGGCACCAACCGTGCGATCGGTATTGCGGATAGGAAAGCTGGCCCTCCCTCCTGATGAGGTGGCAACGGCGTCTGCGAAGCGCTGCTCGATTTCGAGGTTGAGTGTGCCCGGGTCACTGGGAATATTTTTCTCCCGGAAAAAGAGACCGCCCGGTACAGACGGCTGAACGGTTGCCAGAATGGGTGCAAGTACCAGTTTCTTCTGTTTTGCGGAGACGCCTTCTGCCTCCACAAGTAGATCGGTTCGGCCGATCAGGTCGGTGAGCCTGTGCACACCCAGTTCGGCCATGAGCATCCGCGTTTCCTGTACCATGAAGGAGAAGTAGTGCATGACCATATCCGGGACTCCGGCAAAGTACTTTTTGCGCAGGGTCTCATCCTGGGTGGCGATGCCGGTCGCACAGTTGTTCAGGTGGCAGATCCGCAGGAATTTACAGCCCAGGGCAATAAGCGGCCCGGTACCGAAACCGAAACTCTCGGCCCCGAGAATTGCCGCCTTGATGATGTCGAGTCCGGTTTTCAGGCCGCCGTCGACCTGCAATCGCACCTTGTGCCGCAAGCCGTTGGCCACCAGGGCCTGCTGGGTCTCGGCCAGGCCAAGTTCCCACGGACTGCCGGCATATTTTACCGAGGTGAGCGGACTGGCCCCGGTCCCTCCGTCCGCCCCGGAGATGGTAATCATGTCGGCATAGGCCTTGACTACGCCGGTGGCGATGGTGCCGACCCCTGGCTCGGAAACCAGCTTGACGCTGATTTGGGCCTTCGGGTTAATCTGCTTGAGATCAAAGACCAGCTGGGCCAGGTCCTCAATGGAGTAGATATCGTGGTGGGGCGGCGGCGAGATCAGCGTTACCCCCGGCACCGAATAGCGCAGAGCGGCGATCTGGGCTGTCACCTTGTGGCCGGGGAGCTGTCCGCCTTCACCAGGCTTGGCGCCCTGGGCCATCTTGATCTGGATCACCTCGGCGTTCATCAGATAATGGGGGGTAACACCAAAACGTCCGGAGGCGACCTGCTTGATTTTCGACACCCGTTCGCTATGGAAACGTGTGGGGTCTTCTCCTCCCTCTCCGCTATTGGAAAAAGCGCCGAGACGGTTCATGCCGATGGCCAGTGCTTCGTGTGCCTCCTGGCTCAATGCCCCGATGGACATGGCGGCGGAGTCAAAACGGCTGTAGAAATTATCCGCGGGTTCCACTTCATTGAGTGAGATTGGTTCTACATCTTTTTTCAGGTGCAGCAGGTCGCGGAGACAGGCAATGGGACGAGTGTTGACGTGGTTGGAGTAGATCTGATAGTCAGTGAAAGCGCCGCTGTGCACCGCCTTTTGCAGCGAATTCACGACATCGGGGTTGTAGGCGTGGTATTCTCCGCCGTGAATATATTTGAAGAGACCTCCCCGGTTCAGCGGTTTATGAGGCCTCTTCCAAGCGCAATGGGCTAATTTCCCCTGTTCTTGCTGAAAGTCTTCGAACCCGGCCCCTTCAATTCGGCTCACCACGCCGTTGAAACAGAGTTCGGTGATCTCTTTTGCCAGTCCAACTACTTCGAAAAGCTGGGAACATCTGTAGGAGGCAATGGTGGAAATACCCATTTTCGAGAGGATCTTGAGGAGGCCCTTGTCGATTCCCTTCCGGTAATTGGAGATAGCCTGCCTGAGGTTTACCTGGAGTGTCCCGTCATCGACCAGTTGGGCCAGTGATTCATAGATCAGATAAGGGTAGACGGCTGTCGCTCCCATGCCAAGGAGCACGGCAAAATGGTGCGAATCCTTCACACTTGCTGACTCGACAATGATATTGGCATCACAGCGCAAATTGTTTTCGACAAGGGTGCGCTGTACTCCACCTACAGCCATGGCTGCAGGGATGGGTAGTGTTTCAGGTGAAATGTTGCGATCTGACAGGATCAGCAGGACAGCGCCTTTTCGGGTTTCTTCCAACGTCCGTTGACACAGGTTTTCGATTGCCTGCTTCAACCCGATTTCCTGAGGATAATTGAGGTCAAGGATCACATGTCTGTAATGGGTCTGGTTGAGTTGCAGGATTTGCTGCAGGTCGCTGTAGACGAGCACCGGCGACTGAAACATCACCCTGTAGGCGTGTCCCTGCGCCTCGTCAAAGACATTCTGTTCCTGTCCTATGCCGGTGGCAAGCGACATGACATGTTTTTCCCGCAGGGGATCGATGGGAGGATTGGTGACCTGGGCAAACATTTGGCGGAAATAGTCGTACAGGCTTCGTTCTTTGGTGGATAACACCGCCATTGGTGCATCGTCGCCCATGGAGGCCACCGGTTCCTGTCCTGTTTCTCCCAGTATTTTGATGACCTGCTCCAGCTCTTCATTGGTATAGCCGAACAGCTTCTGATAGAGGAGAAGGCTGTCATCATCAAGAGATCTGGCGCCGGTTTCCAGTTGGTCGTCCTGGTCAAAAGAGCGGAGGGGCTGACAACATTTGTCCATCCACTGTTTATAGGGATGACGGCTCTTCAATTCCCTGTCGATATCCCAGGAGGTCCAGCGTTTGCCGGTAAGGGTATCAATCACCAGCAGTTCGCCGGGACCGACCCGTCCCTTTTCCAGGACTTCATCCGGCTCATAGTCCCAGATGCCGACTTCTGAGGCGAGGGTGATGAGGTTGTCCTTGGTTACCACATAGCGTGCAGGTCTGAGTCCGTTGCGGTCAAGACCGCAGGCAGCAAAACGGCCATCGCTCATGACGATGCCGGCCGGCCCGTCCCATGGTTCCATATGCATGGAGTTGAAATCGTAAAAAGCGCGCAGGTCCTCATCCATGTTGGGATGATTCTGCCAAGCCGGGGGGATAAGGAGTCTGAAGGCGCGGAAAAGATCCATGCCGCCGGCCAGAAACAATTCCAGCATATTGTCAAGAGATGAAGAGTCAGAACCGGAATTGTTGATAAAGGGCATGGCTTCTGCCATGTCCGGCAGCAGCGGCGATCTGAATTTATAGGAACGGGATCTGGCCCATTGCCTGTTGCCGGTAATGGTATTGATTTCACCGTTATGGGCCAGGTACCTGAAGGGTTGGGCCAGCGGCCATTTGGGGAGGGTGTTCGTGGAGAAGCGCTGATGGAAAAGAGAAATCGCCGACTGCATCCGGTAGTCAGCCAGATCCGGATAAAAAGAGGGCAGGTCTACCGGGAGACAGAGCCCCTTGTAAACGATAACCAGGTTGGAAAGACTGGCGATATAAAAATCAGGATCGTCCGTAACCCGCTTTTCCACGCGGCGGCGGACCATGTAGAGACGCCTTTCCAGATCTTTCGACCCCCAACCGAATGGTCCGTTTATAATGACCTGAGCAATGTCGGGCATGGTCTCTTGCGCCAGCTTGCCAAGGATATCCGGATTTATCGGCACCGTTCGCCAGGCAACAACGGTAAGCGTTTCTTTTTTCAGCTCCTGATTGAGTATCTGACGAGCGAGATCGTTTTTTGTCTCATCCTGGCTGAGAAAGATCATGCCCACAGCGTATCTGGCACCAAGATTCCATCCTTCTTCTTTGGCCAGGGCACGAAAAAAAGTGTCGGGTTTCTGCAGCAGCAAGCCACAACCGTCACCGGTTTTGCCGTCGGCGGCAATACCGCCGCGATGCGTCATTCGGGCAAGTGAGGAAATCGCCGTGCGAACCAGTTTGTGGCTCGCCTCTCCATTCATATGGGCGATCAGTCCGAAACCACAGTTGTCCTTCTCAAATTCCCGATCATATAGAGTCATAATTTCCTCTTACTACTCAGGATTACAATGCTGTTGTTGTGTCCTTTCCGGTATTCACCCTATTTTTCCCAATGAACCATATCTGGAAAAACAAGTCACCATCCTTTTTTCCTCTGGTTCTGCGTATAGATAGACAGGATAATAATATGGTGACAGATTTAGGGCATATCTCTTGGTATGTGCACTGTGCTGAGCTGAGTGTCGCTGATAACCCGAAACTTCAGGAAGATAACATAAGCGCTTGTTAGAATTTAATCACTTGACCAAATCTAGTCGGTCGACTAAATTTATATGTCATACAGATAAAGGAGTTATCTATGGGTATATATCAGACCAGTACCAAAACCCGTCAAGCCCTGATTGATGCCACTGGCCAGCTGGCCGCAGAAAAAGGGTTCAATGCCATATCCACCCGCGCCATTGCCCAACTGGCCGATGAGAATATCGGGAGCATCCATTACCATTTTGGCGGCAAGGATAAATTGTTTGAAGCGGTCATCCTCTCGGTGGCAACACGCTGGCTGGAAAATCCTTTAGAGGATGCCCTAACCGGTATAGACATATTAACCGCAGCCGGACAGGCACAGGCAATCAGACTGATAGTAAGCCGTGACATATCGTTATTGTTCGATAAAGAGGTGCCGTCATGGCACAACAGAGTCATTTTTCAGGTGATGCAATATCCCAATCCGCTGCAAAACACCTTTCGTGCCATCGTGTTAGAGCGGGAAAATGAAGTGATTTGCAGACTCTTTAAAACAATCGATCCAGCCATGGATGATGAAACAGCTGAACTTCATTTTCTGCTTCTGCTCACGCCGCTGATTTTTCATGCAGATTACCAGAATATTATCCTGCAAAAGCTGGGGCAAACCGAATACAGCCCTCAATACCTGCAACGCCTTGTTGATACCTGTGTCACACAAACCTTACTTTTTTTTAACCTGCCCACATCCGCAAACGAGACATCCCATGACTCTGAATAAATTTCTGGTTGTTATTACAGTCCTGTTAGCTTTGATTCTTTTGCTGTTGACGGTAACTCGCACTCAGGCGGCATCATCTTCCAATGAACAAAGAGGGGCTCAGCCAGATCCACAGATCCGTAGTGCACAATTCAACCTCAGTTATCCCGGGTTTATTCTGGCCAGTCGCCAGGCGCAGCTGGCTTTCCGCGTTAAAGGGCCTTTGATCAGTGTGAATGTGCAACCTGGTGATATTGTAGAAAAGGGACAGGTCCTGATGCAGATCGATCCGCGTGATTTCGAAGACAATATCCGTGTCCTTGAGGCACAGCTGGCCGGTGCTAAGGCCCAGCAGGATGGTGCTGAGCGTGATTTTACCAGAGCCCAGACCCTTTTTGAGCAGCATGTCAGTGCCACCGCCGATTTTGACCGGGCAAAAAGTAGATTTGATTCAGCCTTTGCCGGTGTGCAAAGTGTCAAGGCCCAGTTGCAGATCGCTCGCCATCAACTCAAAGACACATCGCTGCATGCACCCTATGCCGGGGTGATCACCACACAGAGCGCTGAAAATTATGAAATGGTGAAGTCCGGCGAGGAAGTCCTCGGCATTCAGGATATCTCCAGTCTGGAGGTGGAGATCAAGGTACCCGAAAATGAGATCGCCCACCATCCCCTGCAGCAGGGAGAACAGGTTACTGTCGAATTGTCTGCCATTGCTGGACGTCTGTTTACGGCGCAACTCAAGGAATGGAATACAGCTGCCGACCCGGTGACCCGAACCTATGCCTTGCGTTTCTCATTTCCTGCTCCTGGCGATGTGCATGTCCTTCCCGGAATGACGGCCGAAGTGTTTATCAAGGACAAGGGTGCTCAGCCCTCATCGCTGTTTCCGGCGGTACAGAAAGCAAATACTTCTGCAGCAGAGATGTAAGGAGAAGTGGATATCATGAAACCCCAACTCTTTGCATTACGAAAAAGGACATTGATGATCGTCTTCACTGTCCTGCTGGTCGCCGCCGGCATATTTGCCTACGAAAATCTGGGGCGCCTGGAAGACCCGACCTTCACCATCAAAACGGCTGTTGTCGCCACTGCCTATCCTGGGGCAAGTCCCTCTGCAGTTGAAGAAGAGGTGACCGATCTCATCGAAGAGGCGATCCAGGCCATGGGCCAGGTGAAAGAGATCTATTCCACCTCCCAGGAAGGCTATTCTTTCGTCTACGTGGACATGAAGGACACCTTTAAATCCCGCGAACTGCCGCAGATCTGGGATGAGCTGCGCCGCAAAGTCAATGATGTCCAGGGTTCTCTGCCCCCCGGCGCCGGACCGTCCACTGTCAATGATGATTTCGGTGACGTGTACGGTGTCTTTTTTGCTCTGACCGGGAGTGGATTGAGTAATGCCCAGCTCAAGGATTATGCGGATGAGCTCAAGACGGAACTGCTCCTCTGTGATGACGTTGCCAAGATTGATATGTGGGGATCCCGGCAAGAGGCAATTTTTGTGGAGTTTCGGCAGACCCAATTGGCCCAGCTCGGTCTCACGCCTATGCAGATTATCAACACCCTGCAGACCCAGAATCGGGTACAAAAAAGCGGCAAGGTAAAGGTCGGTGACAACTACCTGCGTATTACTCCCACCGGCAGCCTTGGCAGTGAGGAGCAGATCGCCAATCTGCTGATCGGTAGTGCTAAAGGGATGGTTCGTTTGAGCGATGTGACACATGTCTACCGCAAGTATATCGACCCACCGCGCCACATCATGCGGTACAATGGGAAAGAGGCGATTGGTCTCGGTGTCTCCACTCTTGATGGAGGCAATGTAATCAGCATGGGAGATTCAATTCGTGCCAAACTGGCAGAACTGGCACCTAATAAACCGGCAGAGATCGACGTTCAGGCAATTTACTACCAGAGCAAAGAAGTTACCACTGCCGTCAACACCTTTATCCTCAATCTCATTGAAGCGGTTGCCATTGTGATCATCCTGCTCATGCTGTTTATGGGGTGGCGCAGCGGCATGCTGATTGGCGCGATTCTGCTGCTGACCATATTCGCCACGTTTGCCGGAATGTTCGTTATGGGGATTGATCTGCAAAAGGTCTCTCTCGGTGCTTTGATACTGGCTCTGGGGATGCTGGTTGATAATGCTATTGTCGTGGCCGACGGTACGCTGGTTCGTATGGAACATGGCGAAGATGTGGAAACCGCGGCTAATGAAACCGTGCGGGCAACCCGCTGGCCGCTGCTCGGGGCGACCATTGTCGCCATCCTCGCCTTTACCGCCATCGGTTTTGCTCCCGGGAATGTCGGTGAATTCTGTCGTTCCCTCTTTGATGTTATGGCGCTTTCCCTGTCTATCAGCTGGATACTGGCGATTACCGTGACCCCGCTGTTCTGTGTCTGGATTTTAAAAAGTACTGCCAAAGACTCAGGACATTCGCACCACAGAGGGATGAACCGGAACTATCGCCACCTGCTCCACTTTTCTCTCAGTCACCGCTGGCTGGTGATCAGCGCAACCATGCTTCTGCTGGTATTGGCGGTTGTCGGCTTTGGTCATGTTCCCAAGGCTTTTTTCCCCGATTCCACCCAGCGTTACTTCTTTGTCAATTATTGGAATCCGCAAGGGACGCATATTGATAAGACAGCAGAGGATATCGAAAAGATAGATCAGTACATTCACACGCTGCAGGGTGTTGTGGGCACCACCTCATTTATTGGTGAAGGGGGCTTGCGCTTTATCCTCTCCTATGATTATCAGACTCCCAATAGCAGTTATGGCCAGATTCTTGTGGAAGTGGAAGATTACCATGGGATCGATCAGCTTCTGCCGCAGGTTGAAAAGTACATGACGGAGAATTTTCCCCTGGCCAAACCTTTTGCCAGTAAAATTCAAAATGGACCTTCCATAACCTATAAAATAGAAGCCAGATTTCGCGGTCCGGATGTGGCCACGCTGAAAAAACTGGCAGCAGAAGCACAAACAATCATGGCCGATTCCGGAAATGCCCGTGATCTGAGAACTGACTGGCGCCACCAGGTGGATGTGATCCGTCCGCAATTTGCCCAGTCACAGGCACGTTATGCAGGGATCAGTCGCAGTGATGTTTCCAATGCCCTGCAATGGAATTTTAATGGGATCACAGCCGGAATCTTTCACGAAAAAGACAAGCTGATCCCGATTTTGTTCCGTTCTCCGGAAAAAGATCGTGCCGGTATCAACAACCTGTCCAATCTTCTGACCTGGAGTCCTCTGCACAATACCTTTATCCCGCTGCGCCAGGTAACTTCCGGCATCGCCCTGGTCAAAGAAGATCCCCTGATCAAACGACGCGACCGGCAACGCACCATTACCGTGCAGTGCAATCCGGTACAGGGGCTTCCCACGGCAATGTTGGGGCTGATTCAGGAGCAGGTCGAGGCGATTCAACTGCCCACCGGTTACTCCATGGAGTGGGGTGGGGAGTATGAGAGTTCGGCAGAGAGTCAGGCACCCTTGCAGCAGATATTTCCGCTCTGTATCATCGCCATGTTTGTCATCGTGGTCTGGTTGTTTAATTCCTTCCGGCGGCCGTTGATCATCTTCATGACCGTCCCTCTGTCGCTGATCGGAGTGAGTGCAGGTCTTCTTTTGACCGGACTTCCCTTTGGCTTTATGTCGATTCTCGGGTTCCTCGGCCTATCCGGCATGCTGATCAAAAATGGTATTGTCCTGATTGATCAGATTGAAGTGGATCTGCAAAGTGGTGCTGCACCCTATAAGGCCGTCCTTGATTCCTCGGTCAGTCGTATGCGCCCGGTTCTTATGGCTTCTGGAACTACTATCCTGGGGATGGCTCCCTTGCTGCTCGATGCCTTTTATGCTGCAATGGCGGCAACCATCATGAGCGGTCTTTTTGCGGCAACCTTTCTCACTCTGATTATCGTCCCGGTCGCGTACACCCAGGTTTATAAAATCAAAGCGGATGCAACTCATGTCTAATTCCAACGTTTCTACAGCCCTGTTACTTCTGTTTCTGCTGCTCATACCCTTGCTGGGACTGTCCCATGCAGAGGAACCGGCACCCCTCTCCATGGACGTACCCATCGGCGCACTCACTCTTCGGGAAGCGCAGCGCATGGCTCTTGCCTCCTCGCCAAGCATTGAGGAGGCGCTGGCAAGAATCCAGGCCTCTCAGGCCGTTCTTGATCAGGCCCGCTCAAGCCTGCAGCCGACGGCTAACTTCTATGCAGGCTACCGGAACCAGGACAGCTCTCTGCAACCGGACTGGGCACCGGAAGTGCAGGTCCGGGATAACTTGAACATCAGTAATGTCGGGATTCAGGCAAATTGGCTCATCTTCGACGGATTCAGCCGCCGCGCCCTGATTCTGGCTTCACAACATGGGGTCAAGGCTTCCGAGCAGATACTTGGAGAGACTCGTCGCTTGCTGGCAGAAGCTGTTGCTACGGCCTATTATCAGGCGCAACTGGCCGTCGAGAGCATGCTTATTGCTCAACAGAATCATATTTTTAACCGGGCTCTTGAGAAAGAGGCAGACATACGCTGGCAGGTGGGCAGTATTCCGGAAGCCGATAAACTCAATTTTTCGGTGCGGGCCCTGCAGGCAGGAACAGATTTCATCAAGGAGGAGCAGATATTTGAAATCGTCACCACTGTCCTTGCCGAACTGATGGCCCTGCCTGAAGCAAAGCTCCCGGAGGAGATGTATCCGGTACGCAATGAAGATGGTGGAACAACCCGCTCTATCCCCAGCTATGAGGAGGAGTTTTCGTATGCCCTGCAAAACCGGCCCGACCTCAAGGCATTGCAATCAAATATCGCTGCCTTGCAGGAGAATAAGAAAGCGAAAAAAGGGGACTATTCACCAAAGGTTTTTCTGAACGGTGGCTTTGATTATACAAAAATGACCGATATCGGGGCAATCGATCAGGAAGAACACGATGCCTTCGCCGGCTTGTCTCTGTCATGGGATTTGTATAAGGGGGGGGAGCGGTTGGCTAAGATCCGGGAAGTCGATCAGATCATCCGGGCGACCCGCCAGCAGCAACAGCAAATGACCCTGGCAATCCAGTCTGCCATCCGTCAATCCATCGCCACTGTCAAGGCCACCCGTATCATGAGTGACCGACGAAAACTCTCGCTCGCCCTTACTGCACGTATTCGTGACCATGTTGAAAAGGCCTACCGGGCAGGCGCGGCCACCCTCACTCGTCTTAATGAGGCACAAACCGACCTGGTTCGGGCTTCCGGCGCAGAAGCGGCCAGCCGCATCAACTACCTGCTTGCCCTGCAGCAGCTGGACGCGGCAAGCAGCAGGATTTTGGATGGTATCGACTGAGGTGAAGTCCTTCAGCAAGCTTTTTGCTTATTGAACTTTGAACGTGTGCACTATTTCAGAGAGTTGCTGAGATCGGTTATGGAGGCTTCCGGCCCGCTGTTCAACCAGATTGCTGCTCTTGGAGAGAGTGGCTGCGGTACCAGTAACCTCTGCAATCTCCTCGGAAATCTCACGGGAAACATGGGAGCTGTTGCTTACATGTTTGTTTACCTCAGTTATGCCTTCCGAGGTTCTGGATATATTATTTGCGATCTCGCTGGTAGCAACAGATTGTTCTTCAACGGCGGTGGCAATTCCTGCGACAATTTCATTCACCTCATTGATAACCGTTGATATCTCATCGATGGAAAGGACTGTCGACTGAGTGGTGTTTTGTACGCCGCTAATGTTATCTTTGATGTCTCTGGTTGCCTTTGCTGTCTGGTTAGCCAGTTCTTTTATCTCGTTGGCGACAACTGCAAAACCTTTTCCTGCCTCTCCGGCCCGAGCAGCTTCAATGGTCGCATTCAGGGCCAGAAGGTTGGTCTGCTCTGAAATTTCAGTTATTGTTTCAGTGACTTTCCCTATTTTTTCTGCAGCTCTGCCAAGCTCGCCTATCTGGATGGAAGCAGTTCTTGCCTGTTGCACAGCCTTATCAGAAATAGAGCGGGCTTTTTCAGAATTCATGGCGATTTCGTTAATGGTAGCTGACATCTGTTCGGCAGCCGTAGCGACCATATTGGCATTATCGCTGGATTCCTCCATGGCTGATGCAACCGAATCAAGATTTCTACTCATTTCTGACGTCTTGGAGGTGACGGAATTCGCTTTTTCCAGCGTGAGGCTGGAGCTGGCCGTCATGCTTTGTGAAATATCCAGGAGTTCTGTTGCAGAATTTTCAACAGAAACCGAGTTTTCTGAGATTTTGAGAATGATATTCTGGATCTTTTCCAGGAAGGTGTTGAACCAGAAGGCCATATCGTTGATTTCGTCGCGACCTGTTACCTGAATGCGTTTTGTCAAATCGCCTTCACCTTCTGCAACATCACGGAAGCTCTGTTTCATGGAGAGAAGAGCGTTGACAATACCTGTTATTATAAAGAGAGCGAGGAGAGTTGTGGCAATATATATAATACCAACTGTGCCTATCATGTAATACGATCTTTTTTCGACCATGGCAGTCAGATTTTCATCCATTTCCGCTACTATTTCTTCAAAGTTATCCAGATAGAGCCCTGTCCCGATCCAGTAATTGGTGCCGGGAATCATGGTGGCATACCCTAACTTCGGAACATCACCCTTGCCGGGTTTTGGCCAGGCATATTCAAGGAATCCTCCACCTTCTTTGGCAAGGCGATTGAGGTCGCGGACAAGATAGACGCCGTTGGCATCTTTTGTCTGGCCGAGATCTTTTCCCTGGGCTTCAGGTTTCGGCGGCAGGGCGACATTTATGGTTCCTTCGTAGATAAAAAAATAACCGGAGTTATCATCCTCAAAGCGGAAGGAGCTGATAAGCTTTTGGAGCAACTCTTTTTCTGTGTTTTTATCTTTGTTGGACGCCAGGAAGTTGCCTATTATTTCAGCAGTAGAATCGGAAGCAAGTTTGATTTTCTGTTTTTGCGATTCCAGGAGAATAGCCTGAGTGTTTTTCAGGCCCACCTCCTTGGTTTTATTCAAATTTACCCAAGCGAATTGGGCATTCACTATGAACATGAACAGGGTCATGGCAAGAATGAGATACATACGGCCTTTGACTGTAAGCTTACTGATCATAAAACTCTCCGGATAGGCGCAATATGGCTTTGGTCCGCGAAGGGGAAGCTCTTGAAGCGCAAGTTGTCCATGGTAGACAGAGGTAAGGATTCCTGGACGAAGCTTCGCAGAAATGGATTGGAAGATCAAACAAAAAGGTGAAAATGTATAACCAGAGAGCGAATTTCAGCTGTTGTAACAAATAGATGCATCTTTTGCCGTGAGGGAAGGGGACGGGGATGAGTAAAAAAAGACGAAATTTCTACGGTTGAAAGAAGAGAAGTGGTCCCGAAAATTTGAACAAGCCGTTAAGTGGGAAATCTGCTACTAATTAAGCCCTCTAACGGGCTAAGTCATGGAACAGAAAATGGCAAAAAGATCGAGACGGTAAGGTATCCACCGAACTTCTCATTTCACTGGCAGTTCTGAGTTGAAATTAAATGAACGGAATATCCAATGTGAGCATTTTGACGATGGTTGGCCCGGGTATGAAGCGTCGAGTATCACCAATGATTGACACCTTGGTGGAGCGGAACGGGTTTGCTCGTTCTAGTGATTTACGGCAGGTTAAAGCCGTGAGAATGGTTTGAGATAAGGCCCTTTCGGAAAATGTTTTTTTGCTTTTACTATTTAACTTGTCGTATTATAAAGTGTTTGTCAAAAGCAGGTTGCGTCCCGACTCTCACCTTACCCTTGTTAGCCAATTGACCTGCTCAAAACGCAGGTTCCTGACAGCAACCAGCAGTCTTTAAGAGAATTGCAGACCGAGAAGCATTCTATTCAATAGCAGTGAGAGAAACTATTGTTGCAGGAAAATCGAGAAGATCCCTCTTTAGGCCTCTTTGGATCCCTTTTGGGGAGGCTTTGTAACGTACCTGATTATAAATTGACTCCTCCGGCAGTGGCTCCGGAAAAAGTTTTACAGCGATCCGCTCTGCTGGAGCGGCTCAGACATCTGCAGGCGTACAAAAAAAAAGTAATTACTGTCGAAGCTCAGGCCGGTTCCGGGAAGTCGATTTTCGCCCAGCAATATTTACAGGAAAGTGGCTGCCTTTCCGGCTGGTGTCAGTTTGGTCCCGAAGATCAGGATCCTGTTGCCCTGCTCGGCGTCTTGGTTACTCTTCTGAGAAAAACATTGCCTGCTTTTCAGGCCAACAACATCCTGGTAGCCCTGGATCAGGGGACCATCCATCACAGTGAAGCATCGGGCTACGGTGCGATTCTCGCTGAAGAGATGGGTGTTGTTGCCTCTAACCAGCGTTTTTTTCTTGTCTTTGATGATATCCATCTCATAGCCGGAGGAGACGAGAGTGCCTCTCTTCTCCTCTCTTTTATCCGGCACACCCCTCCATGGGTACAGTGTCTGCTTATTTCCCGCTATCCCGTAAAAAAAGTTCTCCAAGTCAAGAGATTGCAAGTGCCGACATTGGAAATTGGCAGCAGTGATTTGGATTTCTCTCTGGATGAGACTGTCCGGTTTTTTCAATCCATCCTCGGGTTGTCGCTCTCGTTGGATCAGATGCAGAAGTTTCAACAACATACCGAAGGGTGGATTACCGGTTTGGTTCTGGCAGGCCTTCATTTACATAGAACGGGAAAAAACACCACTCATAAGGTCTTGCTTCCGGATTCGGTTGTCTTTCGTAGGTCTGTGGAAGACTATTTCCTCCAGGATGTGCTCGCAGAAATTTCTCAGGAACGGTATCAGGCGCTCTTGCAGTTGGTTCTTCTGGAGGAGATGTCCACGGAATTGGTCTGTGTGCTCTTTGGAAAGGAAGAAGGAGAGGGACTGATAGAAAAGTTGAAGAAAAATAATCTTTTTTTTCGATGCATTGATGAAGAAAGAGGAATTTATAATTTCCACTATCTGTTTCGCGAGACCCTCCGTTCCCTGGCGGAGAAGCAGCTTTCCTCCGCAATACGTGCGCATGTTTTTCAGAAGGCAGTCCGGTATCACCTGAGATACCGTGAACCCTTACGGGCCTTATACTATGCAGTCTGTGGGGAACTGATTCCCCTTGCCGAAGAGATTTTGAGCCAATCCGGTTTTGAACTTCTTTATCTCAAGCAGATCAAGACATTGGCACTGCTGTTGGGAAAGTTTTCAGAAGTCACCATTCTTGCTTACCCATGGCTCAGCTATTACTATGGCGCTTGTCTCCAGGATTCTTCCCCCTCCGAGGCGCTACCCTTTCTGCGCAACGCACAAACTCTTTTCTCTCAACAGGGCAATGAATACGGTATCCTCCTGTCCAACAGCCAACTGGTGGAATTTCATACAATCGTCGACGGCCAATTTAACCTGATGGCAGAGTATCTTGTATCTCTTGAAACGGTTTTTGAGAGACAGAAGGATTATCTACTTCTCCCGCAGAAAATGAAAATGCTGCATGCCCTCGCTCTCGGCCATTGCTTCCTTCAATCCGATATGGAAAAGGTGGAGTTGTATGACACCATGGCTCTGCAATTATGCCTTGCCAACGGCCTGGACAACATGAGTGCGGCCATCCGTCTGATACGCGCCTATCGCCATGGATTTGTAGGGAATATGAAGGGATGCAGAGAGGAGATCGAAGAATCTTTTTCCGAAATGCACAACCCGCTGGTGACGACACTGAACAAATTTTTTCTCACCACTCTACAGGTGAATCTGTTGGAGATGGAGGGTGATTTTGTGAACTATCGTCACCAGAAAAAGTTCCTTGAGCAGGTCGCGGAGCAGGATGTCGTTACCCAGAGTGTTATAAGTCCCTTCTTGTATATCTGGGATATCGATTCAGCGCTGGCGGAAAACGATATCGATACAGCAGAACTCTTGATTGTAAGAGGGCTGCAAAGCTGTTATGCCTTTTCCAAAGCCCACATGCGGAGTCAATTGCTTCATTATCATGCCCTGCTTCTGGCATTGCGGAAAAAGAAAAAAGAGGCCTTGCAGGCCGCACAAGAATCGTTGGCACTGCGGCAACAGGTCGGTGCCAATGCCCATGTTCTTCTCAACCATCAGGTGTTGGGCGCGGCATTTGCGCAACTTGGAATGTATCAAGAGGCAAAAGAACACTTTGCCAAGGCGATGAATCTGTCTCAAGAGCTGGGAGAGGAATTTCAACGTTGCAGTGTCCTTACGCACAGGGCCTGGATGTATTTGCAGCAGGGTGAAGAGGAGCAAGCCCTGAGAGATGTGGTCCACTGTCTTCACTTCATGAAAAAAAACGAGTATATACATTTTTTTTCTTTTATTCCTCAGGTCGTGGAGCCGATTCTGGTACTGGCCTTACGTCATTCAATCGAAACTGATTATGTACTAAAGCTTCTTGCCGAACGCTTTGACAAGGGCGTGACCCCAGGGGGAACACCGATTCCTCTCATTGACATTTCCCTTCTGGGGAAGACAACACTCAGCGTTACTGAAAATCGTCAGCAAAATGCGTATGAACTAACGGAAATCGAGCGTCATCTCTTTTTCATTCTTGCCGCGAGTCACGGTCTCCAGAGGGAGCATTCCCTTATTTCGCTCCGTCTCTGGCCGGATAAGGATGCGGAAAGACAACGGTCCAGCCTCGATACGTTGCTTTCGCAGATTCGAAAGAAACTCGGTCGACTCGTTTCACCGGTAAAAGCGAAAGAATATCTCACTGTGGAACGTGGTGTCGTTAAACTGAAAAATTGCCGTATTGATGTGATGGAGTTTCTTCAACATGCCAGGCGTGGGAGGCATTGCGTTCGGCAGGAGAAGCACTGGCAGGCCTGTAACAGTTTTTACCGGGCTTTCAGATTTTGGAAGGGAGCAGGACTTCTCGGCCTTACTGTTGAGGATAGCGAGCTGTTCCAACAAGATGTGGAACAAGAGTTTTGTCTGTCTGCAAAGATATATGCCTCTCTTTTGCAAGAGCAGAAAAAAAATGAGCAAGCTTGTGAACTGCTCAAGACTGTTTTTCGTCATTTTCCCCAGGATGCGGAACTAGCAAGACAACTGTTTGACCTCTATTCCCGTTCCGGGAATCATGCCCAGGCGCAACATATTCTCCAGCACTACAAACAGGTCCATCAGCAGGTTAGTGAAGATGCCCAGGATG
Organism: Pseudomonadota bacterium; assembly: GCA_018820855.1. GTDB lineage: Bacteria > Desulfobacterota > Desulfobulbia > Desulfobulbales > Desulfocapsaceae > Desulfocapsa. The sequence continues at coordinate 8,253 of JAHJNL010000081.1, read as the reverse complement.
TCGAAGAGGCTATGTGTGCCTTCTGGCAGGAGTTTCCTGACAACGAATAACCATGGCACTGACTGCTGAGCCGTAGCCAATCCTCCCTCTTTTTGCCAAATCTTCACTCTCCTTTTGAGAAAAATTTAAGAAACACCTCTTATAGATAACCCTCAGTTCTTCAATTCACTTCATGGCAAAAAGCCATGGAAGAATAGTGCGTTTGTCTTTTCCAATACCTGTGAAATGAGCAGGTTGCTGAATGGTCTTTCGGGTGAGAGGTCGCTGGAGAGCCCGAGTTCAAGATACGTAAAAAAAATTCTATGAGAGAGAGCTATGGAGTTCGGTACGTCTACACGCTATGCTGTCCCCCCTATTGATCCTGCCATGCGGATACGGCAGGCGAAAGAAATGATGGTCGGTCCTTATGGTGTCCTGCATCAGGCATGGGAGTGGGAAGGGGTAGGAGGGGAGAATCTCGTCTTTGTGACGGATGATGTGGCTCATCTGACTGACGAGGAACTCAGAGATATTGTCCGCTCCTCATCGTTTTGTCGCAAACGCAGCGAGTTGACAGTCCTTCGGGACACGCGTGGTTGCATTGTCGTGAGTTTTAATTTTTTAATTTTTGGTCACTGCTGATCAGTAAATGTCTGATTGTCGAAAAACCTGAAAATTAGAACTTCTGCCAGGAGAGCAAAATGGAGAGAAGTCCTGAGCCACCTCTCTCCCAGTACTACAACATCATCAAAGCTTGCAGCAAACCCTGCTCGCTCCTAAATTTTGATCTAACCAAACCTGCCCGGCTGATCACACTATGTTGTACCCAACAGGAGAGATTATTCCTGGAATTACATAGATTGTTCCATGAAGAGGCAGAAAAGCATCAGAGTTTGCAAGGGTTCCTGTAGAGAGCAAAAAAATATTCCAAAAGTGTATATAAAAAATGATCTGCAAAGATTTCAAGGGATTGACGGTGGTCTTGTTGTGGCCTGACTGTTTGTCTAACCCAGCAGTAAGATTTCCTGCTCCAGGCCAATGCCATATCGGTCTATCAGTTTCACAATCCTGCGGACCTCTTGGTCTTTGGTTTTCCTGAGCCGAGCTAATACCGGACCATTGCTGCCTTGGAGAAGCTCTTTTTTTCCATATCGGGATAAGAGCGCTTCAAAATTGGGAGGCAGAAAGAGTTCCGCACGTTCAGGGCAGATACCCTTCAAGCGCAGGTATTCGTCAAGGCCGACTGGATCATAATCCCCGCAGTGGATGATTCGAGCCCGTGCCATCGATTGCGAACCAAGCCAGCTGAGAATCCTGCCACTGAGCCGTCCTTGCGCATAGAGTGCCATCTGAGCACCTGTCTGGAGCTTTTCGAAATTCCAGAAAACCTCCAGATTTTCAACCACCGCCAATACTCCGGTATACTCCCACTCTCTGTAACCAAGATGTAAGGCGGCAACTCCTGCAAGTTCCGTCAGCTCGGCGACCGGCAGCACCTCTGTACCAGAGCGTAATTTACAGTTATCGAAGCCCCGCAGCAGGACTATTGGCGGACTGGTTTCTTGAGCCTTCTTCGAATCCCGAAGTTCAGCCACCGCCCTGCACCTTGGAGTAGGTGCTTCTCCTCTTCCTTCCAGGCCGGAAGGGTAGGTGCGCAGGATAAAGGTATCTAAGGCATCCCGGTTTTTCACCACTACCGTTTTACCCGCGCCACTTCGCACAACCTCCAAGACTCCCGTTTCAAAAAGTGACTGCAGGCGACTGCGATCACCTTCGGTCAAGCGGCTGGAGGCAAGGCTGCCCTGAGTAAGCAGCAGACTAAGTTTTTGTGCCAGAGCATCAACCGCCATTGTCTGACCGCCTTTCAATGCGAAGAAGAGAGGTTTTCGGATCGAGCATGATTCGCCCATTGTTTTCTCGCAGAAAATAGAGCGAATCGGCAGCTTCCATCGCTTCGGGGCTGGCGAGAACCGCGACAAATCCCATTTTACGCGCCTCCTGAACAATAGCTGCCAGGTTTTCCCGATCAAGGCTTGAGGCCTCGTCGAGATAGAAGGGAATGGACACCTCCTTATCACCAAGCAACCCTTTAAGCAGTATAAGATTGATCAACACCTTGATAGTGATGGTCGTTCCGTTGGATTCAATGGAATCGAGGTGTGGATAACGCCGGGTCTGACCGTCACCACTGGTGACTTCGAAATGCAGGTCAAAGAGATCACTCAGTTCCACACGTCGATGCTGCTTGAGTAATTCACCAAGCTGGTTTTGGGCCTCACCGACGACACTGCTGTTAAAGAACAGAGGCATGGCTTCAACCTCCACCACCGTTTTGATCCTCTGCGTCCATTCAGCATGTTCCCGCAGAATCAGCCGCAGCCTCGACAGATTGGAGATGGAAACACGACCCAGGCGGCGATTGAGTTCATCAATGCGAGAGGTGAGGGTTTGCAGATCCCGATTCAGTCCCTTGAATGCACTCTGCAGTCCGGCGGCAAGACTCTTCCACAATTCCTGCACCGCTTTTTCCCGTTCGTCCAAGGCCTCCACCTCGGCTTGAAGATTGGCCAGTGTCGCGGCCTCGTCCTCGCCCAGATATTTACCGTAGGTTCGCTGTTCGATGCGGCGAAACTCTTCAGCAAAGCGGCTGGTGATATCAGTATGTTGTCCAACCTTTCTCTCATAGAGTTCCAATAAGGAATCAAGGTCGCGACTTTGCCGATCAAACGGATCAACCGGCCAGGAGGGATCTGGTCCGGTGAGCTTCTGTAATCTTCTCAGCAGTTTCTCTCGACGCGACGCAAGCTCGCGCCCACGCTCTTCGAGCACTCGTCTCTCTTTAGCAATCACCTGGCTCCGTCCAGCCAGTGCATCCAGCAGCTTCTCCAACTGCTGTTTTCGTTTTTCAAGAGTATTCTTTTCTTTGGTCCATTGCCGAATGGTGGGTAACCGCTCCTGATATTCCAGATATCGTTGCAGTCGGCTCCTGATTCGATCACATTCCTGCTGCAACTTCTCTTTTTCAGCTCGAATCTGCTCACGATTGACCGCTGCTTCCAGAGTCCGCCGTTCCCGGTGAAGCACTTGTTCCTGCTCACCAATACGCTGTTCCAGAGTCTCGGCATCGCGATAAGCTGCCAGATCAGGTACGCTTAGCCCGGTTAGGGGAAAGCGCACCAGTTCATCTTCATAAACCTCATTTTGCATCCGGCTGGCGAAATCAGCAATAGCAGGACCAAATTTCCTTTCATCCTTTATAATAAAGCCATCATCAACGCGGGAAAGTCCCAGAATTTCAGGGTTGATCAGTCGGAAAACTTGTCCAGCATCGGCGTCAGACAGCATAGGCAGTAACCTTTCCGCGACATTTCCGGAAAACTGCTCGAGTCGCCGCTGCATTCCGGCAAGTTCTTGTTCCAGCCTCCCCACCCGCCCGCGCACCTGCTCCACGGAAACGTCCACGGCCTGACCAAGAGACGCACCAAGCCGATCAATCTTCATCTCCAGATCACTTTTTCGACTTTTCTCAAAATCAACAAGGAAATCCTTGAACGATGCAGCCTCCTGCTCATGGCGCTCAAGGTCCCCGGCTATTTTGCCAAGTTCCTGTAACAGAGCGTCTCTCTCGTCCTTGTATTTCTTCTCTTCTTCGGCAAGACGACCGCCATCTTCGTTCAGGAGGATAAGACGCTCTTCAATCTTTTGTTTGCTACGCACTATTTCCGATTCGACTTCTCCGTACCCGGCCCGCACTGCCTCCCAGAGTCCCGGAAGCAGCTGTCGCAAATTGTCTCGATCGACGACAAGTGTGAGGACTCGGCGGACATCCTCGACAATCGCCCGAAGATCGCGCAGACCTTCGGCCTCGGCGCAAACCTTGTGATATTGGCTCGAATATCCGGCTTCGAGGTCTATGGTGCGCTGCTGGAAATCTCCCCTGTGGATTTCGAGCAGAAACTGCTTCAGTTCGTCCTGACGCAAATGCGCCAGGCGGAGCAGGTTACCAAACACCGCCCGAAAACGTTCGTAGTGATCCCGCTGACGAATCGGCACCAGTCCCAGATTCACATCACGGTTATCGCCGATGCCGGTGAGGGCGGCGCGCAGATGGCGCGGTTCAAGCAATCGAAACTCCTTGGCAGCCAGCCGAAGACGCACCGCCTCCGGTTCCCGAATGCGCCGCTCTTTATCGAGGTAATCATCCGGGTCATATTGCCCCTGATAGGCGAAACGCTTGAATTCGTAGCTGCGAATGGGGCCAAGGCCTTGTACGCCGACGACTTGGTATCCAGTAGGAGTCAAACACTCAAACAGGACGTAGCTGTTCTGATTGGGAAAGTAATACTTCCTGGTCTCGGCCATCTCCCTGGAAAAATGCATACTTCGCTGGTCATCGATATAGAGAAATTGCAGCACGGCGATGAGTGAGGTCTTGCCGATATTATTGGGCCCGACCAGGTGGAGCGGGTTGATTAGTTCAACCTCACCGTAGTCGTATTTTCCTGCCCGCAGCAGTACCATACGCGATGGACCTACGATATTCATGGCGTCTGCTCCTCTTTTATCCGTGCTTCATCGCGGTCCAGGATCTCGACACAGACATCGAAAAAACGGTACGCCGGGGTCCGGAAGCTGAAGGTATCATCGGTATGACGCTGAATAAAGCCAAACCGCTCGAGTTGACGAAGAATGTTACGAAGATCATCTTCGCTTATCGCTCCGGCTTCCTTGAGATAGGCGCGGTAACGGGCGCCTTTGAGGTGGGGCAGGTCAGGGACTGAAAACGTTTGGGTCATAAGGGTATCAACCACCGGTTCGCCCTGGTCCGACAGGGCCTCAATCAGGATGAAAACAAAAACGGCCATGCGCGAGGCCTGGGGGCTGAGACTGTCTTTACCGCGAAAATAGAAAAAATCACGCCCATGGACCTGCAGGCGAAAACCAAGATGATGAAAAAGTTTCTGGTACGCATCCAGGTTTTCCCTGAGAGCCCAGTAGAGTTTTCCGTCTGCGGCACACAAGTGGCGACCACGGCGGAGGGCATCAAAAATCTCACTTAAATGTGGCAAGTTAAAGGGGGAGGTTTCAGTCATGGCAGTTTCTCCAATCGCACGGGCCGGGCGACAAGGGTGACTTCTTTAAGAGGATAGCGTCGTTCCGCCTCACCAAAGTGCATTGCTTTCGATTCCTCTAAAAAGACTCGCCCGTAGGCCCTTACCATTTCACCAAGCCCAACCTGGGGATAGTTTTGCAGCAGCCAGGCGAGCAGGTCGTCAACCGGCAGCGCCGATTCGAGTCGGTCAAACAGTTCAGAGGGTAGGATAAATTCGGTCTCAGTAATTTCACCCGTATCAATCAAGGGTTCAGAGATCCCCGGCTGGTATCCTTTGATTCCATGGAGAAAGGCTTCAAGAGATGTATCTGAAAACGTCCCCTCAATCCGCCAGACCGGTATTGCCATCATCTCCGGGAGTTGCAGACTTGCAAGCCCCGAGCGATCCATTTGCTCCAGGGCAAGAGAAGCCCCGCGAACCAGCTCACTCTCTTTTTTCAGCGAAACGTAAAGCGGCTCCACCTCACGCATCGACTCATTGAAATCCTCTGTCATCTCGCGGCGCAGGCGAAGCAATCGGGCCCGGCAGCGCGAAAATTCCCGGGCCAGGGCGCCATCGAGGACAAATGCTCTGCCACTTGCGGTCAGGCTGCGATCTAAATCATCCAGGCCGGCATCCATCGCCTTTTTGACATCGATCAGGTCACGCAAGGGTTCCAGGTAGCGGCTCCAGAGGTGGTTGATAACCTCAAACCGCTCGCGGATGGTACGCCGCTCACGATTGGATTTGAGTTTAATCACTTCCCCGATAATCCCTTCTCGGTTGCTATGGGAATCCTGGCGTACCCGTTCGATCAGCTGCGAAATATCATTGAGTGCGCGAGCCGCCTGATTCCCAAGGTTCTGACGGGCAGCGCCATCAAGCTCCTCGCGCAGTTCCGAAAGATCCGTCAGATAGACCTGGAGGACTCTGGTAGATGTCAACCGGTGCTCACGCAGCAGAAAAGAGAGCAGGTTCAATACAGGAGCGGTTAATTCAAAGGTAGCCGTTGCATCGGGAATAGGCTCGATGATACTGAACGACTGCAGTTGATCGATTACTTTTGCCGGGTCGGGATCCCCCTCGTTGCGAATTGTTTCGATCAGGTTACGCAGGTCTGCCTCGGAGAATCCTTCGCGACGGTAAAAAAGGTCCAGTAGCAACGGATAATACCGGGCAGCGAAGCGGAAAAAACTTTGCGGATTAGCAGCCATTATCTGTTCAATTCCCCACCGACAAACCAATCAGGCCCAGATGACAAAAAGGTCTTTTGGTCACTGTAATTTGTCACAGCAGTGCCATAGCTCCATGTCGCAAGGTGTGTCGTGAATCTGTCGCAAGTTGTTGTCGCATGATGTCGCAAGTTCACCCCCGAAGCATGTAGATAAGCTGGTTCGTTGCTCCTTCTGATGTTACAAGTTTGTTGTCCATCATGCCTTTCAAATCACGCTGAAGGCTGCGGCGGTTGACGTCTGGGCAGAGTTTTTCAAAGTCCTGAATGGTCAGCTTTTTATGTTCCAGCAGAAAGGCAAGCGCCTTGTTTTGGCGCTCATTCAAGCCATGCTTCTGCCCCAGGACATCCCGGCGGATAACCTGTTCACCACGCTCTTTGATCTCGATCATCTGGGTTTCGAGACCCTTAACGAAGTAATCAAGCCAGCCGGTCATATCCATGCCATTTTCTCGTACACCCTGGATCGACCTATAAAAGGTTGGCCGATCGCGGTCATAATATTCACTGATGGTGAAGAGTCGCTTGAAGTCATATCCAGCTTTATAGAGACAGAGTGTCGACAGTAAGCGCGAGGCACGGCCGTTGCCATCAAGGAATGGATGAATATGCACAAGCTGAAACTGAGAAATGCCGCTCACCAAAACTGGATGGATATCCATCTCGCTGTTCAACCATTTAACCATTTCCGACATCATGATCGGCACTTTCACCGCAGAGGGTGGCGTATAGATGACCTCACCCGTCGATGCGTTTGCCACATAGTTTTGAATACGTCGATAATTGCCCGGATCGGCTTTACTGCCCCGAACGCCTTGAACCAGCTTCCGATGGATTTCACGGATCATACCTTCGTGAATGGGCTCGCCGCTGTCCAGACATTCAGAGACAAACGCAAAGGCCGATCGGTAATTGAGGAGTTCCTGTGTGTCGTCAGGGTCGGCTTCCGGCACTGCTTCGCCCCGCCATAAACGCTCTGCCTGATCCAGCGTCAACCGAGTGCCTTCAATGTGGGTGGTATGGTGCGCTTCCTTGATCAGTGCCTTGTTGCCCATATCCCGGAGCCAGTCATCTGATAGTCTGGCCGCTTCCAGAAAACCCCGTGCCCTTTCAATCTGGGTGATGGCAGCGGTCATGCGGTTGGTGATGGTGAATTTGGGGTCAAACTGGCTCATATCACACCTCCTTCAAGTATTGCCCCGGTCTCATGCAAAATCGCGCTGATTTCAGCTCACAGCTGCGGGTGTTCGTCGTGCAAAATGCTGAAAATTGTTTCAAGGCCAGCTTCGACGGCATCGTCTTGCCTTTTTCCCAGCAGTTGAACGTGCAAAACTCACCCCCAGAGCGTGAGTCAGCTCTTTTTGGGAAAGTTTCAGCTGCCGCCGGACTTCCTTGACCTGCTGCAGAAAACTTTCGGGTTGTCGGATCATCAATTCAGCCTTCGCCGCTTGGATTCACAAAACATCTGCGTGCCATTCAAAGATATTCAACAATTTATAACATCTGCTATGTCCTTTGCAAGGTTAATGTCGATTGTCTTTCTTGATAATGTAGTATCTTCAGACAGATAAGAGACGAAGATCGACCCCAAGGAAACTCAAGAGAACGAGAACACATGAGGTTGGGAACATCAATAATCTATTGAGTAAAATAATAGCAGAAGCTTTTGCTTGGTATCAGTAAGAAACAGGAGAGCTGAATGGCAAAGCGCGGGATCGCGATGCAACTGGGCTAGTGCTCCGAAAGTGAATAAGATAATCAAGGCCGGAACAATGCATACAACAAATAAAGCCTTTGAGCGGTATTACCAGGTGAGTAAATCAGAGTTGAAAAGCCTCTATACAACGGCTTGTCAAAGTGGTGAAAACGGCCAACTTCCGGCCAACCAATCAAGAAAGGTAATTGGCCGGAAGTGACAGATAATGTTGAAAATAAATGGTGGAGGCGGCG
>JAHJNL010000080.1 GCA_018820855.1 Pseudomonadota bacterium | reverse complement strand
TCGAATGCCAAACCCATGGTACAATAAGCTCGTGGACATACTCCCTTCTCCTTTCCAAAGTTGATTGGTCTCTTCTTAGAAAGGAAGAACAGTATGTCCACATTTTCAATTTTTAAGTACGCTTAAACCGGATGAACCAAAGTAAGCCTATGAATAGAAAAAGTATCAGTTTGCTTTTCATAATAGTCCACCCTTCAAAGTAGTCGTTTCCAGACCCACGCATATCGCTGTTTCATAGTATTATTTCAAACGTATTTTGATGAAATTCTGTTGCTGAACGGGATGTTAAAAACCGCGAGGCACGGCAATTATATTTTCATTTCAATACTGAGAGTAGTTCGTAAAGGCCATAACGTTTCATATATAACATGCGAAATTGATGGCGTGGTAAATGTCCGGTGGATTGGTCGGTACGGTTTCGGTTCTCATGTCCTGCCTGTTGTCTCTTCATTGCAGTAGTGCCTGAAACATGGGAGGAAGCAGGAGGCCTAACAGTAGCAATGTCATCATTGGCCGCATTAGGTTGACTGGTTTCATATTGTGCTCTTTAATTGCAGTTGCTGCATGGTTTGCAGCCGAAAGAACAAAGAACAGCAACATTGTGATTACTATGGTTGCGTCTGCATATCGTCCCCAATCCAAGACAAAAACAAGCAGGGCAGTGAATGCCGTTGCCAAGTTATTCAAGCCGGACTGAATCTGATACGCACGGTTTGGTTTAAAACCGATTTTTTCAGAAGCAGTTTCTCCAAGTAGCAAAGATTCGAATGCCACTGTTCCAGACATGACAATTACCACAATTGGCCCAAGAATATGGAATCGTGATATGGCGTCTGTGCCCAGATATTCAGCAAGGAAATACACAAGCCCTATACCAACAGGTCGAATCCACTCGAGCATTCTAGAAAACCTTTTCATGATATCCTTCTTCGTCTGACGTGAAATTGATCGAGTCTGCGGGGTGTTAACGGGGTAAGTTCTGCGTGGAAATTTGTTCTGCCTTATCTTCATTACGGGCCTGTGAGAGTGCTGAAGCCACTAAACCAGTCGGAATTGCGACAATACCCAACCCAACTGTCAGCACAAAAAATGTAAATAGTTTTCCGCCAGTTGTTACTGGGAACATATCACCATACCCAACTGTAGTCAGTGTTGTAATCGCCCACCAAAGGCAATGAAATACTGATTTGAAATGGTCTGGTTGTGCAGGGTTTTCAAAGTAATAGATGCCGACGGCTGAAAGATAAAGCATGATGGAAGCTACAAATCCAAAGAGGATAAGCTCTTCCTTTGAAATTATTAATGCCCTGTGAAATAGGGTTGTAGCCTTGCTGTATTTGAGTAGTTTAAGTATTCGAACAAGGCGAAGGAGCCTGAATATCCTAACGGAACGAATATCGAAACCCGTGGCAATATAAAATGGGAGTATTGCAGCCAGGTCAACTAAGCCAAAGAAACTAAAAATGAACTTTAGCTTTTTCTCAGCGACCAGGATTCTCAGTAAATATTCAATTGTAAAGATACAAACAGTGAATATTTCTACAATACGTAATAAATTGACGGTACCTTTCGAAAGATTTGGTAACGTACTAATTGAGAAAGATATCAGAGAGGTGACGATGAGCATCTGAATACTAAGTGCAAAAGCCTTACCAAGAATTGTGTCAGTCTCATTTATTATTTCTGAAAGGGTATCTTTGCTGATCAAAATAAATTTTGCCGAGGAGTATAACGAAGGGGTTGAATAGATATGAAATATCTCGTGATATGGCTGTGTTGGTTTTATCCTTCCGCCTGTCGTGTTTTTAAGGCAAGCATCTTAGGCCTGAATTCCGTTTTCTCGATTCGCTTTAGTTGATGCATGAGATTATGATCTTATCATGAGTGAGATGGAAAGCAAGGGGCAATTCTTAGCACATCGAGATCTTGATCTTCTGGTAATTTGGCGGCATATAAATCTGAAAAATGCGAAAACCCACCAGCATGTGATGAGAAAGAAATTGGTACGTTACAAAATTATCTGAATCGTCTGAGGGCTAGCCCGGAGGCCACTGCATGGAGCGGCCTCCCAGGACATGCATGTGGATGTGGAAGACAGTCTGACCAGCCTCTGCCCCGCTATTAAAAACGAGACGGAAGTCTTTGGCTCCGTTCTCCTGGGCAATGGCTGCGCCTCGGCGCAGCATCCTGCCCATGAGCTCCTCGTCTTCGGCGGTTATCTTGGCAGGATTCTGGATATGCTTTTTGGGAATGATCAGAAAGTGGATGGGGGCCTGGGGTGCGATGTCGCGAAAAGCTAGCAATTCATCGTCTTCGTAGAGTACGTCTACAGGGATGCCACCGGCAGCTATCTTGCAAAAGAGGCAGTCAGTTTCCATGTGTGTCCTTTTGAAGACCTAGGCAAAAGAATCGGTGAATAATTTTTCAATGGCTTCCCGGCCAGCATCGCTGAGGTAACGGGTACCAGAACCGACAAAGGTATCAAATTCGATTACGGGGCTGTCTTCCTTCCACTCATTTCCTTTCCAGGTGAACCACTGTTTGCGGGGCTGGTCAAAGACATGGAGGGGACGGTTAAAGAGTTTTGCAAGTTCTACGGCCCATCCGGTGCCGCCTTTAACAGAATGGTCTTCTTGAATTGTGCCGACGACAAAGACCTGATGTCCGTTATTGACCATGTGAAAAATAGTCTGCAGGACCTTGCGAATCTTTTCTGTTTCATAGTAGGTTCTGTTGAGCATGCGCGAGGCCAGTTCCATGGATATATCTCCTCGCTCCAGCTCTTCTTTGCTCAGGGTCACCGCATTTTTATTACGGTTCAGTTTGTGGTCTTCAAAGGTGAAGATTATTTCTTTTACCCCTAATTTTTCGGCTACTTCGCCAAAGGTAGCCTCGGCACCTTTGAGGCCACCGCTGTAGAGTGTACAGGTTTTGTAATCCATTGCATGCTCCTTATCTGAATTGTTTCCCCGAAATCTATACGAAAATTATACCAAGTTTACCATACTTGCAGGCAAAGGCAAGAAAGAGCTGTGCTGGCATTATTATTTTTTCCGGGCCAGCAGGTAAACCCGTTCCGGTGCAGGGTAGCCTTCAACGGTTTTTTCGGGATCCAACGGGGCGATGAAGTCGGAGTATGATTCAAATCGCATCCAATCTGTACGCCGCTGTTCCTTGCTGGACATGGGGTGCTGGCAGAGGATCTCCACATCTTTGAATCCGGCGCGGAGGACCCAGTTTTTTAGGCAGTTGCCAGTGGGAACAAAGTAGGTGCCAGGGACCTTGGCATAGGTTTTTCCCGGAAAGAGTGCTGTTTCGCTCTCGCCTGGAATGGCCTGGGACTCGAGTACAAGAGTCCCGCCGCTACGCAGGGAGGAAAAAATATCACGCAGGGTTTCCACAGGCGAGCTGCGGTGATAGATGATCCCCATCAGGAAGAGGATGTCAAAGCAGTCGGGAAAGAGTTGCAGGTGCTCTACGCCCAGGAGATCGATGTGCAGGTTCTCCTGTCGGGCCATGCCATTGAGTCCCTTAAAACAGTAGTAATGCTGCACCGAAGGCTCAAACCCGACAACAACCTTTGGCGCGAAAGGCACCATGCGAAACATGTAGTAGCCGTTGTTGCAGCCGATATCTGCCACGACCTTGTTCTGCATATCAGGCAGATGCGGGAGGAGTCGCTGCCATTTGCGCTGGCTCTGCCATTCGGCATCAATGTCGATACCAAAAACAGAAAACGGGCCTTTGCGCCAGGGCATGAAGGCCCGCAGATGAGATTCAACCTCTGTTCGATCTTCAGCCGATAGTTCATCGGCCGAACCAATTTTTACCACATCACTGGTGCAGTCAACGTTAGTTGCAGGACAGGCCTGCAAGGCTTCGCAGGGAAGGCGAAAACGGAGAAAGCCCTTTTTGGGCTGATTGACCCATTGTTGCCGTTGTTGGTGGATGTGGGCAATTTCATCTCTTTGGGCCGATGCTGGCAACTGATCAAGGTAGTTCATGGCAGAAAAAGGGGAAGTCAGTTTGCTGGTTTTACAGCAAGGAAAGAGACAAAGTTGAACCATTGAAAAAAAGGCTCTACTTCAGTGAAACCAGCAGTCTGCAGGAGATTGCGATTTTCTTCAAGGGAGCAGGGGATAAGAACATTTTCCAGAGCCTCTCTCTTTTTGGCGATCTCCAGTTCGGAATAGCCGCGCTCTTTCTTGAACTGGTGGTAGATTTCAATATAGCGGCGGTTGAGGCCGGGATGATGGGAGATGATTTTTTCGCTGAGGATAAGAACACCTCCCGGACTAAGATTCTCGTAGACCCGCCGGAGAAAAGTTTCCCGGTGTAGAGGGCGGATAAATTGCAGGGTGTAGTTGAGAAGAAAGGCAGAGGTTCCGGGCTGGTCAACTTTCGTGATATCCCCATCGCTAAAGTTGAGGCTTTCCTGTCTGGAAAAGAGTTCCGCCTTGAGTCTGGCTTTGTCGAGCATGGCAGCTGAGTTGTCTATTCCCAGATAAGTGAATTTTTTTTCTTCAAGCAGACGGCTCAGTTGCAGGAGCGTGGTGCCGGTGGAACAGCCGAGATCTACGATCTGTGAACCTTCCTGCAGCAGGCAGCCCAGGATTCTGGCAATGGATTGGATTACTTCCTGGTAATGGGGAACGGAGCGGTCGAGCATATCGTCGAAGACTTGGGCAACGCGATCGTCAAAGACGAAATCCCCGTTGATCCGCTCCACCTGGAAGAGGGCGTCTCTGGTTCCGGCATGGGCTTGCTCAGTATTATGAGTTGGTGTAGTTTTTTTCATGGCTTGATTCGTTTATCTGATAACTGAGTGAGCAGACTATATACCACTGTTGCTGGAGTGCGAAAAGGTCAAAGTCATGAAAATCTGAGGGGCATGTTGAGAAATAACGTTGTGCTCAGATTAGTTCTCTGAATGTGCACCGCATATATCATTGCTGCGAATTTATTTTTGAGTGAGCCCTGAGCACGAATAGGCTTGCCTTCAGCGAATTATCTAAGTATAAAATATAGCTTTATTGTTGTATAGTCACATAATAAGGTAGATTCGGAAAAGTCGAATCCTGAGATGACGAAGTGGAAAAGTTTCATATGCGAGATGTTTGAATTTGAAGGGCTGAGGAAGGTATAGAGTACACAGCGGTGACTGAAAATTCGTGACAAGGCAACAGATGATTGATTTTTGCAGCGCCATCATAATTAGGCTGTAGTGTACGACAAGGGAGGAGTGTATCATGAATGGAAAATTTTTGGGAAATGTGGGTCTGAGTGTTGTTCTTCTTGGTCTGGTGACCTTGGCAGTTGTCAAGGTCAGTGCTTCGTCTGGAGTGCAAGGTCTTTTTCTGCCGGAAATAAAGGTTTCAGACTCAACGGAAGCACTGCTGCGGTCAGTGACTCTTGCTCGCTCAGCAGTCAAGGTGCAGGCCGAGAATCATCAGGTCGATTCTTCTTTTGCCATTGAAAATAAGGGCGGAGATGATATAAAAAACGTGACGATTCTCTGTACTCTTTATGATAGTCACAACAAAGAGCAAGGGCGAGACAAATGGGTCGTTTACGATACAGTAAAGTCTCAGGGATATGGGGACTTTACTTTTTCTGATAAGAGATTTATCAGTGACAGTGTGGTACGCTCCGATTGTCAGATTGTTGATCTTCAAGTTGTCAAGGCGCCTCTTATCACCGTGCATCGGTCATCTGCCGGAGAAGGCGGAGGTCATGATCAACAAGGTGCAGCGGGGCACGGCGCCGAGCAGAGCGCACAGCACTGAGCTCGTTATCTGCTGGTCTTTTCGTTCAGTGGATGATCTGACTGTTTGACGAAGCAAATCCTTATAAGTTACCAGGCTCCTTATTGAGTTAAGGAGTTACTGAATTTTTCCGGCACAGGTTAAGCGATGTCTGATGAAATAGATTTTGATGAAATTCTGGGGAAGTATCACTCCGATCCTTACGAGTATGTGGATATCTGTGCCGAGCATACTGGTAAGATCCATTTTTTGGTGGAAGAGGGAAGCACTGTACAGGCAGTTAGCGGTGAGTGGAACCATATTCCCGGGACGCCTCTTTTTGAGATTACCAGGGAGAGAAACCCGAAAAAGATAACGGCGATAACCAACGGAGTGGTCTCTTCCCTGCATAGTGAGCTTGAGGGACGTTTTGTCGAGGCCGGAGAAAAACTTATGGTCATCCGTCATCCCTTAAAGAAAAAAGAGATTATCGAATGTATTCTTAAAGAAGTCCTCTATGTCTTCCCAGCTCCTGAGCGGGCAAAATACTTTTTTTCCCTGGATGTGCAGTCAAGGATTGAGAAAAAGGGTGCTCGTGCGGTCTCAGTGAAGCCGGGAGATGAGATTATTATCATGTCCTTGATGAAACGGGATACTCCTGTCTATTACAATGGAGAAAAAGGGGTGATTCATTCCGTCTATTTTCAGCCCGGGGTGTCTGTAGACCAGGGAGCCCCCCTTATCGGTGTCTGTCCATCTGATAGACTTCCTCTTATTCAGAAGATTATTACCAGGGTCAAGGCTGACTGGGATAAAAATGAGGAGCATAGCGTCTAAGAGGCATTCTCAAACAGTTTCCTGTTCCATTTACCAAAAGGTTTGTTGTTTTTTTCTGCTGGTTAACGCTGCTCTACTCACTCCACGCCATTTTTTTGAAAAATATTCCTGAGTTGATAATTCCGGTACCTAGATGATGAATAACCTTGCTCCTCTCACTCCAGAGGCCTTGGATGAGTATGTTTCCGCAATTGAACTCCCTCGGCGGCAGAAGGAGAGCGGTCTTGATTGTGATGTTGTTTTTCGCCACGGGGCCTATGTCGGATCAGTCATTCGTGTCTATCCGTCTCTGGATCGTGCAATGGACAAGGCACGTCAGCACATTGCCTCTCAAGAGGAAAAAAAACTATCCGTTGCCAACGGAACTCTGATTCTTGCCTCTTCCCTTCATCTCTCCAAGGGGCGGTTCAGTCGCTCATGGCATGCTCCGCTGGGAGGGTTATGGGGTTGTCTGATTCTTGCCGACACCTTCCTGCCAGCTTTTAGACAGTTACTGCCACTGATACCCGGAATTGCCTGTTGCGAGGTCCTGCGTCAAGAGGGGGGCTCCACCGCCTCGATCCGTTGGGTCAACGATGTTCTCCTGCACGGAAAAAAACAGGCCGGGTTTCTTATTGAAGGATTTCGCAGTCCGGTGTACGGGGAAAATTACCATCTTCTTGGTTTTGGCCTGAATCTCAATAACAATTCCTTTCCCACGGATCTTCAAGACTCAGCAGTTTCGTTTTCTCAGTTCCTGGGGCACTCTGTAGATATCTCCGCCTTTGCACTCTCTTTTCTTGCCAAGCTGCGTTGGTCCATCGGTCTTTTGCTCTTTGAGGAAGAGCGATGGCTGGCACGTAACGGTGGAGGAGTATATGACGAAGAGCATCTGCTTCTCAGGCGCTGGAAAGAGTTATCCGATACTGTGGGGAAACGGGTTGTCTTTGGCTATGATGTTCTGCAGCATCCTCAGTATGAGGCAGTCGTTGGCGCTATTGCCAACGATGGGGCGCTGATCCTTAATCATGATGACGGAACTACCAGCACTGAGCACAGCGGAGAGATTCGTTATTTGTAACGGCTACTCAGTACTTGAAGAATCACTGCTAAGGTCACCTCGAAAAATTGTCTTTTTGCCAGAACTCTTCGTCATAGTTGAAAAAAAGTAACTCATATCAAGCAGATACTGCGCAAATTTTTTTCTCTGCTCCTCGATCTTGAACAAAAAATCTAATTTTTCAAGGTTCCCTAAGTCGCTACCAAGGCGTCACAGATAAGCGAAGACTTCGAAAACATTTATCTGCTTCGGTACACGTTTTTGCTGGAAATGGTGTCTAGAAATGACCAGGAGATGATCTCTCGCTGAAAAAGCTGGCGGCCGTAGTGGTGGAGAAAGGAAAGGGCCTCTTTTTGGCTGTGAGGGGATAGCTGCAAGCGCTGCAGCCTGTCCAGAGGCTGGTCTTGAGCCGCTGTTAGTGATTTGATGGTCCCCAGGGAGAGTGGGGTGCCGCTTGACTCTTCCCTCTTGCTGCAGTTGCTGCAGCGAATGGTTCCGACTGTGGTGTAAAAGGTGTAGGTCTCTCTCTCATGGACCTCCTGACTACAGTTCAGGCAGCGGCGCAGTTGCGGACTGTAGCCGATGGCTGTAAAAAAGCGTATCAGAAAGAGGATAAGAATGGCCTGGGGGGGGCGACCGCTATCCAGGCTGGTAAAGGCCCAGATCAGAAGAGGGTAGAGTTGCTCATCACCCTCCATCTCCTGAGTAGCCAGGAGGATGCATTCACGGATAACGTTTGCCGTTGTGTAGCAGGAAATATCCTGACGAAGGGTGAGAAAACTTTTCAGAAGTTCAGCCTCTGCAATAAAGGCTAGACGTCGATTCTCCGGCATGGTGTGGCGGATGAGGAGAGAAGTGAAGATCTCAAGTTTGTTGACAAATCGTTTTTTACTCCGTTTTGCACCCTTGGCAATACCAGTCAGACGCCCATGGTCACGACAGAAAAAGGTGACGATGAGATCAGATTCACCGTGCTCGCGGCAATCTAGAATAATGGCTGCAGACTCTAGTTGCTGTTTACTGCCTCTATCCGAAACTGCTGTTGATGTCTGGTGAATATCGAGCATTGAACGACCATCTTTTATTCGTTAGCATCTCGAAAGGTTGTTGAGAATCTCCAGTGAGGGTCCGTCCAGAAACGAGTCAGTTCTCGCTGACTCGAGGCACTCAAGGGTTTTGTTCACAGTCATCTGGCTGATATCCCGGGGATTGAATTCTGAGAGTATCGAAGGGTTAGGGGAAACCAGTCGTTTCCAACTGGGTGCTAATCAAGAAGATCTTCCGGGAGAGTCAGCCGCCGTTGTCCATCTTTTGCTTCAGGTAAGGGGATTTCTATTCCGTTGAGCAAAAGGCTGCCGCTTATTTCTTCCGGCAAGACAAGAAAGATCTTGTTTTTTGCTTCCCACTGCAGAGTTTCTCCGGCAGTAAAACTTTTTTCAAGAACAGCGCCGTCGTCTAGTGTGATTTGCAGATTGCCACCATTGTTGAATCGAGCCTCAATCACATAATAAAGAGCAGGCGGGGGGGAAGGTTTTGACGTGACCGACTGTTCTGTTGTTTCAGATGTGGGGGCGAGGTTAAACTGAACTTTCGGCAACTCCGGTGCAAGTGCAGGGGCAACAGGCTGTGCATTCTTTGCGGATGTATCTTCCCAGGGAGTTGATTCGGTAACCTGCTCCTGCCCTGGCAGGGAGACGGTTTTCAGGCTTTGCAGTCTGGCACTGATGTATGTCGCAGGATTCCAGCCAAGAGACCAGCAGATTGCAGCTATTGCGATGAGTATGGCTATGGCGATAAAGCTCATCGCCGAGGCGGAAGAGAAAGAAGCCGGTTCCGAGAACGTACTGAATTGATTGCTGCTTTTCAATGAGACTTTGGCTTGACCTCTCCTTGAGAGTGGTTGCTGTTTTCGGCTCTCAAGATACCTGGCCAGAATCTCTGCGGAGTCAAGTCCAAGAAAAGTAGCATACATGGAATAGAAACCACGGCTGAATGTCTCTGCCGGTAGGCTATCGTAAGCATCACTTTCAATAGCCTCAAGCACCCTTTTAGAGATCTTTGTGACTTCAGTGGCCTCATCCAGTGATACTCCCCTTTGTTCGCGATGATTGCGTAAAAAGGTGCCAAGCGTTGGGGACTCTTCCACTGTATTTTCTTGAGACATTAATTTTATCCTGTGCCTTTTCTGGTTAACGATTAAAGTTTTTTGATATATGCGTCTTCTTTGATTTTTTTGACCCAGTTATCAAATTCACCTTTGAGCTCCTCTTCGTAGAGCTTGTTTCTTATCTCCTCTTTTACCGAGTCAAAGGAAGCCTGGACCACGATCTGTCCATCCTGGCTGGAAAGAAGTTTGAAGAACTGGTAGCCGGAGGGGGTCTCCAGTACTTCACTGAGTTCACCGGGGTTGAGTTTTAAGACAGCTTCTCGCATGTAGGCTGCCATTTCGTCTTCTTCAAAGACACCGATGTCTCCACCGTCAGCGGCTGAGGGGAGGTCTGAGAATTTCTGAGCAAGGGTCCGGAAATCTTGCCCGCTGAGGACAAGATCACGAACTCGTTCAGCCCGTTTTTTTGCATCAATCTTGTCAGCATATTTGGCTGGTGCGGAGCCGTTCGCAGTTGAATCCTTACCCCAGATAAAACCCATCTGCATGAGGTAGTATCCTCCCTGACTCACATGCTTGGTGTAATGCGTGTCGTAATAGTCGAGGATCATATCATCGGTGATGATTATTTTAGAACGGATTTCATAATTGACAAGTTTGCTCTGCAGGATCTGATTGCGCAAGGTGCCGAGATAGGCTTCATATGTCATACCCATTTGGGCAAGCTGGTTATCAAGTGTTTCCCTGGTGATTTTATTGTTGCTGAGCATCTGTTCTGCTGCTGCCTGCAGTTCCTCATCTGAGACGCTGACATTTTGTTTGAGTGCTTCCTGGGCAATCAATTTTTTGTCGATCAGGTTATTGAGGACCTCCTCTCTGGCGCGGCCCAGGGCTTCTTCCATTTGAGTGGCCGGAGCCTGTTCGGTGATTTTCTTGAAAAAACCTTTCCCTTCCTCATTGACCTCGGACATGGTGATTACCTCATCGTTTACTACTGCGACCACCCGGTCCACAAGTTCGGCAGAGTGCAGATCGATTATGGTGAGCAAGGTAAAGATGGAAAAGAGGGCGGCTGTCCGCAATCGGGAATAAAAGCATGCAGGAAAGAGTGTTGTCATTTTAGGCCTTGTCCTTGATAATACCTGAAAAAAAATTGTTTCTGGGACACCAGTAAGAAAAATTAGTGTCACTTTACCATAAAAAGTCTTTCCGAACAGCATTTCCAGCGAAAATATTTTTATGGCCATGGATTTTCCGTTTCTGGTGGCAGGAAAAACAGTGTCAAAAGCTGGAACTGGTGGGGATACTTTTCTGCAGGTGGTTCTTTGCAGGTTGACTTTCTCAAGAGATGGAATATGATTTTAGTACTATTATGTGGAAGAGTATGGTGCTTTCCATTGTCTATCAAGGTACCTTAATTTATTAGAGAGGATTTTGGTCGTGAAACAATCTTACTATTCCCGTTATGCCGGGATACTCTTGGTGTGTGTCGTTTGTCTGCTGCTGTCAGTGGGAACCGCTGCAGCGGCAAAGAAAATGCCGTCTTTTTCCCTTCCTGACGCGGTGACCGGAGCCAATGTCAACAGCAGTAGTTTCGCCGGAAAGACCCTTTTGGTAACGTTCTTTGCTACTTGGTGCCCTCCCTGTATGCAGGAAGTACCTGACCTGATTGATCTGCAGAATCAGTATGGAGGGAAGGGGTTTTCCGTAGTTGCTCTCTCGGTTGATCAAGGTGGGGCAAAGGTGGTCAAGCGACTTGTTGAAAGACGTTTTATTAATTATCCGGTGTTGATGGCAGATGGGGCAACGGGGAGGGATTTTGGCGGAGTTGTGGGCATTCCCACCACTTTTCTTGTGAACAGCCAGGGGACTGTTGTGAAGAAATATCCCGGTTATGTATCTCACGCAGTGCTGGAGAATGACATAAAAAAGATAATGAATTAGTATTCATTTTATTGCTGATTTTGATTGACAAGTGTTAGGTTGCTCTCTATACTGATCAATTGAATCATGGTAATATTGTTCTGGGTGATTCCAGAAAAATTCAAACCGTTAATGAGGAGAAAACACAAATGAAAAAAGGTATCGTATCTGTAGTATTGGCTCTGGCTTTCACTGCAAGCATCGTAAGTGTTGGCATGGCTGCTACCGTAAAATGTACCGTTGACTCTGTTGACGGCGACAAAGTCACCATGACCTGTAAGGGCGCTGATAGCCTGAAAGCTGGTGCTGCTGTTACCGTGAAAGCTAAAAAGAGCGGTGGTGCTGCCATCGAGGGTTGCTAATTGACATAACCCAGTTTTTTAGTTAGTTTACAAGGGCCGATTGATCTTGCATCAATCGGCCCTTTTTTGTGTTTTGAGAACGAGCCGTTAAGAAGTCGCAGTAAAAATAATGATGGGTCTTCACAGTGCAAGGCCAGAGGGGAAGATGTGGAGATCATCAAGGCAGTAATGCTGGGGGCGGTGCAGGGATTTACCGAGTTTCTGCCTATCTCCAGTTCCGGACATCTGGTCCTGGTGTCAGAGTTGCTCGATTTTCAGGGACAGGGGCTGGCCTTTGATATCTTTGTCCATTTCGGTACGCTGATTTCTGTTTGTATTGTTTTTCGTAAAGAGCTGTCTGCCATGCTGGCAGCACCTCTGGCTGTTTTCCGGGGTCGGGCTGACGAAGAGTTGAGGCGTTTTTTTTACTGGGATATTTATGTGGTGGTGGCCACTCTGCCAGCAGTGGCTGTCGGGCTTTTCCTTAAAGATTCCATTGATGGAATCTTTAACAATATCCTATTGGTTTACTGTATGCTTTTCGTCACCGGTGTGATCATGTCTGTTGCTCATTATATCAAGGAAAGGTCTGTGAGCCTGAACTGTCCCAGGGCTCTGCTGATTGGTTGTGCTCAGGCACTTGCAATTTTTCCCGGTCTTTCCCGGTCAGGGTCCACTATTTTTGCCGGAATGGCCCTTGGCCTAAATCGGGAAATCGTGGCCCGCTTTTCCTTTATCATGTCCATCCCTGCAATCCTCGGAGCAGTTGTTCTGCAATCCAGAGAGCTGCTCCAGCATCCACCTGAATCCGGCAGCCTGCTTATGATTGCTTCCGGTATGATTGCCTCGGCGATATGTGGATATTTTGCCATTATTCTGCTTCTCGATATTATTCGCAGAAATCGATTACAATGGTTTGGTTATTACTGCCTTTTGCTCTCCAGCGGAGGCCTACTCTACACCTTAGTGCTCAGTTAGTTGTTCATCGAGACTGTCTTTGTGAAATAGAATGGATATCAGAACATTACCGGAAAAAGAACGGGAAATCTATAACCGCATCCGTGCGCGATATAAATTGACTTTTGACAAATTGACTGTAAAAGAGCAAACTGTCCGTCTGCTCAAGGTAGCTGATATCGAGGAGTTTCTTGACGGAAAAGACCCTTTTGCTAATGTGACTGAGTTCCCGTTCTGGGTAAAGCTCTGGGAGGCGGCCATGGTCCTTTCCTATGTCCTTGCCTCTCTTCCGGAACCCAAGGGGAAGAAGCTGTTGGAAATCGGAGCTGGACTCGGAGCCCCGGGACTGGCTGCTGCTTCCTGTGGTTTTGACGTCACTCTTTCTGACTATGAAGATATCATCATGGATTTCCAGAAGGTAAGTGCTGCTGCCTCAGGCCTTACCAATGTGCACTGTGTGCATCTTGATTGGCTTGATCCTCCGGAGTTAGAGCGCTTTGATGTTCTGGCCGCAGCAGAGGTCCTCTTTCGGGAGGAATTTTTTGAACCCTTGCTTGATGTCTTTCAGAAATACCTGAAGCCAGGAGGCTCTATTTACCTGGCTCATGATGCAAAGAGAAAGTGTTTGTCCCTGTTTCTGGAAAGAGCAAAAAAAGATTATCACATAGGCATTAATAAGCAGGTAATCAGGAAGGATGGAGAGGATATAATCATTATTATCAATCGATTGCAACGGAAGTCGTGAGCAGGAGTTGATTGATGAGCCTCTATCCGGTAAACCTGGCAATCAACGGTCAACTCTGTCTGGTCATAGGCGGAGGGAGTGTGGCGACTCGTAAGGTGGCGTCTCTTTTGTCCTGTGGCGCGGCTGTTCGGGTAATCAGTCCCCAGGCAAAAAAAAGAATTGGTGAGTTGGCAGAGGCAGGTCTACTGGAATGGCAGCAGAGAAAATATCGGCATGGTGATCTGCAGGGAGCAAAGCTGGTATTTGCCGCCACAGACGACCATGAGATTCAGGACCGGATCATCAGTGAAGCCAATGCTTCAGGTATCCTGGTGAATGTTGTTACCAGGCCGGAGGCCTGTAGCTTTCAGGTTCCTGCTGCCTTGAGACAGGGTGAGCTCTTGATTACCGTGTCCACAGGCGGGGGCAGTCCCGCCATGGCTACACGTATCAAACAGGAACTGGAACTAATTTACGGGCCTGAGTATGGGCGATTTGTGGCCTTGATGAGTGAATTGCGTAAGGAGGTTGTCCCCTCCGGCGGAGTGCAGGCAGAGCATAAACGGATTTTTGAAAGAGTCCTGAATGCGGATGTCTTTACTTTTATAAGGAAACAGGAATGGGGCGAACTTGAAGCCCTGCTGCGGAATATTTTGCCCTCCACTCTCAATGTCTCGAGTCTGGTGGAGTGTGCCCGAAAAGAGGTGTCTTGATGACGGTTTCATCCCACGGGAGAAGGTTATCATGTTGAATGAGATCAACTACCTTTTATTTCATAGTGTGTTGGCTGTAAGTTTTGTGGCCTCTGCTGTCTATCTTGTGTTTTTTTTCTCTCAGCGAGAGAAACTGCGGACAATCGGCAGGATGATTCTCCTCGGTTCAGGAATACTGCAAAGCTGTTATATTCTCTCCCGTTATCTCATTGCCGGATATACACCCATTACCTCCCAGCATGAGGCTGTGACCTTTTTTGCCTGGTCTGTGACCTGGGCCTACCTCTCCTTTCGCTGGCGTTATACGGTGAAAAATTTCGGGACCTTTGTTGCACTTATGGTCCTGATACTGCTCTTGCTGGCAGCTACAGTTTCTCGCGAATTCTCTCCGCTGGCCCCGGCCCTGCAGTCCCTGTGGCTTCCGGTCCACGCGGGAGTCGCTGTCATTGCTTACGGCTTTCTGGCCCTGGCCTTCATCGGCGGGATCATGTATCTGCTGCAGGAGCGGGAATTGAAGAGTAAACGATTCGGTTTTTTCTTCAGTCGCCTGCCGTCCCTGGATGCCCTGGATCAACTCAATAGTCATTGCCTGACAATAGGTTTTGTCTTTCTCACCCTTGGCATCATAACCGGTTCTGTTTGGGCGCGTCAGGCCTGGGGGACTTACTGGCAATGGGACCCCAAGGAGACATGGTCCCTGATTACCTGGTTTCTCTATGCGGCCCAGATTCATCAACGTTTAACCGCTGGCTGGCGTGGTAAACGGGCGGCGGTCATGGCCATTGTCGGATTTTCCTCGGTGATTTTTACCCTCTGGGGGGTCACCTATCTGCTTGGGGGTGTGCACAGTTATGCCCAGTGAGACGATTCTGCTCCTTGGGGTCAATCACAAGAGTACCCCGCTGGAGATCCGTGAACAGTTGGCCTTGAGCAGTGGTTACGAAGAGCCATTGCGGGCCTTGAAACGGATAGAAGGAGTGCGGGAATACTATCTCCTTTCCACCTGTAATCGCGTGGAGATTATGGTTACTGCCAGGGATGAGGCCCAGGTGGTGAAAGAATTGTCCCGTTTTCTCTTTGGCGATGCTCTGTCTCCTGAGCAGTATGAGAAATATCTCTATTGTTACCGGAATGAGGAGGCAATCCATCATCTTTTTCTGGTGGCGGCCAGTCTGGACTCCATGATCGTAGGTGAGGCGCAGATCCTTGGGCAGCTGAAAGAGGCGTATCGTTGGGCTGCTGCAGAGAAATGCACCGGTCCTGTTCTCAATAAGCTGCTGCACAAGGCCTTTTCTGTGGCCAAGCGGGTGCGAAGTGAGACCTGCATCGGTTCTTCTGCCGTTTCTATCAGTTATGCAGCCATTGAGCTTGCCAAAAAGATATTTGGTTCTCTTGAAAACAAGCGGGTCCTGCTTATTGGTGCCGGAGAAATGGCGGAATTGGCAGCTGAGCATCTGGTTGGCAACGGGGCTCGGGAAGTGGTGGTGGCCAACAGGACTCTGGAGAGGGCTCTCAATCTGGCAAAACGTTTCAACGGCCGTGCTGTAGGGCTGGATGAACTCTTTGACCAACTGGAACAGGTTGATATCATAATCAGTTCCACCGGTGCGCCAAATATCATCCTGCACAAGGAAGACGTAAAGCCCCTGATGCGCAATCGCCGCAATAAGCCCCTGTTCTTTATCGATATTGCTGTTCCACGGGATCTGGACCCGGCCCTCAATGATCTGAATAATGTCTACCTCTATGATATAGACGACCTCAATAACGTCGTCGAGCTGAATAAGGCGGAGCGGGATAAGGAAGCGGTAAAGGCAAAAAGGATAGTGGATGAGGAGGCCTTGAAGTTTAAAGACTGGCTTGCAGGTCTGGCCATCACTCCCACCATTTCTGCCTTGCGGGAAAAAGGGAATCAGGTCTGCCGCATCGAACTGGAGCGGACGTTGCCCCGACTTACGAACCTGAGTACGAAGGAACGACAGAGTGTGGAAAAAATGGCTGCTGCCATTGTCTCGAGACTGCTCCATGACCCTGTGGTCTTCCTCAAAAGTGAAAGCTGTAAAGATCAGTCTGAGATGAAAGTTGATCTCTTCCGTTCCGTCTTTGGTCTGGAGAAGAAGAAATGATGGGTAACCTGTGCAGCAGTGCTTCAGGTGTTATTCGATTCTGACTCGGGTTCCCTGTGAATTTGTCTCGATATTTTGATACGCATGGTATCCAAAGGCAGCTGTAATGACTGAAGAAGAGCGCAGGGACATCCTGGCTGATGAGTGGCTCATCGTCAGGAATTCCGGTGAAATCCCCGAAATAGCCTATTATTCTTCATTGTACTATCTTACGGAAGATGACGATGGGCCGTGCATTACTCTTAGCGAGGAAGAAATCCAAGTCCTCAAGGAGGCGGCGGTAGAACGCTGTCAGGAGATTGTTCTTCGGGATATGCTCCTGGAAAATTTCCATAAGACCATCTATCGGGGTATCAAGCGATCCATCTATAACTGGCAGCGTTACCAGACTTTTTGCCGGAGACAATCTCTCAGTTTGCATGGTTTTCGGCCAATCGTTGCCCGCACTTTTTTGCTTTTTCTGGAGCAGGGTGTCGGTGCTGCGGGGAGCAGTCTGCCCCAGAGTTTTATCAATTGCTCCCTGAATGAGCTGATTCGTTTTGGTGAGGAGCTGGGAGTGGAGGCGGAACAGCTGCCCGCCGGTACGGACAGATTTTGCCGGGAGAATTGAAGGGGCAGGCATTCGGCAACAGATTCGGGAGGTTCGTCTTTCATGTTCAAGCTACTTTCCCAGAGACAAAGCCTGAAAATCATCCTCTCTCCGATTGTCCTGGCCTTGGTGATCGGTTCCCTGGCCGGTCTGGGTGCCGTCGCTTTCAAATACCTCCTGGAGGTTGGTGTCAATCTGCTCTGGGCAGGAGATGGTGTGTTTTGTCACCGTTTTGCTGCAGCTCCCTGGTATTTGAAGCTTGCCATCCCATGTCTGGCAGGACTTGTGGTCGGTCCGGTAATCACCTGGCTGGCACCTGAGTTGCGAGGACCAGGGGTCCCGGAGGTGATGGAAGCAATGGCCCTGTCTGAAGGCAGAATACGCGGTCGGGTCGTTCTGTTAAAAACTGCTGTTACCGCGCTTATGATATCTGCCGGCGGATCCCTTGGCCGTGAAGGACCGATTGTTCAGATCGGCTCTTCCATCGGTTCGAGCATCACTTCCCTGTTGCGCATGTCCACAGAACAGCGACGTCTGGCCGTGGCCTGCGGGGCGGCGGCAGGGATCGCCGCAACTTTCCAGGCACCCATGGCCGGGACCCTTTTTGTGGTGGAGATCCTGCTCTTTGATCTGGAGGTGGTTAATCTTTCCAATATCGTTATTGCTGCCGTTACCGGTACTCTGATCTCCCGCCCCTTTCTCCATGGAACCTCCATTTTTGTCATCCCGGAGTTTAATCTCAATCACAGTGCTGAACTGGGCCTCTATCTCGGTCTGGGGCTGATGGCCGGCTTCCTGTCTCTGTTGCTCATGCTGGCAGTGTTCAGCCTGCCGCGCGTCTATGAGCGGCTGCGTGTCCCGGCCTGGCTTACCCCGGCCTGTGGCGGCCTGCTGGTTGGCTGTGTAGGGCTTGTTATGCCTCGTGCCCTTGGAGTTGGCTATGCGACCATCAATGATGCCCTGGCCGGTAATCTCCCCCTCTCTCTGGTCCTCCTCGTCCTTTTCTGGAAACTGGTGGCCACCGGCTTTTCCCTTGGTTCGGGCATGAGTGGCGGTATTTTTGCCCCGTCCCTGGTTCTGGGGGCCATGCTTGGTGGCTGCGTAGGCTATCTGGCCCAGGCTATCTGGCCGGAACACACCATCTTTCCTGCACATTATGCCCTTATTGGTATGGGTGCAGTGGTATCAGGAACAACGCTTGCGCCGATCACTGCCATCCTGACAATCTTTGAGCTGACCTACAGCTACCAGGTGATCCTGCCGTTGATGGTGGCCTGTATTGCCAGTCTTCTTGTGGTCCGTTTTTTTCACGGCTATTCCATTTATGAGACCAAGCTTCATCTCCGCGGCGTGCATATTGTTCGCGGTCATGATGTGAATCTGTTGAGGAGTATGTGGGTGGTAGACTATATGGATAGGGAGTTTCAGGAAATAGATGAAAGCATGGAGGTAAGCGAGGTGATAGCACAGGTTGAACGGAGCCTCTTCCCCCATTTTTTGGTCCTGGATAAAGAGAGACTGCTCGCAGGAATCCTTACCCTGCGCGATCTGAAGGGGATTATGGTACACCCTGAGCGTCTGCAGTCAGATATGTGTGCCGCTGATTTTATGAGCCGTGAGCCGGTCACAGTGAGTGAACATGATGATATGGAACGTGTATTTCATCTTTTTGCCAAACATCCCTATACCTTGATGCCGGTAGTCAGAGCGAATAATCCGCGCAAAGTAGTGGGAGTGATTCGAGAAGCTCAGCTTGTAACAGCCTATGGGGAACATGTGTTGAAACAGGATCTGCACAGTTGAATGGGAGACGAGCAAACAGTTCTTGGTGAGGAAAGAGAAAAAAGGTATACTTTTTTTGTTTAGGAGTCAGCATATTATGCTCTTAGTTGTATCCCGAGGGAAATGGCCAAAGAACATAAAATTTTGCTTGGCCCAGAGTTTTTGTTAATTTTTTTAAAATGATAAATCAAAAAAGGAGAGTGCTATGCCCTACGTCAATATACGGGTGGCAGGAAAGTTGAGCAAAGAGCAGAAAGGCCGCATCTGCCAGGGAGTGACTGACGTGATTGCTAAAGAAGCAGGAAAACCGCCTGAATCGATTTTGATCTTTCTTGATGAAGTTGAACATGAAAATATTGCCAAGGGCGGAATCCTGCTCCAGCCGCCCAAATAGCCGGTGATGGATTCACGCAAGCGACTGGAAGAATTACGTCACCTTCTGGCTGAACATTCTCACCGCTATTACGTCCTTGACAATCCGCTGATCGCCGATGGCGAGTATGATCGTCTCTTTCAGGAATTGCTGGAGATTGAGGGAAAACATCCGGAATGGATTGTTCCGGATTCTCCCAGTCAGCGCGTTGGCGATGTGCCTCTGGATAAATTTGTACAGGTGGCGCATCGCCTGCCCATGCTCAGTCTGGAAAATGCTTTTGACGATCAGGACCTCTTCGATTTTGAGGATCGTTTGCTGCGTTTTCTCCTGCAGGATGAGGCACCAGAATACATTGCAGAACCCAAGCTGGATGGCCTGGCAGTTGAACTGGTCTATGAAGAAGGTTTTCTGGTGCTGGGCAGTACCCGGGGGAATGGTGAGGTGGGCGAGGATATTACTGCCCAGCTGCGTACCGTTTCCTCTATCCCTTTGCGGCTGCGCAGGGAGGATGTTCCCAGGCTTGAAGTCCGGGGAGAGGTCTTTATGAACCGTGAAGGACTTGTGGAACTGAACCGTCAGCGGGCGGAAGCTGGAGAAGCACTCTTTGCCAATCCACGCAATGCGGCGGCCGGTTCCCTGCGTCAGCTAGATCCTGCTATTACGGCCCAGCGGCCACTGCGTTTTTTCGTTTACGGGGTCTCTGAGCCATCAGTCACAGGATGCCGGAATCAGCTGGAACTGCTGCAATTCCTGGCTGACCTGGGCCTGCCGGTCAATTCGCATATTCGCCTTTGTCCCGATATGGCAGCAGTTATCAATCATTTCTCCGCTCTGGCTGTCCTGCGTCATGAGCTGCCCTATGAGATTGATGGGATGGTGGTGAAGGTCAATGATTTTTCTCTGCAGACACGGCTTGGGAGCAAGGCCCGGGCCCCGCGCTGGGCCATAGCCTGTAAATTTCCGGCCATTCAGGCCACCACCAGGATTATGACTGTAGAATTTCAGGTCGGGCGGACCGGGGCAGTGACTCCGGTGGCCATCCTGGAGCCTGTGGATGTGGGTGGGGTTGTAGTCAGTCGGGCCACCCTGCACAATGGTGCTGAGATCAAGCGTAAAGATTTACATCAGGGGGATACGGTTCTCGTGCAACGGGCTGGAGATGTGATCCCCGAGATTGTCAAGGCCGTGCCAGAGAAACGCGACGGTTCGGAGCAGCCCATTGTCATGCCTGAATTCTGTCCGGTCTGTTCCCATCCTCTCGTTAAACCTGAAGGAGAGGCGGTTACCCGCTGCCTCAATCCCCATTGTCCGGCGCAGCGTCTCAGATCTTTTGTCCATTTTTGTTCTAAGGCCGGACTCGATATTGAAGGATTGGGCAAGAAGAGTGTGGAGCAGCTCTTTGAACTGGAATTGATTCAGGATCTTCCCGATATTTTTCTTCTCAAGAAGGAAGATCTGGCGTCCCTGGAGGGGTGGGGAGAAAAGTCTGCTGAAAATGTAGTAGCCGCGGTTAACGCGGCAAAGACACCGTCTCTGTCCCGCTTTCTGGCGGCCTTGGGCATTCGTTACGTGGGGGAGGTGACAGCAAGTCTGCTGGAGCGCACCTTTCATAACCTGGAGAGCCTGCTCGAAGTAACAGTGGATGACCTTGTTGAGATTGAGGGCTTAGGGGAGCAGGCTGCTCACTCTACTGTTGAGTATCTTTCTGATTCTTCGGTTCAGGAAATGTTTGCACGCTTCCGCGCGGCTGGTGTGTGGCCTCAGAGTGTCACCTCGCCCAATGAAAGACTTCTTCTCAGCGGTGAGGTCCTTTTGTTTACCGGCAGCTTGAAAAAACTGTCACGGAGCGAGGCCAAAAAATTGGTGAAAGACAATGGCGGTCAGATTGCAAGCGGCGTGACCAAGAAACTGACATGTCTTGTGGTTGGTGAAAAACCCGGTTCCAAATTGAAAAAGGCACAGGAGCTGGGCAAGAAAATCCTCACCGAGGATGCATTTCTCCACATGCTGGAATCTGTGCAGTCGGTATAAGTGAAAATGATAAAGGTGATCTAAAGGAGCTTTCATGAAACGCATGTTGAAGTGGATTGCTGGTGTTGCCCTGGTTTGCGTGGTGATTGTTGTCGGACTCATGCTGCTGTTGCCTCTGGTCCTGGATCCTAATGACTATAAGGGGAAGATCACTGATCTGATTTACGACAAGAGTGGGTACCGGATGGAGATTCCCGGAGAGATAAGGCTGCAGGTTACTCCCAGGCTGGATATCCTTTTTTCTCTGGGGCAGGTTCGGGTTCTTTCCGGGCCTGAATTTTCAGATACCATCCTTCTGGACAGTGAGGAGGCAAGTGTGGAACTGTCACTCCTGCCACTGTTGCGGGAGAAACGCCTGGATATCCAGGGATTGAGCCTGCACGGGGTATACTGCAACCTGATCCGTGACAAGGCGGGTAAAGGAAATTGGGAGATGTCTTCTGCGGCTGCCCCAGCCTCTTCTCCGCCTGTCGTGAGAGAGCAGGGCAGTATGCCACAGGAGCAGGCTGTGAAGAAGGGAGGTGCACCCAGTCTGGATCTTGGCTCCCTGGAATTGTCCAGGATCACGGTTCGTTATGAGGATCAGCAGGCTGGAAAGCTTTTTGAACTCAAAGACTTCAGTGTGCATACGGGGCGGGTGGCAGATGGTAAGCCTTTCCAGCTCCAGTCTGGATTTGTTCTGGCTTCTTCCGGTAGTGGCAACAGTGTCCTCTCAGTGGAGAGTACACTTGCTACGGATATGACTTTTTCTCTGGCCGCCAAGACGCTTCAGTTGGACAATCTCTCTCTTGTCAGCAAAATCAATATGACGGGTATGCAGGAACTAACAGTCCGGCTGACCAGCAATGCATCTCTTGATCTCCAGCAGAAAAAGGCAATAATTGACAGCCTTACCCTTGGCAGCGGTGATCTTTCTCTTGCCGTCAAGGCAGAGGTTAGTGATTTTTCCGGCCCGGTTTTTCATGGAAGCCTGCAGATCCCCGAATTCTCACTGAGAAAGTTTTTGGAGGAGAAGAATCTCGGGCCTGTCTGGAAGGATGATTCTGCCCTGCAGCAGTTGGCTCTTTCCCTTCAGTTCAAGGGAGACGGCAAAATAATTACTGTCTCAGACATCCAGGCCCTGCTTGACGGAGCCAAAGTTCAGGGCAATTTTGTCCTTGTTGATCCGGCACATCCTGCCTATGACTTGAATATGCAGCTGGATCGGCTTGATCTTGATCGTTATGCCACTGTTTCCTCTCAAAGTACCACAGCTTCCGCCTCTTCCGAGAAGGAGGAGAAACCGCTTTCTCCTGCTGCCCCGAAGGCTTCCGTGCAGAAAGCAACTTCGCTGCAGCCCCTTTTTCCGGTGGAGTTGTTAAAAGGTCTGAACTTTCGTCTGGACCTGGTTGCGGATTCCATGAAAAGCAGTGGGGTTGAGTTGAGCCAGGTGCAGCTCAAGGCTCAGGGCAAGAATGGACTGCTAGAACTGAAACCCTTTTCGGCATCGCTTTATAGCGGTACTGTCTCGGCCGAGTCCATCCTGGATGTGCGTGGGAACACGCCGCGCCTGCAAGTAAAGAAAGATCTTGATCATGTCCATATCGGCCCCCTCCTCCGGGATATGACAGGAAAAGAGGAAATAAGCGGCGTAGCCACCCTGTCGGTACAACTGGAGACCACTGGGAACAGCAAAGAAGCAGTTCTGCGCCACGCCAATGGAAAAATGAATCTGGCTCTGCAGGAAGGAGCTATCAAAAAGTTGCAGATCCTGAAGGTGATTCGCCAGGCCAAGGCCCTCTATAACCGGGAACAGGTCGTACAGGCCTCTGCTGATGAACCCACTGCCTTTGCCCGTGTCAGTGCCAGTGGAGTGATCAGGGAAGGGGTCTTTTATAATGATGACCTCAAGGCTGAATCAGATCTGATGAAGGTTACCGGCAAGGGTGAGGTGGACTTTGCCGATGAGCAGGTGGATTACCTGCTCAATATCTATCTTACCAAGGGGTTGGATCGGGATGATACGTCGGGCCGGGCTGAATTCAGTAAGGCCCCCATTCCTTATCGAATCCGTGGAAAATTTTCTGAACTGAAGGAGGAGGCTGATGTGGCCGGTCTCTTGAAGTCACAGGCGCAAAATCTTCTCATGAACGAGCTGCAGAAACAGTTGGATAAGGGAGAAGGGGAGAAGAAGCCGGGCGAGAAAAAAGACACGACTCAACAACTGCTGGAGCAGGGACTGAAAGGTCTGTTCGGTAATTAATATCAGAAAGAGAATTGGATGATAGCATCAAAAGAGCATCTGATTCACGACAGGCGGGTGCGCCTCGCCAATATCAGGACCTTTCTGGCTTTTATCAGGACATCCATAGCCTGCTGGGGGCTGGGCGCCGCCTTTTTTCATCTGCTTAAACGTCATCCCTATAAGGACTTTGGCCTTTTTTTTATAGGGCTTGGCTTCGTCATTCTTTTCTGGGGAATCGCAGAGTTTGTCTTTGTCCAGAAGCACTATATGCAGGATGTTGAAGGCGATGAGAAGGGCTGATTAGTTCCGGTGCATAATTCTCTGAGCAAATCTCATAATTTGCTTGTGAGGAATGACAAATTGTGAGAAAATTCAGTAGGAAGAAGATAACTACTATACCTATTAGGAGCTTACCATGAAGAGGATTGAACAGATTAAGAAGGCCGTGACTCCCATTGATTTTTCAGATAATTCGAAAATAATAGCGGAATCTGCTGCCTTTATAGCCGGAAGTTTCCAGGCTTCACTGGCCCTGGTCTTTATTGTCCAGAAGTTTGAAGATTATTCCGGATTTTTTGTTCCTCAGATGAATATTCCCGATTTTGAACAAGACCTTTTTGAGCAGGCAGAGGAGAAGATGAAAACCTTCTGTCAGGAGATAGAGCAGTTTGCTCAGGGAAAAGGCGTGACTGAGGTGAGCGGTAAGGTGCTGGTGGGTGATGTGGCTGAGCAGATTATTGCCTATACCACTGCTCAGCAGGGAGATCTCATTGTTATGGGAACCCATGGTTACAAAGGGCTGGAAAAGATCATGTTCGGAAGTGTGGCCGACAAGGTTGTAAAAACCGCCTTATGTCCTGTCCTGACTATTAATCCTTATACCTGCTGCGAGGAGGAGTAAAAAAACTAGATAGTCTTTTTACTCCCGGTATAGGGCCAGGATGCCGTGGCATATGTCGTCGTCTGTCTGCCTTGATGCAGAAGGTCCGCGCAGGAGCGTATCCAGAGAGACATTGGCGAGGAATTGGAGATCCAGCTTTCGGCGGCCAAAGCGTTCTTCAGGAAAATGGTAATCGATGAGCTCGTTCCAGTCACGGGCCAGAATTCCGGCGTCAGGGAGCAGAGCAACTGGATCAACAAGATCAAGATGTCCCTGCTTGATGATCGCTGTCAGTTTTTCAGTGATGGAGTCGCGCAGGAGAGCCCCTTCTTCCTGAAAGGCCCGGATACGTTTGAGGGCATCCTTATCCTGCAGGTACATCTGCTCCGGCAGGTCCAGCAGCAGCAGAGGGACCGACAGTCGGCCACTCTGCGCTTCGTAGTTACTGAGGAGGATGTCTGCCGCTTCTTCTTCGCAGGTTGTCCAGAGCCAGTAATTCTCGGGCAGAGTGCCTGAGTTGTAGAGGGTTTTCCAGGCCTGAAAGCGTTTGTTCATGGTTCCCGGTCGCGGTTGCCCCATTTTGGCCTTGATGCGCAGCAGTTCGGCAAATGGATCATCCTCGTCTCCTGTTTCACCCTCCATCTCACCTTTTAACTCCTGAAAAAGCGCAAGCTCGTCGCTGTCGATATCCGAGAGATTCATTGCCAGTTCCGCCTCTTCCCGGTCCAGAATTTCGGCCAGGGCAAGGATAAGTCGTGCCTGCCACAGTTTTCCACCTTGGGCTTCCTCTGCCGCTTCTTTGTCGATCAGGCTCTGGCCGTCGAGAAGGTTAGCAATTATTGCCTGGTGACTGTGGTCTCCGCTGTCCTGTACTTTGGAGAGATTGGCCAGGGTCAGGTTGCTTAACTGCTTGGCATAGCCGTCTTTTCTGGTCCTGATCTCATGGATCAGGCCGAGGAAACGATCCCGGTCTTTGCCAAGATGAGACGGAGTATGGACTTGACAGATTCCTCGTTCCATGAAAAGATCGCTATCTGAAGTTTCGTCTGTTTCTTCGCCACCCGGTTCCACCGGCTGCAGCAGGTGCAGGGTGTCTGGCAGCAGGAGGAGGCAGTTACGCTGATGACGGGGCAGGGCTGTTTGGGGAAAATAAAGACTATTGAGAGATTGCATATGGAAACGACCAAGGGAAAAGTATCATTTTATATTACGGCGGTAGCCTATTTACTTTTTAATCTGCGCCTGGCCCAGGATATGATGGGCACCATACAGGCAACGCTGTGGCAGATTCTGCAGACAGCTCCCTATGTGGTTGGAATCACATGTGTTGCCGTTGCCATTGTCCAGTACATGGCAGAGGGTGAAAAGGTCCCCTGGCCCCAACGCTTCAGATTATTTTTTACAATAGGAATTTTTGCAGGACTTGTCTATGCAATTTATGAATATACAGGCGCAGGAATTCCTCAATAGAGTGGTCGTAGAGGTGCTGGTACAGAGTTTACGGTGAACATAAAGGACGGGCGCTGTTTTTTTTTCACCACTATCACCTGTCAACTCTCAGCTATCAACTCAAAACTACAGCTTTCTGCCGTAGATATACTGGCCGCATATCCTGTTCGGGAATTCTGCAATATCCGGAAGATGCCCCCATTTACTAAAGCCGTTTTTTTCCAGGATAGCAATGCTGGGTTTATTGATATCAAGAAGAATGGCAAAGAGATTGTGCAGCCCCAGGTCAGGCGCTTCGTGCAGGGCATGGCTGATCAGTCTCTGCCCTATCCCCCTGCCTAAAAAGCTGAAGTCCACATAGTAGCTGATCTCAGCCACGCACTCCAGGGCCTTTCTCCCCCGACGGTGAGCACTGAGACTGCACCAGCCGGTGATTATTCCAGCTTCCTCCATGACATAGATGGGGTACTTATCTGGACTGTGCTGGGCAAACCATTCCCTTCGTTCATCCACCACAAGCGGCTCAATATCCGCCGTACAGTTTCCCGCTGCCACTGCCTGATTATAGATATTGATGATCTGTTCCAGGTCACCTGGCCTGACGTTGCGTATTTGCATGGAGAGAGTCGGATGCTAGAGGGTATGAGCAAGAGGTTACCAGGGGCAAGAAATCTGGTTCTCAACATAAACAGAAGTATAGGAGTAATTAAAAAATTGGAAAAAACATATTCTGCAAGGTAGATTTAGGCAAGTTAGTCATAACTCTATTTACAGATATCTTAATAGTTGCAGAACAGATAATCAAAAGAACAGGACAGCTGCAAGGTTTTTAAGGAGGTACAGCCATAATGGTGCCTAACGGTTTGATTGTCGAAAGCTGTCTTGTCGCCAGGGGGTGAATTGATTTCAAAAGTGCATCATCTGCTATGGAATTGTTGAATAATTGTGGTCTGTCCTCAAATTTTCTATAAAGAGCTTGAAATGAGAGTAACGTATTTAGTGGTATTGCTTTTTCTGTTAGTCGAATGCTGTCTCTATACATCCACCCTGCATGCTATACAATCGTCTTGGGAACCCCAAAAAAAACAAGCACAGACGCGATCGAGTCAGACAATTGATAACATACCAGAAACTAATAGATACAGCATACCATTGACGGCAGCAGAACGTTCCTTCCTCGAAATCCATCCGGTTATCCGCGCTCATAACGAACAGAACTGGATACCATTCAATTTCAATCGTGATGGGATTCCCCAAGGCTATACAATAGATCTAATGAATTTGCTGGCAAAAAAACTTGGAATAAAAATCGAATATATCAGCGGTCCCACGTGGGATGAGTTTATGGGGATGCTGAAGAGTAAAGACATAGATATTATAGGAAATATGGTGGAAAACGAGGAACGGAAAAAATTTGCTATTTTTACAAAGCCGATCATTAAAAATCCTCTCAATATTGTTAGCCAACCCAATAAGCCATTTAGGAATCTCAAAGAACTTGAAGGTCATACAGTAGCCATCGTAAAAGGATTCTGGTTTCAAGAATTATTGGAAAAACATCTCCCTGGAATTAAACTTCATTTGACAGATACCAGTGTAGATGCACTTAAATCTGTCGCTTTTGGAGAGGCTGACGCCACCATCGATATTGGAGTCGTCATGCAGCACCTTATGCTTGAGTATAACATTCCCAATCTCATTATCTCTGGAGAGACCAAGATTCCAGGAGGGGATAATTTCTATAATTGTATAGGCGTTCGCAAAGATTGGTCACCAATGGTGAGTGCCTTTAATAAAGCCCTCCAGTCAGTAACTTATCAGGAGGAGCAGAAGCTTAAACAGAAATGGCTTATTCTGCAGACAATTGTCAAAAATGAGCCCATCACATTAACCCAGGAGGAACAAGGTTATCTTGCAGACCATCCGACCGCCTCAATTGCTTTGTTGAGTGATTATGCTCCATTTAGTTACGAGGAAAACGGAGATTTTAAAGGTTTTGTTGAGGAGATGTTGGTACTGATTTCTGAAAAAACCGGGTTGAAATTTGATAATAAAGTGGACCATTGGAATAATAATCTTCATAAATTTAGTAAGAAAGAAGTCGATATTATCGCTAATATTTCACATAAAAAAGAACGTGAACCCTTTACTCTTTTTACCACGCCTTATTATGAAATTCCCGTTGTCGTCTTTGTAAGGGATGATTTTAAGAATTATAAAGGACTGGAAAGCCTCGAGGGGCATAAGGTAGGTGTACAGAGAGGTATCTTTTACGAAAAAGAACTCCGCGATATTAAGGGAATGACTCTAATCATGTTTGATAATTATGAAGATCAATCCAAGGCATTGGCTTATGGTAAAATTGATGCATTGATCCAAAATATGTCCGTCATTAACTATCAAGTTAAAAAATTTGGTCTCACTAATATTCAGGTTGCCGGAGAGTTAGAGTTGGAGGGTGTTGGAAAAGAAGATTTACGACTAGGTGTAAGACCAGACAAAAAAATACTATTCACTATTCTACAAAAAGGACTGGATGCAATTAGTGATGGTGAATTTGTATTAATTGCTAATCGTTGGCTTAGTACGGATTTCAAAGTTAACAGTTTGAAAGAAACAAAACTTGCCTTCTCTTCTGCTGAAAAGGAATACCTGTCAAATCGAAACGAGATACTAATGGGTGTGAATCCTAACTGGATGCCTTTTGAGTCTATCAATAAGAACGGCATCCATGAGGGTATGGCAGCCGAATTCATGAATATTGTCAGTCGACGGATCGGCAAGGATATTAGACTGATACCAACAAAAAATTTCAGTGAAACATTGAGTATTTCGAAACAGCGCGAATGTGACATCCTTTCTTTGGCTCAGGAAACATCAGAGCGAAAAGAATATCTGAACTTTACCGAACCATATGTCCGTATGCCAATTGTTATTGCGACACGATCGGACGAATTGTTCATCGATGATATTAATAAAATATTGAACCAGAAATTTTCCGGTATTAAAGATTTTGCCTATATCCAAAACCTGAAAAACAGATACCCAGGTATCTCTATTATTGAAGTTTCGGATGTTGAAGAAGGCATTGAAAAAGTTCGCTCAGGAGAGACCTTTGGGTTTATCTGTTCCATGGCTGCCATTGGCTATAAAATGCAACAGTCAGGAATCGCGGACATAAAGATTGCAGGTAAGTTTGACATGAATCATGACCTGTCCATTGCCGTGCGCAATGACGACCCTGTCTTATTTTCCATTATGGAGAAGGCTGTTGAGTCGTTAACAGAAGTAGAAAGACAACACATCTATAACAAATGGGTTTCCATTGTTTTTGAAAAAACATTTGATTACATCCTGCTCTGGAAAATCATGGGTGTGTTTTTTATAGTTTTACTCGGAATTTTTTACTGGAACCGCAGATTGACAATACTGAACCGAGCTATTCAGAAAGCCAATATGGCCAAGAGTGAATTTCTGGCCAACATGAGTCATGAGATTCGTACGCCGATGAATGCCATCATCGGGTTATCCGAGCTCAGCCTTAATCAGGATATGACTCCGAAATTAAGAGATTATCTTACCAAAATACATTCATCAGGAAATTCTTTGTTGGGAATTATCAACAGCATCCTCGATTTTTCCAAAATCGAGGCGGGTAGATTGGATTTGGAACACATAGATTTTTCTTTGATTGATGTGTTAAATGATCTCACCAACATCTTTTATTTTACTACGGCCAAGAAAGGAATCGAGTTGATTGTCTCCATTGAGCCTGATGTGCCATGGAATCTTCAAGGTGATCCATTACGAACAGGACAAATACTCACCAATTTGATTAACAATGCTGTCAAATTCACTGATCAGGGAGAAATTGTGATTAGTGTGGCTTGCTTAAAAAAAGATTCAGAGCAAGTAAGGTTGCTGTTTTCAATTTCTGATACGGGTATTGGGATTCCAAAAGATAGGATAGCTGGTTTGTTTGAGCCATTTGCTCAAGCCGATGGTTCAACTTCCAGAAAACACGGCGGAACAGGTTTAGGACTATCCATTTGTAACCAATTGATAGAAAAGATGAAAGGAAGGATTTGGGTTGATAGTGAAGAAAGTAAAGGAAGTGTTTTTTCTTTTGAAGCTGAGTTCGGGATTCAAGTGGATGACGGAAAGACTACATTGTTACTCCCCCCCGATCTGACAGGTCTACATGTCCTTGTGGTGGACGACAATCCCGTTGCCCGAAAAGTGATAGAGAGAATGCTGGCTATTCAGACGTTTAAGGTTACTACCGTAGACTCTGGAGAAAAGGCTCTGGCGTTGTTGAAAAACTCTAAAAGAAAAGATTTAATTCAATTGGTTATCATGGACTGGAAGATGGGAGGAATGGATGGAATTGAGACATGCAAAAGGATAAAAGAAGATTCATCGATATCTGAAATACCAATCATTTTGATGTCAGCTTATGATAAAGAAGGCTTGCTCGCCCAAAATTCAGAAGTCATCGGCGTTGATGCTTTTCTTTTAAAACCATTAAATCCATCAATTTTATTCGATACAATAATGGTTGTTTTCGGCCATGAAAATAAAGTTCAAGAAAGTTTAAAAAGGGAAGATAAGGTTGATTCTGTGAAAACTAAAGCCATCAGAGGAGCAAAAGTATTGCTTGTCGATGACAACGAAATTAATCGGCAGGTGGCCACGGAATTTCTGGAGAGTGCTGGATTGATAGTCATGGCTGTATCCAACGGTAGTGAAGCCGTTGACTGTGTCGTAAACAGTCAATACGATGCAGTGCTGATGGACATACAAATGCCTGAAATGGATGGTTGTCAAGCCACTCAAAAAATTCGGAAATGGGAAAAAACACAAGAAAACACCTCAGATAAGCAAGAAGCTCTCTTTTTACCAATCATCGCCATGACCGCCAACGCATTCGAAGCTGATAGAGACAGGTGCCTGACTGTCGGAATGAATGATTATGTAACCAAACCAATTGATACGAGACAATTATTTGAGGTCCTCTTTAAGTGGATCAAACCTGGTGATCGAAAAGTAGCAATAAAACCACCTGCTCCTGACCAAGCTGAAATCCACATGCCTGAGCATATTGTTGGAATCGATATTGGGACAGGGCTGCAGCGAGTAGGTGGAAATAAGATACTTTACAAAACCCTTTTGTTTAAATTTATAGAGAAACATTCCCAATCACCAAAACAAATTCGAAGGGCATTGGAGAGTAATAAAATCAAAATAGCAGCTGATCTCGCCCATACATTTAAAGGCGTTAGCGGAAATATTGGGGCAACTACTATTTTTTCATTAACGAGTGATTTGGAGCAAGCGATTAAACAAGATAAACGGTCTGAATGTAATGAGGTGCTGGATAAGTTGGAGAAAGAAACAAAGATCCTAATCGATTCGCTGAGCCATTGGGAAGTTAGTGAAAAAACAGAAAGAGAAAATCAAAACGTAATGCAGGAGGTGGAATCCCCTCCAGATATGTTCCTTATTGAACCTGCGATGAGAGCTTTGGCTTCATGTTTACAAGACAATGATTTTGATGCCATAGATAATATCAACATCTTGAAATCACATGTAGGTTCTGAGTATCGATACAATCTTGGTCAAATTGAAGAGTTGGTAAATGATTTGCAATTTGAAGAAGCGTATCGAAAACTAAAAGATTTAATTGAAATAATGTCTATTTCGATTTGAGGGAAAATTATGGCTGAAGGAATCAAGCAGAAAGTGTTAATCGTTGATGATGTCAAAGATAATATCAAAATTCTAATCGATCTGCTGAAGCCTGACTATAAGACATATTTTGCCGATAATGGTGTAAAAGCCTTAGAGTTAGCACAAAACAAAAGTCCTGATCTTATACTGCTGGATATTGTGATGCCACAAATGGATGGGTATGAAGTATGTCAAAAACTCAAATCAAATTTACGGACCAATGATATTCCTGTTATTTTTATATCAGCAATGAGTGACGTTGGAGATGAAACAAAAGGATTAGAAATTGGTGCGGTGGATTACATTACTAAGCCAATAAGTCCTGTGATTGTTAAGGCCAGGGTGAAAAGTCATTTAAAGCTACGGGAGGCCATGCAGGAGCTGAAACGACTATACAATACAGCATTGGATTCTAACCCAATGACTGGCCTTCCTGGGAATAACAGTGTCGCAAACCGAATTATAACTGCATTAGACAAAAGAGAAAATGTTGGTGTGATTTATTCTGATTTGGATAATTTTAAAGCATTTAACGACCAGTATGGTTTTGCGTTAGGAGACGAGGTAATAAAGTTCACTTGCCGGATATTTCAAAAAGTTATTTCTGAATTGGATATTAAGGATGCATTTATTGGTCATATCGGAGGAGATGACTTTGTCCTGATTGTACCGTCAAACCAGATTCAAAACACGGCTGATAAAATTGTAAATTGGTTCGATGAAGGCATCTTGAAATTTTATTTACATAAAGATGTGGAGTCTAACTGTATTCAATCGATAAACCGTCTTGGTGAAAAACAGACCTTTCCCTTAATGTCAATTAGTTTAGCCGGTGTAGATTTGTCATATCATGTGTACACAAAATATCTTGAAGTTAATGATGTCTGTGCGATTACCAAGAAAAAAGCCAAGTCAATACCAGGGAGCAGCTTCTTTTTAGATAGACGACAACAAGTGTCTATAATGAAATAATTCAGATTTGGTCACATGCTACGCTTGTCAATATGAGGGTTGTCATTGGAAATGTAAAATTGTACCAATAATGGCAATGAAAAGTGTACCAGCTCCAAAGGGGCTGACGACGGCAGACACCATCTACCACCAGCGTAGTGAAGATAATTGGTTTTGATGTGTTCCGTCAGTCTTTCCACTCTTTCTTGAATTCTTTTCACAGGGACTCAAGGTCAAGCGGCCTTCCGGCGAGCAGTGGGATGCGTGAAAGCATCGACGCGAACCTCATCTCCAGCTTCGCCTTGATATTCTGGGATATTTCAGGGTAATCGGAGACATTACACGGCGTGTAATCTATCACTGCATCAGGAGAGACCGAGAGAAACCTGAATATCTTCTCCATCCAGAGTTGGGGGGCCCCGGCCAGCTCGGCTAGGGACATTATGAAAAACCGACTTCTATCGTACAACGAAAAATATCGCACAAGTTGTTCATCGTAAAGGGACGACCGGAAATACATGAAATTCCAGAAATACTGCGGGCAGTCCGTTAGAAACGACGGGTCATTGAACCGCCCCTCTTCTTCGGCCAGCGCCTCTTCGAAAGATGGGATGGTTTCATAGCCGAGCTGCCGCATAAACTGGTAGAGAGAGTAACTCCTCAAAGCCGGATTTCTGAGAATGACTATGAAGCGGGCATCAGGGAAAAGAGCGTTAAGGACGGGCGGCGTATCGGGATTGCTAAAATAGACATGGGAAGCCTCCCCGACGACCTTTTTCTCCGACCCGCACTCAAACAGTCTGAAATAGTCAATCGGATTCCTCACCACCTGGAATTCGCGGCAGAAGAATGAAGGTTCCTTGAACGGAGACATATGGACTTCAGGGTGCTGCCGCAGATAGCTGTACATGCTTGTCGTGCCACACTTGGCAGCCCCGAGAACAAAGAGGTTGGGACGTTTCATCCTTTTTCCATCAGTGACGCTGCGCGCCTCTTCCGTCCGGAGTATTTCTGTTTTCCCCATGTTCTCTCTTCTTTGCAATCTCAGAAAGATATTCACGAATGTCGTCATTATCGATCATCGACGTCCCCTGAATACCAGTAGAGTTTACGATACAGATTCATTCTCACGAGCCGCAGGCTATCCTGCGGAATTATTTTGCAATTTCACTTCCCGCAGAAGTATAAGAAGAATAAACGGTCTCTTTACTCAAAGTCAAGAATAGTCATTGGCCACCAAATCGTTCAGCCCAACAACTTGATGGATAATTCTAAAAAAGTGATCCCCGTTTTTGATTAGTTTTTCAGGCGTTCCCTGCTTTGATTCCAGCCATCACAAGCAATACATTTAAAGGACACTTCTATGAATATCATGACGAATAAAGGGTATGTTCACTTGCTGACAGTAATCGCACTGATAGGATGCGCGATGTGCACTGAGGCCGCGAACAAAGACTATATCGTTGCACCGAGTGGTGGAGACATTTCAGGAACAAAACTCTCGGCACAATTGGCAAATGGCGACATAACACTAAAAAGCAGCCAAGGTGGCGCTTCAGGATCGGGCAACGTCATCATCAACGATATCGTTAGCTGGAGTGACAACACTACCCTCACCCTGGAAGCCTCGAATAGCGTCATTATCATGGCTAACATCTCCGCTGGCGGTGATAATGCCGGTCTGATGATCAGCCCCGCCACAGCAAACGGAAACGAGTCTGCAAATCCAACTGGCGCCTACAGCCTCAATGGCTCATCCATTACCCTTTCCGGCAATACCCCGAACCTCATTATTGCGGGTAGCTCTTATGCGGTGATCAACAGCCTTGGTACAGCAGCTGACGCAAAAACTCCGACAACTACTTCGACACTGCAAGGAATGGCGGCAACGGCCAACCTGGCAAAGAATTTCGTACTCGGCAGCGACATTGATGCCACGGAGACTTCAACATGGAACTCCGGTGCAGGGTTTACGCCGATCGGGGACGGTGGGAAGACACTGGATGATCCGGCCCACCCGTTCACCGGAAACTTTGATGGACTGGGCCATACTATCAGGAAACTAGAGATTAGCCTACCGGACAAGACCTGGTGGGTCGGTTTGTTTGGAAACACAGGCCAAGACTCGGAGATCCGAAACCTAGGTCTTATTGATGCAGACATCACGGGGAATCATCGTGTCGGCGGCCTGGTTGGAGAGAATAATGGTTTGATCACTCAAAGCTACGCACAGAGCGTTGTCACCGGAGTCAACAATGTCGCAGTCCTGGTAGGTTACAACACCTCTTCAGGTGCCGTCAAAAAAAGCTATTCTTCAGGCAATGTGAATATAACAAATAAAGGTCTGAATGGTGGCAGCCTGGTGGGAGCCAATTCGGGGGTAATCAGCAATAGCTATTCAACAGGCAGTGTGAGCGGCAACGGCAAAGAAGTCGGCGGGCTGGTGGGTTTAAACGACCATGGCACGATCAGTAATTGCTACGCTGCAGGGTCTGTTGCCGGTTCACAGAATATCGGCGGGCTTGCGGGGACTAACACCGGTGGAACGATAAACAATAGTTATTGGAACACCGAGACATCCGGCCAGACAGCATCAGCAGGCGGCCAGGGACTGACCACTGCAGAAATGCAGATACAATCCAGTTTTACGGGGTTCGATTTCCCCAAAATCTGGACAATTATAGAGGGGGCGATCTTTCCCCTGCTTTCGTCCGA
Source organism: Pseudomonadota bacterium (assembly GCA_018820855.1). Lineage (GTDB taxonomy): Bacteria > Desulfobacterota > Desulfobulbia > Desulfobulbales > Desulfocapsaceae > Desulfocapsa. The sequence goes on along the minus strand of JAHJNL010000080.1, from coordinate 7,135 downwards.
ATATTCCACCACGATTTACAATGCGCACCAGTTACAGTTAATGGCGACAAATCTGGGTGCGAACTATACACTTGGCGCCGACATTGATGCTTCGGCCACAAGTACGGGTAAGGATATCTGGGGCGACAAGGGGTTTATCCCGATTGGCACGGAAAGTATTCCATTCACCGGTACCTTAGACGGCAAGGAGCACACCATCAGCAACATCACGATCAACTGGCAAGAAACTGATAACGTGGGATTATTTAGTTACACGAGCGTATCTTCCAACATTCGCGATGTCGGGTTAAACAACAGTGCAGTGACCGGACAAAACAGCGTGGGTGTTCTCGCGGGTTATAACGGCGGTAATATCAACAGTAGTTTCGCTGAGCAGATCAATGTCACAGGTATGGGTGACAAGAACAGCGGCAGCGGTGGGCTGGTGGGGACAAATGGCGGTACCATCAATGACAGCCATACTTCCGGCAATGTGACAGGAATCGATGATGTCGGTGGGCTCGTGGGAGTCAACGGAGGAGAGATTAATGCCGGTTATTCGCTGGCTGCAGTAACCAATGCCACAGGCCAGGCTGGCGGGCTCGTCGGAACAAACGATAAGAAAGGAAGAATCAGCTCCAGCTACGCGATTGGAGTGGTAGGCGATGTCGGCGCGACGGGCGAATTGGGGGGGTTGGTAGGACTCAATACCGGCAGCATCATTTTCAGCAATGCACTGGGCAGAGTGGATTGTGGCAATGGTTCCTCCGGCGGTGGGCTGGCTGGAAACAATAGCGGCAGTATTGCCAACAGCTATGCCACGGGCGGTGTAAGCGGAATAGGCCACCATGCCGGCGGGCTGGTCGGTCGTAACGCTACGGGATCGACCATCGAACAAAGCTATGCAACCGGTACTGTCGCCGCCAGTGAAAACGCAGGCGGATTAGTGGGAGAGAACCAAGGTACCATCACCAACGGCTATTGGAACAGCAGTGTCAACTCAACTGGAGTAGGTCAGGGCCCCACAACAGGTGCGACCGGATTGACTGCTGCACAGATGCTGGTTTCATCCAATTTCAACGAGTTCACTATCACTCCCACCCCTGGAGAACTTGGCTGGGTGGTCATCAACACCGACGGCAGTCTGCAAACCTCAGCCTTCAATACGGCAGCCGCAACCTCGCCGATGCTGGCGACGGAATATTCGACCACCATCAATAACGCGCACCAGTTGCAGATGATGGTGATGAACCTTGGGGCCAGCTACAGCATGGATGCAGATGTAGAAGCGGAAGGCACCGGCAACGGCAAGGAGGTCTGGGGAATACTCGGATTTGTCCCGGTCAGGGTTGGAAACACCAATACTCCGTTCACCGGCACCTTCGATGGACAGCGCCATAAAATCAGCAAACTACGCATCGATCGAACAGACAACAACGTCGGCCTGTTCGGCTACATAAAAGATGCCGAGATAAAAAATGTGGGCCTGTCTCAAGTACAGGTGGGTGGAGCCAATAGCGTCGGTGGGCTGGCGGGATACAACGTCAAGGGCTCAATCAGCAATTGCTACGTCAGCGGCCACATATACGGTTGTTACACCTTCTATAATTCCGAGGGGGATAATATTGGGGTGTTGGTCGGTCAGAACAATGGGGGGACGATCAATAACTGCTATGCAACGGGTATTGCCTATGGAGGAACCAGTATTGGCGGACTGGTGGGCTATAGCAGTGGTTCAATCAACAACAGCTATGCGGCAAGCAACACGAATGCAAGAAAATCGAATTCCGCCGGGCTTGTGGGGTACAATGCGGGCACAATTACCAACAGTTATGCCAGAGGACCAGTAATCGTGAAAGGGAATAGCGCAGCCGGCGGGCTTGTGAGCTATGGCAATGGTTCGATCACAAACAGCTACTGGGATACCACGACTTCCGGCCAATCCCGCAGCGCTGGCGGCCGCGGCCTGAACGACACGCAGATGCAGCAGCAATCCAGCTTCTACGGCTGGGATTTCACCAATACGTGGGAGATGAAAATCTATCCCGCACTGCGCAACATGCCGGTGGGCTATATGCCCTGAGCGGGCCACGACCGAAATGTCCCATAATCCCGAAAAAAAAACAGCAAAAGGAACAATCATGAAGCACCATAGATTTCACGGCTGTCGCGACTGGCTGATTACCATTGCCTTAACACTCTGCACCGTTACGAGCCATGCCGCAACCGACTACATCGTAGCGCCAAACGGCGGCGATATCACCGGGGCAGCACTTTCTGCCCAGCTGGCAACTGGCGAAGTAATACTGCAAAGCAGCCAGGGCAAGAATGGTGGATCGGGTAATGTGATCATCAATGATATCGTGACCTGGAGCGCCAATACTCTGTCCATCAATGCCCTGGGAAACATCAGCATCAACACCTCGATGAAAGGCTCCGGCACTGCCAGCCTCGCCCTTGTTTATGGGCAAAGCTCCCCGGCCGCAGACAACTCCAGCAACTATTTCATCAATGTTCCGGTCACCCTCCCCGCCGGGCAAAATTTCAGCACCACACTTGGAACAGACGGCCCAGCCCAAACCTACACCGTGATCACCAGCCTTGGTACAGCAGCGGATGCAACAATCGCACCGGCTAGGCCAACGCTGCAAGGCATGGCAGAAGCGGCCAACCTGACAAAGAGGTTCGCGCTTGGCAGCGATATCGACGGCAGTGTAACCTCCGGCTGGAACGGAGGGCAGGGCTTCACGCCGATCGGCAGCACCAGCAATGCTTTTAGCGGAACCCTGGAAGGCTTGGGCCATAGCGTCGGCAATCTTATGATTAACAGACCAAATGCTATTTGGGTCGGCCTGATCGGACAGACTGGGCCGGGAGCGATGATCCGCAATATAGGCATAATTGGCGGCAGCATAAAGGGATTATCTGGCGTTGGAGGGCTGACGGGATTAAACCGGGGGGGGACACTCTACAACAGCTTCTCCACGGCCACTATCAGCGGATACAGAAGGCTTGGCGGACTGGTGGGCGATAACGAGGGTCCAATCACCAACAGTTATGCCACTGGCAATGTGAGTTCGACAGGATCGGATGCGGGAACTGGGTATGGTTTCGGAGGACTGGTGGGACGCAACTACGGCCAGATCAGCAATAGCCATGCCACAGGCATTGTATCCGGAGGCCAGGCCGGCATGACGGACGCCGGAGGACTGGTGGGAGAGAATTATGCACCTGGTGCAATCTCCTACAGTTACGCTACGGGGAGCGTCAGTGGAGGAACTGGGTTTGGCGGGATGAATTTTGGTGGACTGGTGGGGGGCCAGGGAGATAATCTGGGTGACGGCGGTTCCATCAGCAATAGTTACTCGACAGGCAACGTCAGCTGTAATATCACCCCCAATTTGAATTCATGTACCGGTATTGGTGGCCTGATTGGAGCGATGGGAGGCAACGGCAACGGCGGCGGACTCACCAGTAAGGGCGGAACGGTTGCCGATAGCTACACCGCAGGAGTTGCGACATCGAACGACGAATGGGGGCAGAGCCCGGGCGGCCTGGTGGGCTTCATGAATTCCGGCACTGTAACCAATAGCTACTGGAATTCTGCCAATTCGAGCGGTACAGGTTACAAACCTGGAGGCACGATTACAGGCAGTGGACTGACTACACAACAGATGAAAACGACAAGCAGTTTCACCGACTTCAACTTCACCTCCACTCCAGGCGCATCCGGCTGGGTGATTGTTGATAGCGACGGGAGCTTGAACAATGCAAAGGGGTCGACTGGCGGGACGCTGCCGATACTGGCATCTGAATACTCTACAACCATTACCAATATACAGCAGCTGCAATTAATGGCGATGGCTCCCGCTGAGGACTATACGCTGTCCAACGATATCAATGGCTCGTCCACCGGCAGCAACAGCACTGTTTGGGGGAGCGCAGGGTTTATTCCTGTGGGAAATACAACTACTCCATACACGGGTACTTTCGATGGATTGGGACATATTATAACCGATCTCAGTATCAACCAGCCCACGGCGAGTCATGTCGGTTTGTTTGGAACCACATCAACGGGAGCAACTATCAAAAACGTGGGGGTGATGGATGGCAGCGTGAGCGGCAACGTCAATATCGGCGGTTTGGTAGGATACCTCAACGACGGCACACTCAGCAACAGCTACTTCACAGGTAATGTTAGTGGTTCGGGCAATGGTGTTGGTGGGCTGGCAGGAGCCAGTACCGGCAACATCAGCGTCAGTTGCGCCATGGGAAGCGTGGACAGCCCAGGCAACGATGTCGGAGGGCTGGTCGGTAACAACAGTACAAACAGCAGTATTACCAATTGCTATGCCGCCAACAAGGTAAGCGGTGGTTCCGTCAACGTCGGCGGGCTGGCAGGGGGCAGTTACCAAGGGGCCTCAATCACCAACAGCTATGCCGCAGGCAGCGTAAGTAGCACCGGCAATATCGTGGGTGGCCTGGTAGGCGGGAACCTGGGCAATGTCAGCAACAGCTATTGGAACACCACGACTTCAGGTCAGACGACTTCCGCGGGCGGAACGGGATTGACCAGTGCTCAGATGATGATGATTTCGAGTTTTAAGGGCTGGAGCATCGCCAATGCCGGTGGCAGTACAGCTACATGGCGCATTTACGAAGACAGCTCTTCCCCCCTGTTGCGTGACTTTCTTGCGCCAATTACGCTGACACCTGCCTATGACAGCACCACTCAGACACTGAACAATATCGCCGACTACGCGGTCAATATCCCTAGTCCTGTCAGTGTCAATATCATCGGTTCGGCAACGGGTCTGACTCTGAGCAGCAGCGCTACGCCGGGCAGCTACACCGCCACATGGGATTCATACAACTTTGTAAGCAATCAGCACGGTTACGATATCAATGTAGTCCCAACTCGCACCATCACAGGCAGCGGCAGTGGTGCTAACGACCTGGATATCAATGCCCCGCTCACCTGGAGTACAGGCACGCTGACCCTCAATGCGCAGGGCAACATCAACCTCAATGCCAACCTGACGATATCAGGGGCTGGCGGCCTCGTACTGCAATATGGTCAGGGAAGTGTTGCAGCAAACAACACCGGCAAGCACTTCATCAATGCACCAGTCAACCTGCCTGCCGGTACGAGCAATTTTACCACCAAATTGGGTACGGACGGCACAGTCACGAATTATAGGGTTATCAACACGCTGGGGATGCCGGGAAGTACCACCGCTTCTGATTTGCAGGGCATAAATGGGAACCTTGCAGGCAACTATGCACTGGGCAGCGATATCGATGCAACGGCTACCGCTCAGTGGGATACAGGCTCAGGTTTTACACCAATCAATGGGTTCAGCGGTACTTTTGATGGCCTGGGACACACAATAAACAACCTTAGTATTAATTTGCCTTCCTCAACAAATGTTGGTCTGTTCGGGAATGTTGACCCGAAAGCTGCAATCTGTAACCTTGGGCTTCTCAGCAGCAGCGTGAGCGGGGGCAATAATGTCGGTGGGCTGGTTGGCTACCTGAACGGCAGCGAGGTCAGTAACAGTTTCACCACAGGCCGTGTCAGGGGATCGGGGAATTGCATCGGTGGACTGGTGGGGAACAGCCTGGGCAACGGTACATCCAGTATCACAAATAGCTATGCCCTTGTTGATGTGACCGGCATTAACGATGTGGGCGGGCTGGTCGGATATAACGGAGGCGGAACTGGAAGTACCATCATTACCAGTAGTTACGCCTCTGGAAGCGTGAGCGGAAGCAACCAGGTGGGCGGGCTGGTGGGGCATAGCCTGGGTACCGATTCAGGCTCCTCTGCGATCAGCAACAGCTACGCAACATGCAGTGTATCAGGTTCCAGCAATGTCGGCGGTCTTGCCGGGCAAATCCAGGCAAATGGCACCGGCACGGCCTCTATTCGCACCAGCTATGCCGCAGGTCCCGTAATCGGATCGTCCGGAAACGTAGGCGGACTGGTTGGCCTCAACACTTCCGGTTCAGTCAGCTCCAGTTACTGGAATATGCAGACCTCGGGGCAGGATATTTCCGCGGGCGGCGCTGGTCTGAGCGGCGAACAGATGCTAAGCGCCAACAATTTCATCGGTTTCGATTTCAAAAGGCCAGTGTGGGTAATCGTGGATAACGACGGCACACTGAACCATGCCAACGGTTCAGATGGCGCCACCTCTCCAATGCTGGCTGCTGAGTACTCCACTTCAATCAACAATGCGCATCAGTTGCAACTGATGACGCTTAAATCTGCCGCTGCTTACACACTGAATGCGGATATCGATGCTACCGGCACCTCAAACACCGGCGATGTCTGGGGCAGCAAAGGCTTTGCACCTGTCGGCGGTTACTCAGTGCCGTTTTCCGGAATCTTCGACGGGCAAGGACATACCATCAGCAACTTGACCATCTATCAGCACAAGCTCAACCGTGTTGGCCTGTTCGGTGTCATCGACTCAGGCGCTACAGTGGAGAATACAACACTGGCCGGCGGCACTATAAATGGATACAGTGGCAGTATAGGTGGATTGGCTGGCATCAATTACGGCGCACTGACAAATTGCCGAATTTCTGTTGCGGTAAAAAGTACCAGGGGCGGATTCGTCGGAGGCATGATCGGCAGCAATAACGGCACAATCAGCAACTGCCAGGCCAGCGGCAATGTCAGCGGCTCAGGAGGTTTCAGGGGTGGAGTTGCGGGAATGAACAACGGAACAATCAGCAGTTGCAACGCCACCGGCATGGTAACGGGCCATGGAGGATATACAGGGCAACTGGTCGGTGAAAACAACGGCACGATCCGGTAAGGGAGATTGCGGAGAAAGGCCGGCAGTTGCTCAATCGAACGGGAACGGATATGCTGACAGAAGAGATTCTACAATGTAGTCGTTTTGTTTCTTGTTGCTCCTGATGTTGTTTGATACTATCCACCTTAACTCTTCTTTTTTAATATTATTGTTGTTTTTCACAAAACCAACAAATCATAATGTAACTTATGGTTCATCCGGTTTAAGCGTACTTAAAAATTGAAAATGTGGACATACTGTTCTTCCTTTCTAAGAAGAGACCAATCAACTTTGGAAAGGAGAAGGGAGTATGTCCACGAGCTTATTGTACCATGGGTTTGGCATTCGAG
>JAHJNL010000079.1 GCA_018820855.1 Pseudomonadota bacterium | reverse complement strand
GAAAATCGAGGGACTTGTTTTCTTCAGGAATTAGCTGTTCGTTCCGCCACAAGGGAGAGAGCTCCGAGATATGGATTGTCCTGGAGCCTTCCTTCGTCCACAGCGCCGACAGATCGCGCAGGTGGATTTCCTGGATGACCTTTTCCTTCTTCTTACCAAAGGCCAAGGTCGTAACGACAACTGCCGTCAATACGAGTACCAGCCACAACAGTCCAACACTCCAATCAACGATCTTGAACCAATTGCCAAGTCCAAGCATCAATTACCGCTGGCTCCTTGGTTTGCTGCAGCCATATTTTTCCCAGCAAGATCCGGAAAAAGTACCTTGAGTACTCCGTCACTGACAGTAGCGCTTTTACCCTTATAGGTGCCGGAATAGGTATTCAAGAACAGCTCGCGGGGTGCCATGTTCATGACATCGGTATGTTTAATTCGTACTTCTTCGGTTTCCCGGATCGAGAGGCCACCACCCACAGAGATAATCGGCGAAAACCGCTTCTCTTCGCCGAGATGCCTCGAAACATAACTTGCGGTGTTTGCATCCGGTACCCGCATGAAGAGCTTGGTATTGCAGTTGTCCAGAATAGTGTTGGCCCGATCCTCTCCGACTTCCGCATACAACTGGCTGATTGATTGACAGTAGCCATGGATGAAGACCTCAGCCCCTCCCGCCTTGGCAAAGAGATCTTCGATACCGTGGTACAGTACAGACTGGGCCTCGTCGATATGCAGTACTAACGAGGGGGTGACGTTTTTACCACTGGAATAGACTCGACCAATAAAGGCTTGGATCATTGAGATGATGACCTTGCCAGCTGTGTAGGCGGCCCGTTTGGTAAGCAGTGAGCCAAGCTGTACCACCATGATGATGCCTTTTCCCTGCTCCAGGCGTTTGATGAAACGATTTTCGTCCGCTTTACCGATTATCTGACCGACATTTCCGGAGGTCAACTCGGTAAGTGCCACTCGAAGCGAGCTTGCCACCTTGGAGTAGTAATCCGCCGGAGTAGAGAGGATCTTCTGCATATCCCTGCAAAGTTGCTCTGCATCTGGTGTGTCGATATACTCAAGTTGTTCTTTGAGCCGTTCCAGATCCTGATGGCTGATATGATTCTTGATATCGTTGAGATTAAACGACGGCGTCGTACCGGCGATTTCGGCAAGCATGATCAGAGCCTGCACTACGACCAGGCTGACTTCGTATGCCACCCCGAAAAAATATGGCTCCCTGCCTACTGCCACCCCGGCGGTGATATGGGCCACTAATTCTTCGGGCATGTAATAGGAGGAAAGGGGATCAAGAATAGCGCTGTATTGCGGAAAGATAGGCGTGATCAGCATCAGATCCTGGTGGCGGCCAGTATCAATGGCCAGCTGGGTGATTTTTGAAAACAGCTCAATATCACCCTTGGGATCAATGGCTACCACGGAATAGCCTTTACGGATATCCTGCTCAATGATGTGTTCCATGATCCTGGTCTTGCCAATTCGAGTGGTACCGAAACACCAGAAATGCCCTTTGCGGAAACTATCTGGAAATCCCAAATCTACAATTGTTTCTGGTCGATCAAGGTTAACTCCGGTCCCGATATTCGTCCACTGTTCTTGTTGTTTTTTGCGCTTTCTGGTCATTAAACATTCTTCTGGAACCTGACTTCCATCTTCTCACCAAGTTCACGTGTTACGGCAGTAATTGCTGATTTTGGCAGCCTCTTAGATGTAAGGACGAAACTCTTGTGTCCTACATATCGTTTCGTGCAGCGTATTGTTAATTTTTCTGCAATCGAGCCCAGATGATCTTCCAGCAGGGTCTCGACCAAGGTCTTGGATACTCGATCAACCACGATTTTGAGTCTGGGTGTGCCGTGAAGCATAATCGGCTCGATTCGACGGAGGTGAAAGGCTCGTTTCATGCCAATAGAGAAGCTTCTAGTGTTACGTTCGTGTAAACCGATTCGGTTTAATGGACACATGGCAAGAATCTTTTCACCGGGAATGATTTCAGTTTCTATGTGAAAATTGTTTTCGGAATCGCGGGCTGTTATTTCACCCCAACAAAGTTCTTTCTCGTAATATTTGTAGCGGTTTGTCTGTTTGAGTAGAGCGGCCTTGGCCAAGCCCTCTTCAAGGTGCTTTTTCAACGTATTGAAGCCGCTCATTCTTGTGAAATCAATCAACTGCTGTCTGACCACGCCGCCTACCTTATTGTAGGCAACGGCTTCCAGCTGCAGATCGTCCCGGAAAAACACCATTACCTCAAGTCCATACCACTGTGAGAGCATAGAAGAAAATGTTCTTTCAATCTCTATCATGACTTCAGTCATGGTCATCCTATATTTCAAAGCAAATGAGGCTATGATCTGCTGCATGAACTCTGTATCCTTATTGTCTTGCGAAGCAAGGAGTCTACGTTCGCCAGTCCTATAACCTTTTTTCAGGGGGGATGACTGTTTGCGGAGATCAGAGGTGATACTTTGAAGAATGTATTGGATTTGTTTGAAATTTCAAGGAACAGTGTTAGGATGAATAGCTTGGCGATAGCGCAGATGGCGGAGAGAAGAAACGCCTGATATCAAATAGAAATGATCAAGATAAGCGATGAAGAATCAAAGCCCTATGGGTAACACATCTAAAGAGCGTAACTGTTGCGTCCCGTGTGATAATATGCCAAAAAGAAGTTATCCATTATTTCGCTCCCGGCAATGGATGAGCATACTTTGTAAGCCTTAAACAAAAGGTTCACCAAGCGAAGCGCGGTAGTCATTATGAATATCACATTACACAAGAGAATCTAGGTCATATTACTCCGGTTCAAGCTTTGAAAAAATGGCAAAAAACACACCCGGAACTATTTAGCAAAGCAATCTACAATCAGACGGGACTTGACAGTTAGACCACCAAATAAAAAATATGGTAGAGAACATGCCTTCGAGAATTTATAAATATATGGGACCAGAAGTCTTAGCAAAGGCATTTTCAGATGAAGATTTTTGTAGTTTGAAATGTTCCTACCCCAAAGATTTCAATGACCCCTACGAATTGTTTTTAACAATAGATTATCGACAAGACCCAGAACTATTAGCATACTACCAAGACGTAGTCGGTAAACTCCCTCAGCTACCTACAACTTGTTTTTCAAAATCTCCCATTATAATTCCAATGTGGGCACATTATGCCCATAATCACGGCGGTGTTGTCGTAGAAATAGATGAAGAAAAAATTACAAAATATTTTTCTGAAATTGGTTTTGGAGATGTTGACTATCTAGACCAAGCTAGCGACGATCTACAACCAACTCTGGACCGAGCCTATGGCATTGGCAAATACAGATACCATTACATGCTTCAACGTGGAGTATTCAGTGCAGCCTATTATACAAAGCATACTTGCTGGAGTTATGAACAAGAAAGAAGACTAATTGCTGGTGAAAACGATGTTGAAGATATCAATGAAATGAAAATTCTAAAATTACCAATTGATTGTGTAACATCACTAATTACGGGGAGTAATTCAACAACTGACACACAACAAATTGTGTCATCGTTAGCAAGTAAACATGGTGCTGAATACTATAAAATGAAAATTGGGAAAAGTAGCACCAACCCTTACTTTGTTGACAGCAATGATCATTCATACGAATTCGAAAATGGAATTATAAACAAATGCGTAAGTTTTTGCGACTCATGCAAAGAACCAACAGAAGAAGCTGATGTTTGCCCATGGTGCGCCATCGAAGAACATCATGAAAAAAGTGCCGCCTCGCAAAATCCAATGCGGATGCTGGATCGTCTTGGTTTATTGGAACAGTATTACAAAGACATGAATGGGAGTAGCGGCAAGAAGTAATAAAAATTTATAAAAACTAGGTCTAACCAACGCATTGACGCAGACGGGAAGTACGCTGGCGGCCTGACGGGCAAAGTTTTGGTGGCCCGCTGGTTATGCGAAACGTTATACCGGCAAATAGAGCAACAAGTTGAGACACAATGACTAAACAAGAAGAAAAATATTTGCATTTTGTTTCCTGCATTAATGATCTCAATAATGCTTGGCGACTTCTGCATAAAATAAAAAAAACACATGAAGGCAATTCTCTTGCAGGTGCTGCATTTCAGTTTGCCTTAATCGAATACTCCAAACCTTTTAAAACATCCTTTGGGGCTGTTTCAAACTCTAGAAATAAACCCCTTCAATACAAACTTGATGAGTCTTACATCCCCGCTAAATATATAGGGTTGCATAAGAAAATAATTGAAGCACGGGATCAGATTCATGCCCATTCCGATCTTACAGTGAGAGAAGCGAAGCTGTATGTTAAAAACAGTTCACAAGGAAAGATCGTCGGTGCCGTAGAAAACAAGATCTCCGGTACTGAAGAATTTTCAAAAATCGATGATATAACAGATCTAATTGAGCAATCACTCGATAGTATGTATCTAGAAGTCAAACAGTTAGAAGTTGCATTGCCAGTAACCTCATGACAATGTGAAGACAGTCTAACAATTTTATCCACTTGACCCGCGGCAGCTCCGTCTTCTGCTCTACGACTTACTGTCTCAGCTTAATTGAATGTCCGTTCTTTGTGCCACAGCTGGCAAGTGATAATGGACGTCCCTTATTGGCATGAATGAATAGAGTTTTGAGGTTTAATGGGACGAATGCGAAAAATCGAAAAACCCAGGGCGTCAAAAGATGGAAATGAGTTTCATGAGGCTTGGACTGCTCGTAAGGCGACGCAGCTGCTATGGCCCGACACTGACCTGAATGCTATCGCCGTTGAAGGGCCTTCCCCTGCTGATCAGGCTGGAGCGTCCTCTGCTACGATTGATATCGCTGATCTGACTTTCTATCACGGTGGACGCCCGAATTTCGAGGATGCCTCCCAAATAACCATTGCACAGCTTAAATACTCTATAGCTAATCAGAACAAAGATTTTCGCGCCCATCACGCAAAGAAGACCGTAACGAAATTTGGTGAGACTTACTGCTCATTTAAGCGCAAATACGGTGTCCAAGCGGTCGAACAGAAACTCGATTTTCAGCTCATCACGAACCAGCCAATCAGCGACTCACTACTTCAGGCCATAGAAGCTACTGCAACGGAATCAAGCACTAACGGTGATGTTAAGACACAGGCGGAGCAGTTCAAGACCGCTTCCGGGTTGACCGGTAAGCCACTTGCGGCATTCGCGCGAAAGATTAAAATCATTGGACGCTCCGGGAGCTTGCCGCAAACGAAGGACGAGCTTGCCAGCCTGCTCGTTGACTGGTCTGCCACGAGCGATCCAATTGCTGCCGCCCGGCTAGGGAGGCTTCGGGAACTTGTACGCGACAAAGCCGGCTATGCCGGTACCAACCGAAATTTGATCATGCGCACTGACGTGCTAGCCGCACTTCAGATCGGTGACCCGAAGGACCTGCTCCCATGCGAGGCTGCTCTTGTCGATGTCGGAAAGGTTCTGGATCGTGCGCAGCTCGGCGAGGCTATCTCTCATATCGGCAGTATGTCAACGCCGCTTCTCATTCATGCGACCGGCGGCGTCGGCAAGACAGTCTTTATGGATTCTCTTGCCTCGAAGATTGCCACGGACCACGAGGTTGTTTTCTTCGATTGTTTTGGCGGCGGTGCTTACCGCTCTCCGGAAGACGCGCGACACTTACCCAAGAAGGGGCTCATTCATATTGCGAATACACTGGCATTTAGCGGCCTCTGCGATCCGATGCTCCCGGACAGTCCAGATGTGCACACTTTGCTCAGCACATTCCGCCGCCGCCTTACGCAGTGCCTGAACACCCTCTCGCGCATGATGCCAGGACGCAAGCTGGCGATTTTTTTAGATGCCATCGACAATGCAGCTTTTGCTGCCAGCCAGGCAAGCGAAGACTGCTTTCCCCTCAAGCTGCTGGAGAGTCTCGATACGGAACCGATTGACGGCGTAAACCTTATCGTGTCCTGCCGTACAGAACGCAAGCCCAAAACCTACGCCAAGTTCGATGAATTCGAACTATGCCCGTTTACTAAGGATGAAACGGCCACGTTCTTGCGCGCGCGACTGAAAAGCGTCACGACCGTAGAAGTAAACGTCGCGCAAGCCCGGTCAGGCGGCAATCCGCGTGTGCTGGATTACTTGGTCAAGGCAGGTCGCGGCCTTCTCGATCCATCCGAAATCAACAAGGACATCGAGCTGGATGACCTGATTCAACAAAGAATCACGGATGCACTCTCTTTGGCCACAAAGCAAGGTTATGAGGAGAAGAACCTCAGAGCCTTTCTTGCAGGGCTGGCGGTGCTTCCTCCGCCGGTGCCGGTGGATGAGTATGCCGCCGCTCTTGGCATGGAGCTCGCCGCCATTGAGAGCTTTGCTTCAGACATGAGCCCTCTACTGGAGCGCACCAATCATGGTCTCATGTTCCGTGATGAGCCAACGGAAACGCTGATCCACAAGCGATACGCGACATCACGTGATTCGCTTGAGCGTGTCGCATCCAATCTCCTTGCTCGCCAGGATGCGTCGGTATATGCAGCCCGCGCGCTTCCGCGCTTGTTACACGAACTCGATGATAGTGAGCGGCTGTTTGCACTTGCTTTCGATGATCGTATTCCCGCCTCAATTACCAGCACGATCGGAAAGCGCCATATTCAATATGCCCGGCTTAAGACAGCCACTTTACACGCGGCCCTCAAGGTTGACTACAACAGCCTTGTGCGGCTTCTCGTCGAGCTATCGACCATAGCCGAGATCGATCAGCGTGGTGCCGATTACCTGCTGAAACATCCTGATCTTGTCGTTGTAGCCAACGATGTTGACGCCCGGCGGCGACTATTTGAAATAAGAACGGCTTGGCCGGGAACGCGACATGCGTGTCTTGCCATAGTCAATGTGTTGTCGGGTGATCCGGTAGAGGCGTCCCGTCATGCCTATGCGAATGAAGAGTGGATACAGCATTACCGGCGTACAGAGCGAAAAGATTTTGATCGTGAACCGGTTCCCGATCAGGCAGACATCGCCGCCTCAAGTTTTTTTCTGATCTCGGAAGGTCGCACAGAAGATGCGGCCAGCTATCTCACAGGTTGGCTGGACTTGTACGCCTTTGAAGTCTCTCAACTCGTCCTCGGATACGCGCATCTTGCGAGCTTGCTAGGAACACAGCCCGCTCGCCGGGCTGGCCAGTTCATCGATGCGCTCTCCAGTATCGGTCCGCTCGCGGCTGCTTTGTCGTTTCAGGAGTTGGCGAACTATAGACGCAAGCCGCTTTGCGTCAAACTCGCCGCTCTATGCAAAAAGGAGACAAAGCTCGACTTGCGCCAAAGCTACTCGCGCCGCAAGTGCTACGAAATCGAAGACGGCCTGAGGAAGTCGGCCGCCGTCGCGCTCTCGTTGGGTCTCGCCGCTGAGGCACAATCTATTTCACTAAGAGCGCGGCATGACCGGCCCGGAATTTGGGCATACCGGGACGCGTTCAGCCGCACCGATGTCTTCGCTTATATATTCCGAGTTGCCCTGCTTGCTGCCGCAAAAAAGCGCGCTATTCACGAGAAGGATCTACTGCCAAAAGAGCTGGTATCAGTCTGCGCGCGCATTCCGAAGACCATTTCTGGAAAAATCTTTCGAGAGAAAGCCAAGGAGCAGCTCTCCAGGCTTCCGCGCAAGCCGCGTTACGACGATGGGAAAACCAAGAACGTACCGCCTAACGCTATTAGCTATGACGAGCAACAGACGGCTGAGCGCTTTCTGGGCATCCGCCTGGAGCCGCTGGTTGGTCTCACTGAGGCGTTGTCAGCTGCGCTCTCAGCATCGACGCGGACCATCGATAAGCGCTTTGTCGAGCTTGTGGAGGCCTGGGAGCAGGCGCGAAAGAATCGCGACCACTACCGGGTTGAGAAAATCGATTCCTTCTTTCAATACTTGGGTCTTGACACTGTTCTCTTCATATTGTGGTCTCGCAGCGAGCTGAAGCCACAATCCATCGAGCGCATGCTGTCAGCTGTACATGCCCACATAAGCAATGCCAATGACTTGATTCGTATCGTCGCGATTCTCGCGCAGCGGACCTCTCTGCACTCGATTGCAGGTGAGCAGGCCGTAAAGGCGCGTGCGATGATTGAGAAAGAGGATGAAGTGACCCGCCGGGCGTCTCTCTATGGCGCTCTTGGCCGTGCAATCCTTCCTGCCAGCCTCGATGAGGCTACCGTCTATTTCCGGGACGGTCTGGAGCAGATGGATGCCATCGGTTCGGGTGATTACCAGTTCACGAATGAACTACTCCTCTTCGCGTCGCAGATGAAAGGTGACGAACTGGAAGAACGTGACTTTCACACGCTGAGCAATATTTGCGAACTCAATATGGGTGAAGAGCCCGAGAAGTTTTTCTGGGGTGCGTACGGTCGCGGTATGGCAAAGGCGGCCGGGATACGTGGCCTCGCCAAGCTTAGCCGCTGGGATGACCGCAACAGAATAGCTCTGGACAACACGCTTCTCACCTATCTTACGGGCCTGCTCGATGCGGGAAAGATCGATCCGAAGGATGCACTTTGTCTAAATCGCCTTGCCAATCCGGTTGAATATTTCTATGCCGGGACGAAGGAGTTTGCCGAAGTGTTGCGCGCCCAGGCGGGGCCGGATCCCGAAACTGTCACAGAACTGATTACGCAGTTCGAGGATGACAATCCGACGATAGCGAGTGACGAGACTGTCGAGACACTTTACGCGATGGCTGACGAAGCGCTGGGTGCATCGCATGATCTAACGAAGCACCTGAAAGCCGCGCGGGACAGATACGAGACCGCAAGGCAAGGGCGCAATACTGCGTATGGTAGTAACAGTGCCTCCGATCCGAAGATGCGTAGAGAAGCTGCCAAACGTGACAGTGCAAATCGTGAGGCTCTCGCGCGTATAGCCGAAGGGACGGAGCCTACCGACGAGGCATCACTTGTAAAGGCCATTGACAAATTCAATGGGCTACCTGGGAATATGTATGACCTAAAAGGCGACTTCTTTTCCGCGCTACGTGCCAAAGTGCCCTTTGCTGCGCGCGGTCAATACGTTCGTAATGTTGCCAATCTGGGGCATCTGTTTTTCTACTGGAAATTTGCAGAACTGAAAGATGCAAAGGAAGCCTGGGGCAAATCATCCGCGGCGCTTGCGGGTGTCTTCAGGAGCCTGGCACAGCCTCTGATTCTGGCCCATGCCGATGATCTGGTCGATGATGGTCGATTCTCAGGGTCGAGCATCAAGGAGATATCCGAGTTCACGGGCGTGTCTATGGCCGAACTCGTCGTTGAGGTGATAAAGGTATTCTCACGTCCTGATACCACCGTCGCGGGATCGGTATGGCTTACGTTTGCAAATTTCATATGCCCGGAAGCGGATGAAGGGCAAGGGCAGCTTGCGCTGAAGCGACTCCTGTCGAGTGACTCGGCACGGATTGCCGACAACGTGACAGACGGTCCATGGATAGCTGGCTGCTACCCAGCAGATGATTTCGCCGAAATTGCGGCGGGGCTAATTTGGCGCGTTCTCGGATCGCCCCACGCTGTTGACAGGTGGCGCGCAGCTCACTGCATACGCCGATTTGCAAAGTTCGGGCGCTGGGACATTGTTGACAAGGTTGTTGCCGCCTTCGGAACAAAGACAGTCGCACCATTCCAGGCACCGGAACTAGAGTTCTACTACCTTCATGCCCGGCTGTGGCTGTTGATCGCCGTTGCGCGTGCCGCTATTGATTATCCCGATCAGGTAGCGCGTTACAAGGATTTACTCCTGGCCGTCATTATGGAAAAGAACGAGCCGCATGTACTTATGCGACACTTTTCCGCCGGGGCGCTTCTGGCCTGTGTAGATAGCGGCAAGTTGACGCTTGAGGCAGGCACACTCAAGACCGTGCTCAACGCCGATAAGTCTCCGCATCAACGCTTACGAAAAAAGAGCCGGGATGGCGATGGCAGTTTCTATCAGGGCCGTCCAAAGTCAGTACCCGAGCCATCCTATCGGTTTCATCTGGAGCACGAGTTCAATAAACAGGATGTCGATAATCTTGGCAGTGTTTTCGGCAAGGGTTGCTGGGAAGTAGATGACATGATGTCAGGCATCGTGCAAAAAATCGATCCATCAATGACACATATGTATGAGGATGGAGGCCGCGAGTCGAGGGGGCCAAGCACTCATGAAATGACGACCCGCTATCAAGGCTATGGGCAACAACTCGGCTGGCACGCTCTCTTCATTGCTGCGGGCAAGCTTCTTGCTGCTCATCCTGTAACCAACGACTCTTGGTACGAGGACCCTTGGGGAGAGTGGTTCGGCCGTTACGGGCTTACGCGCAAGGACGGTTTGTGGCTATCCGATGGAACAGATAGGACGCCTGATGATGTCTCTGTGAGGCTACTTGAATCGAAGAAAAAGGGTCTCGCGATAACCGGCGATCAGAAGAAGATAATGGGACTTGCCGGTCTCAACGTTGAAAAAGGCGTTGGTCGAGAACTGATCGTCAAGGGCAGATGGTATTCGTCCGATGGTATTGAAATCGGATTATCCTCTGCTCTTGTTTCACCCAAAAAGGCAGCGCAGTTTGCGAGGAAGCTCATCCGCGAAAAACCCATACTTGCCTGGGTGCCTACCTTCCAGGATGGCGAAGATGATGACGAATATCAGCGCAGCGATAAGAAAGAGTGCACCCCCTGGATTGTCTGCCCATACCGTGAGACACAGCTGGATGGACATGATCCCTATGGCGTTTCCGTCGCAAACCTCAGGCCGCGTCTTGCGCGAGACTATTCAGAGTTCTGCAAACTGACACGTCAAGATGAATTCGGACGTTTCTGGAATAATAATCGCAAGGCGCTTTCACTTCGGGCCGAAGCTTGGGGACGTGGTGAAACCAATCGAGAAGACGGCCCTCATCCGGGGCTGAGGCTTCTTTGCAAATCAAGCGTACTTAAGAAAGTGCTGACGAAGTACGACAGGGATCTGCTATTGCTCTTCGACCTTCAGCGTTATGAGAAAGAGACCTATCGAGGCAGCGGGCGGTTTTCGCATTCTATCGGCGTAGCGCGGATTGATAAGTCGCTCAATGTGGAGTACTTTAAGGGCCGTGTGAACTACCCAAATAAGTCGGACTGGTAGATAGTTCAATGCTCACATCTGGCCGATAAACTCTTTGGGCGAAACGGGAAAAAATTCATGGGACAAGGCACTTGATTTTTAAGGCTAACCAAAAAATGCACCGGATGAAACCGGTGATTTTCATGTTATATTTAAGGAGAAATCGTGCAAATTACATTACCGGAAGATTCGAACTCAAAGTTCAATTTGTCGCAATTACTAAGGCATCTTATAGGTGTCCATAGAACTTATATCGTAACTGGCCAACAGCATGTTGTGTTAGCGCAGCATACTAAAGATCTATCACTTGACTACTGGATTCGTAGCGTAGTCGCACAAAATACGGATACAGCTCAAGCTACAAACGATGTAATTAACCAAATATGTGCAACTGGTTTGTTTAGACAAAGTGGAAAATTAAATTGTCCGAATACTGGTAACTTGTGTAATGGAATCGAGCTTGTATAAATATAACAAGGCCAGTCACGGCGACGCCTTTTCCTTAACGCTCACACCACGACTCTTTACCGCAACAGCTCAAGGTGGTTTGAAGCCTTCTCCTGCAAACCGACTTCGAGGGACCTACCCTCATCTTTCGTGCAGCCTCGTGGCGCACTATCTCCCCTAGATATGAACTCGATGAAGATTTCAGCAGGAAAAGATGTCCCTTGGCAAGCTTTGGTTTTGCTGTGAAACGTATAGGTTAAGACACTTCCTGATTTATCGGAATTGTCAGGAATCCCCTTGCGCCCTAAGATCGGGCAGGACCATGGATTGAGGGCCTGGGGGCTGGATTGTCTGCCTGTGTAGGTTTTGCTGGATACCGTTTTTTAGGGCGTTCAACAAGGCTCGGGTTGCGGCAATGAATTCCTTATCCTGTTCAAACTGGTTAATGGTGGCGTGAAGTGTGACCTTTTCCGCCTGCGATCCATGGCCCGTGCTAACGGACCAACACAGGGCGTTGGGGCAGTCGAGAACCGAAAATCGCACGCCGCCCATGATATCATCCCGCTGGATGTGAAACCGTCCCCACTCCAGGAAAAAAATGACCCTGCCCATCCCATCGGTCGCATCTACTGCATCGATCTCGTCACAGAAAGCGGGTAGGTTGTCGATGGTGAGTTTTTTCCGAATCACCTCTTCATTTGTCGGGATATCGGCAAATTCAAAAAATTCCATAGATACTTTCCAAAAATTTTCGTTTTCAACAGAGTCAATATATTTCCACTAGCTTTTAACTCTACCTGAGTGTCATGGCTTAAGGACCGGAAAAACATTCCATATGCCCATCTGTTGAAGTCCCCCACGGGACATGGAATATTTTCCTTGATTTTTTTATAACTGAATGTAACTATATAAGCAATATTCCACTTGTTTTACACAAGTAATCCCTCTTCGCAGGGAACTAGCTGGGTGATCTCGTTTGTTGTCATTTATTAACGATGCATTTCAACAGATTACCCTTGGAACATCCCAAACGCCTTATTCTATCTGTAAAAGACAGTTTCATCGCACAGGCGAACTTCTCTCTTTGCAGAATGATATGGCATTTCCAACAGCAGATCTTTGTTTAGAGATACTGCTCCTTTTTCTTCCCCCTTATCCAATGTCCGGTAGATGGACTTCACGTCGCTTCACGTGCGTGCTGTTTTTTTCCGTTGCCCGACATTTCAAATAACCTAATCACCACAACCCCATCAAAGGGAGTGAAACACATACTCCCAATCAGGGGGATATCGTTGTTTTGCGCCCACACTTCAGGAGGAAACAACGATGCCTACAGAACTTACCAGAAAAATTACAGAGATCAACACAGAGCTTCGGGCGCTTGGCCGTGAAGCCGTACAGGAGATCAAGATGATGAAAGACGGCCAGGTGATTGGCCAAGTCCGTTACGGTTACAAACCACAGTATGTTTTTGATGCTGTCAACAATGTGTTGCAGCCGGAAAACTGGCGGTATGAAGTCATCAGTAAGGAAATATTCGACAACCAGGTGGTTGCCGAGGTGCAGCTTTTTATCCGTGTAAAGGAGGATGAATGGATCTGTAAGGGATCGCAAACCGGGCAGATGCAAATCATTAAGGGGAATGTCGGTGATGCCTATAAAGGCTCAATCACGGACGCTATCCAGAAATGCTTTTCTCTCCTCTCCATTGGAAGCGATGCATACAGAGGATTGCTCAAGGAAGTATACAATTCCTGTGAAACCCGCAATCCACACCCTGCAAAGCAAGGGCAGCAGCCCAAGCCTAAACAATTTGTACAAGAAAAATCAGAACCCAGTAAAAAAGGTGACACCGACACCGAATTACCCATGATTGCCGGTATCAAATACCAGCAGCGTAACGGAATCGCCATTGCAGTCGGTAACGCCTATGACAAAAGGGAACTGCTGAAGTCAGCAGGTTTCAAATGGGATAAATCGGATAAAAACTGGTTCAAAGAACTTACGGTTCATTAGACCTTAATTCATCTTGTAACCGACGAGGGGGTGGTATTCGTTTCCCTCGCGGGATCCGTGTGCTCTCCCTTGTTTCATTTCAAGGAGGAAAACATGGATATCCAGACAACCCTGCTGACAAGTCTGCGTAAGCTGGCTCAGCAACACACCGAAGAAACGCTTGGAGATCGTCGAGATTATCTTGGCGCATCCGATATCGGATATTGCCCGAGGAAGGTTATCCTCGAGCGAATTCATGCAAGCGATCATGACCTGGCAACGCTTCTCCGTTTTCAACGGGGACACATGGCCGAAGATATCATTGCCATGGCTTTTTCTGCTGCCGGCTACACCAATTTTGAACGGCAGGTTGAAGTTGTCATGCCCGGTGATGTTCCCCTTAAGGCCCACATCGATTTCGTCTTCACATCAGAAACTCACAAGATCAAATCCGTTCTGGAGATCAAAAGCACCAGCAGAATCCCTGATGGGCCTTATGGCTCCTGGGAGTCGCAGCTGTATATCCAGATGGGAGCACTGGCTCATCGATATCCTGGCTACAGTATTAAGGGCGCGGTTTTAACTCTCGATCTTGCCAATGGTGAGGTGGCGTTTTTTAACGGCTACGGCCCCCAGACAACCATCTTTAATGGACTGATGGAACGGGCCGGATCAATCTGGTCAAACTATTTGGCCATGTTGGATGGTGAAGCGGTCGAACCAGACACCGAAGTCAGTCCCTTATGTGGTTTTTGTAATCATCTGGCAGATTGTCCACGGTTCGAGGCTGAAGAAGTCCCGCAACTGGCGACCATTGTCGAGGCATTGCAGAATCAGCAGTCCAAGGAGAAGGCTATGCAAGGAGAAATCAAACAGCTTAAGCGGCAACTTCTTGCAGTTGTCGAGCAGAAGGGGCCGATTAAATCCGGCGGCTGCATCCTCAGGAAGGCAAGTCGAAGCAGAAAATATCTGGACATTGACCGCCTGGAAGCTTTCCTGATTGAAAGCGGGGTAGCCATTGATGAATACCAGGAAAACAGGTCTTTCTCCTTTCTGGAGATACGAAAAGAAAAGGCCAAAGCAGCGTAAATTTAAAAATCCTATGCCGGAGAGAGTGTTATCTCCATGGTGGGGATCTGTATTTCTCCGGATTTTTTGTAACAGGAATCAATCATCCATGCAAAGGAGTATCGACATGAACAAGGCAATGATAATCGGAAACTTAGGCAATGATCCCCAGGTACGTTACACCCAGAACGAAATCCCGGTGGCAACATTTTCCGTTGCAACAACCGAGCGCTGGAAAGACTCTGATGGTAATCGGCAGGAACGCACAGAATGGCATCGTGTTGTCGCCTGGCGCGGTCTTGCTGAAACATGCGGTGAGCACCTCAAGAAAGGCGATAAGGTCTTTATTGCAGGCAAGCTCCAGACCAGAAAATGGGAAGATCAGGATGACATTACCCGTTATTCCACCGAAATCATCGCAGGAGAGATGGAGATGCTTGGTGGCAAACAGGATAATGCAGCTTCACCTGCCGATGATGGTGTTAATCCACCACCGCCGGAAGATGAAATTCCCTTTTAAAAGTCATTAGAGTAAAGAAAACAGCAATCCCGGCGGCGCAAGCCATAACCTGAAATCTCAGGGCCGGGATTGTTCTGTAAGAAAACTATTATCATCCACCCGACCAGGGGAACCTTTCCCTGGTACGGGCATTGGTTCCCCTGGGTGTTTAAGGAGGAAGCCAATGTTATTTGTTCAAGATCAGGATGGTGAATATCGTCCTGCACCCAAAGAACTGGTTTTGACTGAAGCAAACAAGCTCAGCGGTTACCAGTTGCGACGTGGATCTTTGATTCTATCTGCCGAGTGCGCCAAAACCGTCATAGGGTATAAACTCCGAGGGAAACAGAATGAAATTTTTGCCTGTTTGTTTTTGGATTCCCAGCACCGGATTCTGGCGTTCAAGGAGATGTTCATCGGATCCATCAATAAGGCAACAGTTCATCCTCGGGAAATAGTCAAAGAGGCTTTACAGCTTAACGCTGCAGCAGTCATCTTGGCCCATAACCATCCGTCAGGAGGGTCTCAGCCAAGTGATCATGATATTTTTCTGACAAAAACACTTGAAGATATTCTGAAAGTCATTGATGTACGGATACTGGACCACCTTGTTGTTGGTGATGAGGTAACCGCTTTTTCCGATTTAGGACTTTTAGAAAAATAAAAACATCCCTCAATCAGGGGCAAGTCTGCCCCCTGACGGGAGTGGTGTCTTGTCCCTATT
Organism: Pseudomonadota bacterium; assembly: GCA_018820855.1. Lineage (GTDB taxonomy): Bacteria > Desulfobacterota > Desulfobulbia > Desulfobulbales > Desulfocapsaceae > Desulfocapsa. The sequence goes on along the minus strand of JAHJNL010000079.1, from coordinate 3,705 downwards.
TTTATTCTCATATCAAGGAGGCAAGATCATGACAACACCTACCCCTTTAAACAATTATCAAATCGTAAGCTTTGCTCCTGCAGCAGGATCTGCCGAACCTATTGATGGAGTATCATCCCGCTATTCTTTTGTGCCAACGTTAACCGCAGTTGATTTGCTGCGTGATGCAGGATGGGTCCCCATTCATGCGGAACAAAGCACGGTGCGTACTGTTCAACGAGAGGGCTACCAGCGGCACCTGATCCGTTTCAGCAAGAACGGTCTGTCGTTTGGCGACGAACGGGTTGACCTGGTTCTGTTTAACTCCCATGACCGCGGCTGTGCTTTCAAGCTGATAGCCTCGGTATGGCGGAAAATATGCGGGAATGGCCTGATGGTTGCTTCAGAGTTTGCAAACTTCAGTCATAAACATATCGGTTTCAGTCCGGATAATTTCATTCACTCGGCTGGAGAGATAGCTTCTGCTGCCGGAATTATAGCCGAACGGGTTGATGATATGAAGGTTATTGAAATGACCCCGGATGAACGAACTATTTACGCTCGTGCTGCCCACAACCTGGTTTACGATGAACCCGAGGCGGCACCAGTACCATCGGAACAGTTACTTTCCGAACGTCGCTATGATGACAAAGGGAATGACCTGTGGACGACATTCAATGTGGTCCAGGAAAACATCGTACGAGGTGGCCTCAAGGGGACAACAAGAGGCAGCAACGGACGATTGAGAAAAACAACTACACGACCGGTCAAGGCGCTTGATCGAAACATCAAGTTGAACCAGGCCCTCTGGTTCTTAACAGAAAAAATGGCCGAGCTTAAACAAGCTGAGTCTGACATTTCGATTATAAGTAATTGATTTGTTGAACTCTACTCACGATAGCCGTCTCCTTCGGGGGACGGCTTTTTTTTGCTCTTCACTCTTGTGTAATACCTTGGGAATATGATATCATATCATCTGGTATGGATTGATTTGAAATGATATAATTTAATATGGAATGATCCTATGAGTATCGTGTTGATTGGTGGTGAAAAGGGTGGCACCGGCAAGACCACCCTGGCAACTAACATTGCTGCCATGCTGGCCCTGCAGGGAAAAGATGTGTTGTTGCTGGACACAGACCGTCAGGGGACATCGTCTTTCTGGGCAACAGTCCGGGAGGAAACGGAGATCGAACCCAGAATCGCCTGTGTGCAGAAATTTGGCAAGGGCCTGGCATCACAGGTGCGTGATCTGGCAGAGCGCTATGATGAAATTATCATAGATGCCGGGGGCCGGGATTCTATAGAGCTGCGCTATTCCCTTGGTGTCTGTGATCGGGCATACATCCCCGTGCAACCCTTTCAGTTTGATATCTGGACGCTCAGGCAGATGGACGATCTGGTGGAAATGGCACAGGCCTTTAATGAAAACCTGCAGGCCTTTATTGTCCTGAACAGGGTGTCCACCAATCCAGCAGTTCGTGAGGACAAGGAAACGCAGGATTTTTTCAGAGAAGAAGATTTTCAGCACTTGTCTCTGGCCGAGGCGGTGCTGCGTGACCGTATCGCGTTTCGTAAATCAGCCCGGGATGGATTGTCAGTGGTCGAGTTGAAACAGGATAAAAAGGCGGTTCAGGAAATGAACCAATTATTTGAAGAGGTGTATGGTGGCTGATAAAAAGAAAACTCCACTTCGTTCTACCCCGGCAAGAATAAAAGACACTGATCTTGATAAGTTTGCAGCCGGTGCCGGTCAGTTCAGCCCCCAAAAGGAAGAAACGTATCCGTGGGAAGAACCTCATATCCGGGAAGATGTGAAGAAAAACCTGCCACTCAGAATCCCTGAACCCCTTTATATGAAATTAAAATATATAGCTGACCATACCCCGTACAGCATGAACTCCTTTATCCTTGAACGGCTAAACGAGGAGATTGAACAGGAAATTGTTAGATTGACCGAATGAAGAAAACGGCTGTGTCCAGCAACAAACAAAGAAACTTCATGAACAAGAAACGGCGTGTAAAAAGAAAACTAAAAAACGAAGAAACACTAGGTTAGGAAATGTGTTGGGTGTCGGTTGATAACAACCCCCATGGGGTGGTGGATTTATTAAGGGTGACATCGGGAACTGGCTGCACTATTCTCAGATGTTGAAGAGATTCCTTTCCGCTTGATGGTTGTTTGTTCTGTAAATCCATAGTGTTTCAAGAGGATTTGTGAACGTATACTTTGATTACTGAAGTTTGCCGATAAGTTGGATAGCAAGTGCGCTATTATTAGGCAGGGTGAAGTCATGCTTCAGTGTCTATATACGTAATAGATCCTGTTTTTTCTTTTAAATTAAGGTGTTGTCTTGACTCGTGATGCCCTCTGTTTTTCAAGGGCCCTGAATCAAAACAAGATATAGCTATAAGAATAGAGAAAGAATAGTAATACGGTAATACACACGTCACTCATAGTTAAAAATCATATAGCTAATAATATAGGAATATCAAAAATGAGTGGTAACGATAACTTTTGGTACAGAACTCTTTTTAAGGTCAAACTGTTCGAAGCATCTGGTACCTCCTTCCAACAGTTAATCAACCAGCTGTTCCAGTATAGTATTGAAGGATTCCAGTCCATCCAGCCTTGGGGGAATTGGGGAGATGGTGGCAATGATGGTTGGGTTGAGTTGATAGGCAGTTATTACCAAGCCTACGGACCAACACCAAAGTCATCAACTTCTCCGGTAGAAGCTGTAAAAAAGGCAGTGACGGACTTTGAAAAACTTCCTGAAAAGTGGGAAAATGTAAAGAACTATTATTTTGTATATAACGATCGTTATGCTGGTGTGCCTGCCCCACTCGCCTCAGAGCTACAGAAACTCAAGAAGAGGAACGGCTTATCAGGTGCCAAGGCTATCGTTGGGGCAGATCTTGAAGCTATGTTTATGAACCTAAATCCAGAAATTCGCCAGTTGATTGTGGGTGGTGTCCCCAGTTGTGAAATAACCCATGTGGATCCGAGAAGCGTTGGTGAACTACTATCGCATCTTGCAGATAAGAGTGATATGTTCCCATCATTCTTGCACGAGACCGCTCCAGATTTTTCAGAGAAAATCGTTTTTAACGGACTAACTGAACCAGTGAGCAATTACTTAAAGATTTTTTGGTATCAGGCCTCCACCATTGATGATTTTTTATTGTGTCGCGATATCGGCTTATCGCAATCAATTTCCAAGGAGGTAAGCTCACTTTACAAGAAGGGAAAGAGTATTATTCCGGATTCCCAAGATAATGCTCCAAATATTCGTTATGTATGGATGGTCGAGCAATTGATTCCGGATGCCATGAAGGCGCACCCCCATAGTATGAAAGCCTACAGGGAAGCCGCCCAGGTAATACTATCCAAATACTTTGAAACGTGTGACGCTTATGAGCATCCAGACAGCACTTTTACCGCATAAACACGTTAGATTTAGCGACTCCATCATTGCTCTTGCCGGGCTGGTGCGAAGCAGGCTTGTCGAACCGATGACGGTTGATGAACTTTGGTCTGATGTGAGCCGCTGTCCTGTGGGTTGGCCAGGCAAACCTACTTTTACGGTTCATCCGGTTTAAGCGTACTTAAAAATTGAAAATGTGGACATACTGTTCTTCCTTTCTAAGAAGAGACCAATCAACTTTGGAAAGGAGAAGGGAGTATGTCCACGAGCTTATTGTACCATGGGTTTGGCATTCGAG
>JAHJNL010000078.1 GCA_018820855.1 Pseudomonadota bacterium | reverse complement strand
TACGACAAGCCTAGTGGGAGCGGTTTCAACCGCGAATGGCCCCCTCACTACATAGCCAGGCACGCGCGTCGCATCAACACCGATTTCGCGGATAAATCCGCTCCCACAGCTCTCACAGTTCTCACAGCTCTTACAGCTCTCACTGCTAATGGTCGGCATTTCACAGAACTGCGACAAGCCAAGTGGGAGCGGTTTCAACCGCGAATGGCCCCCTCACTACACAGCCAGGCACGCGCGTCGCATCAACACCGATTTCGCGGATAAATCCGCTCCCACAGCTCCCACAGTTCTCACAGCTCTCACTGCTCCCACTGCTAACGCTCGGCATTTCACAGAACTACGACAAGCCTAGTGGGAGCGGTTTCAACCGCGAACGGCCCCCTCACTACATAGACAGGCACGCGGCTCGCATTAACACCGATTTCGCGGATGAATCCGCTCCCACAAGAAATGCGCAACGTCTATTGCCATTTTTCTTTCTTCATTCAATGTTCAACGGGCTTCCTTTCAACCTTCCTCTTTCTTGCACGCCTGGGAAAGATACCAGAAATGAATCAGCGCCTCCCGGACATCCTTATCAGCAATAGACTCAACCTGTCTTTCAAAAGCGGCAATATCGTTAGCCGGTGGCGGGACGTAACGAAGCACAGGACCGGTCTTGGGCTTTTCCGCCTGCTCATGTTCAGCTACACAAAACCTCAGGCCTTCAAGTCGGGAAATACTCAAGGAATTATTCAAAATCTCAAGAAGCGGCACACTCTGAAACTGCAGCTGCTGCAGCCAAGCCGAATTCTCCACCTCCACCCACAGCACCTTTTTGATAATCTTCAACGGCTTACAATGCAGGGCAACATCCCTGTCTACCAGCTTCGACCAACGCACAAAAAGACTGTGCATATCAAGCTGCTCCTCCCAGCCCCTGTGCTTTGAAAGCTGCGGCAGCAGATTAACCAGCCCCTGCAATTGTTTGTTATCTTTTTTCATAATTTTCGTTCAGAAGGGACCAAAGCCTTCATCCAATCTTTTTTCCATACAAACCAATATGATGGAAGCAATATAGGTATATTTACCTAGTCATTTTTGAGTGTTTCCTACAGTAGACATTTCCTTAAAAAACAGCTACGTTCACAATTACTTTGTTTTTTCAAGGAGAACAATTTTCTTGGTAAAAAAAATTGGAACATTTGACACTGGAAGTGTACAATTAAACAGAACTCGCTCAACACATACACTATACCATGGGCATCCTCAAAAAAAACAGCAACCTTATACTTGTATTGCACCAGCTTTTTGACCTGCTTTTAATTACAGCAGCCTTCTGGGCAGCACTCGTTACACGCGGCCTGTCACTGAATTCCCCTGTACCCTACCTGTTAATTTATATCCTCTCTATCATTTGCTGCCACATCAGCCTGCGTCTTTTCGGTACCTATGATTCAGTAAGAAACCAGAAATTTTCTCAAATATTCTCCAAGATCATCCAGGCCAGTCTCACAGGAACCGCCGGTATCATATTTATTATGTACCTGCTGCACATGGAAGCAGTGAGCCGTCTGTTTCTTGCCTTTTTTACCACTTACCTCATTGTATTTTCCACCATTGCCAAATCTTTTCTTTACTACACCCTGCGCTACAACCGCCACCGCGACTACAACACCCGCAAGGTTCTCATCATTGGCTCGAGATGCAGGGCCATTGATCTCATCAGTGAAATTCTTAAAAACCCCGGTTCCGGCTACCGTATTTCCGGCTGCCTGGAAACAGCCGACCAGAAGGAATCAGTAGGCAAAATCGTTTTCGATGATGTCTCGGTCACCGGCACCATGGATGACTTTAACAATATCCTCCTCACAGAGGCCATTGACGAGATCCTTTTCGCCATTCCTCTGAAACAGATCGATAACATTCATAAATATATTCTATTTGCGGAAAATATGGGTATCAACGTCCGCATCATGCCGGACTTCCAGATACAGCGCATCATGTACTACCCGGAGACAGCCAAGATTTATATCGACTCTTTCCTGGGTATGCCAACCATGTCACTCTCCTCAGCTCCCAGTAAAGATACCGAACTGATCACCAAAGCAATTATTGATTTTACAGCAGCCGGACTGGGGATACTCCTCCTCTCCCCCCTGCTCATCCTTATCAGTCTGGCTATCAAACTGACATCCAAAGGTCCCGTCCTCTTCGCCCAGACCCGGTGCGGACTGAATGGCCGCCATTTCACCCTGTATAAATTCAGGACCATGGTTGCCAACGCAGAAGAACTGAAAGAGGATCTCAGTACAGATAACGAGATGGACGGACCGGTCTTTAAGATGAGAAACGACCCCCGGATCACCCCCATCGGTTATATCTTAAGAAAAGCCAGTCTGGACGAATTGCCGCAGCTCTTTAATATCCTCAAAGGAGAGATGAGTCTGGTGGGTCCGCGCCCACCTCTGCCCTCGGAAGTAGAACAGTACCACCTCTGGCAGCGCCGCAAACTCTCCATGAAACCAGGTCTCACCTGTATCTGGCAGGTCAGCGGCAGAAACGATGTATCCTTTGAACAGTGGATGAAGATGGACCTGGAATATATCGACAACTGGTCCCTCCTCCTGGATTTCAAACTACTTGGCTTGACAGCAAAAGAAGTGACCTTTGGCGGAGGGCACTAACCAGGCAATAAAAATTATTTTTTATTGCCAAAATAGGTATATATACCTATTGCTTTTCTATTAGAGTTCTTGTAAATATTACAAATAATTGTTTGCTTAAATACCTTCTCACCTGCATATCCTTTTCTGGAGGCGCCATGAAAAAAATATTCTTAACAATCCTCATCACATCAATTACTGCCTCACTTGCCTTTGCTGCCTGGAATGACAATTTCCAAGCGACCTATCAAAAGGAAGGAATTGACAAAGCGGTTATTGCAGCCCTGGAAGAAGGTATCGACCCCAACGCCATTATTGTTGTAGGACAGGCACTGGAGGGACTGAACCCGCAGAATCTTCTCAAAGCCCTTTATTGCGCGGGAGCCGATGGAAACGACATTGGCAAGGCCGCCCTGGATAATGGAATTTCGGAACTGATCCTGACTGCAGCCTACGAAAAAAGTGTCGAAGAGTGTAAAGACCAGATGGCAGACACCCAACCATACACCCCGGTGCGAGGCCCGAATTTTGTCGGCATGCCCGCTCCAAGAGGATCAAGCGACACGATCTACGCAAGCGCTAGTACTTTCTAGTTCTGCGTATCAGGTTGTTTTGCAAGTTCGCAGTTACCACGCGTGTATTGTATGACAGAGGCCCTACGCCCCGCGCGTAGGGCCTTCTTTGTTTTCTCATTATCATCAATACAAACATATCCTCTGTGAACATCGCGGCCCCCTCGTAACAATACAAAGTTACAGAGCGCAGGACTCTGCATGCATTAAAAAAAACATTTTCTGAAGTGCAGCAGAACACAAATTTATTTTATTACTTTTAAGCTCAAGAGGCTTAAAGCAAAGCTGAGGTTCGACAAGAGGAGATAAAGATCATGAAACATCATTACAAACTGATGGCCCTGTCATCGTTACTGATTTCGCCTACTTTTGCCCATGGCACGGCAGAACCATTCGACATTAACATCGACAACCTGAACGTAATTTCACAAGATAGGATTCTTCTTGCGGCAGCCGACACCGACGTCATGGGCCAGAGCGGAGGCTCGACGCCCTCGCTGCTGCCTGAAGATGAGCGGATTGATGCTGACAGCCTTTTTGGAACAGAAGGCGGATACTTTCACCCATTCATCAGCATAACCGGTGAATACACAGACAATCTTTATAATGTCAACACTGACGAAACGAACAATTTCCTTACCCGAATCAGTCCAGGGATATGGCTTTCCGTTCCAAGCTCCAAAGAACCCCCACTGAACCTCAACCCCAGCAATACCTCTGCCGGCGGTCTCCAGTTAGCCCTTCCCTCCACACAAAGTTTTGACAGATTCAACGCCTATCTCCTTGGCGGACTGGATATAAAATTTTACTCAGAAGACTCCGATCTCAATGACACGGATGCCCTGGTTGAAGGTCTTTTCCAGTACAACCTGCGCGGAGGCCTCTCCTTTCGCCTTGTCGATCGTTTCACCCACGCCCAAGACCAGTTCGATATAGGAAATGCCACCTCTGTAGACAACATGCGTCGCTACGACTCCAATATTACTCTCCTTGCTGCAGACTGGGATCTTTCTGAAAAATTTCGTACGAAGGTTGAATACTCCAACTTCTGGCTCAGTTATGATGACACCATAGACGAATTTCTCAACCGTATGGACAACGGTATTTCCGCCTACGCCATTTATAAATACAGTGTCAAGACAGCCTTCTTCCTGGAATATCGCTACGTCGACATCAGCTATGATACAGCGGACGTAAAAGACAGCAAAGACAATTACCTCTACGGCGGGATTACCTGGGATTCCACAGAAAAAACATCCCTTAGCCTGAAAGGCGGTTATCAAGACAAACAATATAAAGAAGACAGCTTTTCGGAATATGACAGAACCGGCCTGGCAATGGAGATGGCCCTCGATTATCAATACAGTACCAAGACATCCTTAACCCTCGCCCTGAGCCACAAAATTGAAGAATCAGATTCTTCCCTGGCCCTGAATAAAAAAGTCTTTACCGGCGCTCTCTACTACTATCAGGATTTCACCGACCGCCTGAAAGGCGTCTGTGTATTCTCATACTCCAATGAAGCTTACGATCAGATTGCCGGTGCACCGGAACGAACAGACGACAGCTTCTTTGTCAAGCCTTCCTTACAGTATACACTCAAAGACTGGCTCATGGCAGAACTGGCATACAGCTATGACACCAGGAACTCCACAGATAATTTTTTCGACTATGACACGAATACCGTCTACCTCAGTCTGAATTCTGCCCTGTAAACCAACTCGAAAACAGCGACTTGCACAAACCACCGTGGAAGTCGCTGCTGCATAACTAAAGGGTACGGCTTCCTGAAAGTTATGGAAATAAACCATATTCTCCTTGAAGGGATTCAAACTATCTGGTTTTATTCACTTGATGCTTTTCTTCCGGCAATACAACAACAGACAAAAAAACCAGACCCTTCAGACAATGAATAAAACAAAACATCTCAAGACTCGCCTCTCTTCTGCCACACCGGCAAACCTGCTGCAGAACATACTGCTCTGTGTGCTGATTATATTCCTTTTTCCGGCCATCACACAGGCAATCGACTACATTGTCGGTCCGGGTGACGTTCTCAGGATAACCGTTTATGATCACGACGATCTGAAAACCACAGTTCGAGTCACAGAAAACGGCCACATAGTCATGCCGCTCCTGGGTCAGGTCAAAGTCGGAGGGATGAAGACATCTGATGTTTCAGACCAAATCTCACGCCTCCTGGCAGACGGCTACATCGTCAACCCCCAAGTCAATATTTTCATCGAAGAATTCCGCAGCAAAAAAGCTGTTATTCTCGGTCACATAAACAAACCCGGGCTTGCAGAGCTGCGGGGCTCTACCACCTTTCTCGAACTCATTTCCCAATCCGGCGGTTTAAAAGAAGGTGCCGGAGATACTGCCACCATCAAAAGAACACAGGATGGCAAACAGGAAGTCATTGTTCTCAGTGTAAAAGCCCTGGTGGAAGGTGGCGACCTCAGTCAGAATATCCTTATTCAGGATGGCGACACCGTCTATGTCTCCAAGGGTGGTATGTGTTATGTGACAGGAGAAGTGAAGGATCCGGATGCCTACTCCTGTGACCAGGAGACAACCGTTCTTAAGCTGATTGCGCTTGCCGGCGGCTTTACCGGCAAGGCATCTCAGTCCAGTGTACGCATTGTCCGCCTGGTTGATAACAAAAAAACCATACTGGAAGATGTTGATCTTGGTAGTTCTGTCATTGCCAACGATGTTATTGTTGTCCCTGAAAGCTTTTTCTAGCAAATCAGAGAACAGTTTCCCGGAAGGCCTTGTGACATAAATCAACACAATATTTTTTTAAGGCTTCAGTTAAACAAAGCAACATTTTCTGTTTCATTCGCCACTTATTCCGTTATCCATCTTCTGTAATAAACCATGCAAAATACTTTCCCCATTGAACAGCCCGGACCTCAGGAAAATCAGGAACAGGAAATTCACCTCCGAGACTATTTCCGTGTTGTCATTAAACGGAAGATGATTGTTGTTACCTTTCTGATTATCACCTTCCTCACCGTTGTTATCGGCACCTATACGGCCACACCATACTATACGGCTGCCTCCCAGGTACTGATTGAAAAGAACTTCGGGCCCAGCTCACTGGACAACTCCCGTGTGTATTGGGATCCCGATTTTTTGACCACCCAGTTTGAGCTGATCCGCAGTATCAATGTCAGTCGCAGAGTTGTCGACAAACTGCAACTGGACACCAAGTATAAGCATTACTTTTTCGAACCGCGCCAAGAAGGGCTTTTCACCTATCTCTCTTCCCTGAAAAGGGGTATCAAAGATTTTCTCTCCGGTCTTTTCGTCTCGGATACTCCGATCGAAGAAACAACCATCCCGGGAAGTGACGCATTACTGACAGTGAGTGCCGAACCAATGACAGATGCCGATATTATTGCGGCAATGATCCAGGCCAACCTCTCCATCAGTCCGGTCCCAAACACCAAGACCGTTTATATCGTATACAGCAGCAAACACCCTGCCATGGCCAAGCTTGTTGTCAATGCTGTGGTCCAGGCCTACATGGATGAAATCCTGGAGATCAAACTCGCTACCAGCAACTATTCGCTGCAGTGGATGACGAGCAAGGCCGATGAAGAGCGAAAAAAACTGGAAAGTTCAGAACTGGCCCTGCAGCAGTATATGAGAGAAAATGACCTGGTGACGGTTGAAAACAAACTGGCCGTCTACCCGCAAAAACTAGCGGAATTCAGTTCCCAGCTCTCCAAAGCCCAGACAGAACAGAAGGAATATGAAGCTGTTTACGCCCAGATAAAAAAATCCGAAAAAGACTACAGAGATATCGAAACGATCCCCCTGTTTTCCGACAACAAGGTTCTCCAGGATCTGCGTGAGAAGATTTTCATGGCAGAACAAAAGATCAAGGACCTCTCGAAGAAATACGGCTATAAGCACCCAACCATGAGCAACGCCAAGGCCGAGCACGACCAGTTGCTTAACGAAAAGAAATTCGAGATCGACAGGATCATTGAGGCAACACGCAACGCCTATGATCTTGCCAAATCCCGCGAAGCAAACCTCAAACAGCTGTTGGCAACCACCAAACAGGAAATTCTCGATATCAATGAGCGGTTTATGCAATACTCCATCATGAAACGGGAGGTTGATATGAACCGGGTTCTCTACGATGCCCTGACATCGAGCATAAAAAAGGCCGGGGTAACCGAGCAGTCGCAGGACGTTAACGTCTGGGTAGTAAAAAAAGCAGATCTGCCCATGGCCCCTGCCACACCCCGCAAAAAACGCAACCTGGCACTGGGCCTTATTCTTGGGATTTTCGGTGGAGTCGGTCTGGCCTTTTTCATAGAGTACCTTGATAATACTGTAAAGGACGGCAAAGACCTTGAACGCCGCTTTGGCCTGACAGTTCTCGGCTCCGTGCAGGAAGTGCAGGATAAATCGGAGAATATCGAAACCTACCTCCTGAAAAATCCATTATCGCCGCTGGCGGAAAGTTACCGCCTTATCCGCTCCTCACTCCTGCTCTCAACTCCGGACCATCCCCCGCGCTCCATTCTTATCACCAGTATGGGCCCGAAGGAAGGAAAGACCAGCACAGCCTGCAATCTGGCAAGGATCCTTATCCAGAACGACAAAAAGGTACTGATCATTGACTGCGACATGCGAAAGCCCCGGATACACTCCATCTTTGGCATCCCCAACACCTTTGGCCTGAGTAACTACCTAGCAGGGAGCAGGGACAAGAATCTTCTCAAATCCGTTCCTGATGAGGCAATTGCCCTCATCCTCTCAGGCCCCACACCTCCCAATCCAGCCGAGCTTATCAACTCGAACAGAATGAAGCTGCTTATCGATGAGATGCTGAAGATGTTTGACTTCGTCATTCTCGACTCACCGCCGGTACAAAGTGTAACCGACAGCCTGCCACTGAATAAACTGGTAGACGGAACCATCCTGGTTACACGCAGCGGCAAAACCACCTATGACATGCTGGAATCAGGACTGAAAAAAATGCATGAAATGCGAGCCAATATCCTGGGTATCGTCCTCAACGGTATAAAAAAGAACTCCACGGAATACTCAAGCTATGTGGATTACTATCATGAAGAGAAAGGCTGAGTAATTTCAATGTGAGCTATTGGGTAAAGGCAGTAAAAGTAGGTTGGGTAGAGGAACGAAACCCAACAGATCTACCACGATCACAACCCAACATATTCACAACAACCACTGAACCAAACAAGCCGATATACAAATGAGATATCGACGAGCGCAGACAGAAGGCGGCAGCTATTTCTTTACTGTCGTAACTGATCAACGGCGACCATTTCTTTGTGATCCTGAAAACATAACACTTCTGCGTTCTATCTTCCGTGAGATAAAAAAGAAACACCCATTCACAATAGATGCCGCTGTAATTTTACCTGATCATCTTCATTGCCTGTGGACATTACCAGTTGGGGATTCTGACTATTCGATGCGTTGGCGCCTGATAAAAAGTGCATTCAGCCGCCAATGCGGATCCCAATATTCAGGAATAAAAACAAAATCCCGGGAAAACAAAAAGGAACAAGCTGTCTGGCAACGTCGTTTCTGGGAGCATCAGATAAAAAATGAAAATGATTACAATCAGCATATCGATTATATTCACTACAATCCAGTCAAACACGGCTTAACCGAAGCCCCTTCACAATGGCCGTTATCCAGTTTCCGACACCATGTCAGTAAGGGCTTCTACGAGCAGAATTGGGGTGCAGGAATAAAAATGAAGTTTGAATATCAAGTCGGGCGAGAGTAGTATTATGTTGGGGTTCGTTCCTCTACCCAACCTACGACCACAACTCTACATATTTATAAATTACATTAACACATGACAAAACAACCAAGGGCAGAACAAAACAACAATTAAAACAAACCAATAGAACACAACCATTTCCAAGGTAGGTTGGGTAGAGGTACGAAACCCAACATTTCTACTACAACCCAGTCAAACACGGCTTAACAGATGCCCCTTCACAATGGCCGTTATCCAGTTTCCAACACCATGTCAGCAAAGGCTTCTACGATCAGAATTGGGGTGCAGGAATAAAAATGAAGTTTGAATATCAAGTCGGTCAAGAGTAGTATCATGTTGGGTTTCGTTCCTCTACCCAACCTACAATCACAACCCAACATATTTATAAATTACATTACCACACGATAAAACAACAATTTAAACAAAACAATAGAGCATAACCATTACCAATCGTAGGTTGGGTAGAGGAACGAAACCCAACATCTCTACAAACCACACCAACACACAACAAAAAGACCCAAGGGCAGAAGGACAAAGAAAAAGCAATGAAGCCACAACACCTGCACATAAACAGAGAGAAAATATCCACTCTGTTCCACCTTTCAGCCTCTTCCCTTCCAGCCCTTACCCTTCAGGCTCCGTCTTTCCCATGATCGACATCCATTGCCATATCCTTCCCGGTATAGACGATGGCTCACCGGACATGGAAACGTCACTTGAAATGGCCAGGATGGCTGCAAAAGATGGCATCCACACCATCATTGCCACTCCCCATCTTACAACTGTCGAATACCCGAAAGACAACCTGCTCCAAGCGATTGACGAGCTCAATGCGCAGCTTAAAAGCCAAACCATTGCAATTACCGTTCTCTTTGGCGCCGAAGTGCAATCTCATATTGCCCTGGAAGCTGCAGACAATTTCTGCCTGGCCGGCAGTTCCTCGCTGCTTGTGGAATTTCCGCACAGCTACCTGCCTGCAGACTCAGAAAATCTGATATACAGCCTCGTCACAAATAAAATCACCCCGATCATTGCCCACCCGGAACGGAACGGCCAGATATCGCGAGAACCATGGCTGCTGGCCCCCCTCATAGAGCTGGGCGCAAGAACTCAGATCACGGCAGAATCCATCACCGGAGATCAGGGGATGACGGCCAGAAACTGTGCCGAATACCTTTTCCAAAGAAACCAGGTCCACTACATAGGAACCGACTCCCACTCTCCGGGATTCAGAAAACCCATATTAAGCAAAGCAGTCAAACAGGCCGCAAAAATAATAGGCAAAGCAGAAGCCCAGAAACTGGTAAGTGGATACAACATCTTTTTACCTTCATCCTGCAACCACAAGCCTTCAGCCTAACCATACCCTATGCGCGCCCTTTCCTTCATTCTCTTCCTGACCACCCTCTTCTTTGCCCCACTGGCCTTTGGTAGCGTAGAAACCTGGTCTATCGCTGTCGTTGAAATTCTTGTCTTCCTGGCCGCATTATCCTACTTCTTTCAGGGGAAACATGAAAAACAGCCATATCTGCAGGTGCCTGGCTTTCTTCCTCTGCTCCTCCTGATCCTCTGGATGTTTCTGCAGCTGATACCGCTTCCGCCTCCATTGGTCAAAGTGATATCACCGGGTATTTACCAGGCCTATGCACCATTGCTTAACCTGCAGGAAACCAGCCTATGGATTCCACTCACCGTTAACCAGAAAGCCACCCTGCTTGAAGCCCTTCGCCTCACCTCCTACGCAGTCTTCTACATCCTCACCGTACAACTGCTGAGTAGAAATGAGACCTTAACCAAGACTGTGAGGATTATCGCCTGGCTGGCCATGGCTATTGCCTTTCTTGCTATTATCCAGAAATTTACTTCTCCTGACGAGATCTACTGGTTTCGCCCCACCCCTGAAAATGCCGGGACAGTGGGTCCATGGGTCTATCACAACCACTATGCCGGGTTCATGGAACTGGTCTTCCCCCTGGTCCTCGCCCTCTTTTTTCATTACCGCCCGAGCTTCACTTATCAGCAAACTCTTCGTGCACGGACAGTAGCCATCTTCACTGCTCCGGGCTCCAATATGCATTTTTTCCTGGGATTCGGCATTATTCTCATCCTGGCCTCTGTTTTTATCGCCCTTTCCAGGGGAGGTATAATCTCGATCAGCCTTGGACTGCTCTTTTTCCTGCTGCTCCTGGCCAGAAAGAATTCCGCTTCCGGCAAGTTACTCCCGCTCATACTTCTGGGCAGTGTACTGTTGGCAGTAACCTGGTTCGGCTGGGAACCTATTCTCACCAAGATCAACAGGACCGTTACCGAAACCGGTGGAATTGCCGACGGCCGCCTGCTGGTCTGGCAGGATTGTATTCCCCTTATTCGGGACTTCCTCTTCACCGGCTCAGGCTTCGGCACTTTTATCAATGTTTATCCGCAGTACAGTACTCTCCCCACCAGCGCCATTTTTGACCACGCCCACAACGACTACATCGAACTCGTCACCGACGGCGGACTCATCGGTTTTCTCCTTGCAGCGTGGTTTGTCATCACCATCATTCACCAAGGATTTCAAAGACTGAAAAACCGGAGAGAGCCCTATTCTCTCCTCCTCATCATCTGCGGACTTACAGCCATCTTTTCACTTCTGATCCACAGTGTGACTGACTTCAATATGCATAACGGGGCAAACGGTCTCTATTTCTTTTTCCTCTGCGGCATCCTGGTTTCCGCCGGAAATACCCGCCTCCGCTACCGTACCCGATCAACCCTGCTGACCGGTACATCCCCTAAATGGAAACTGGCCTGTCTTGCGGCAATCCCCCTGCTTCTCCTCACCATCTCCTTTCAGGGAGGAATTCTGCGGGCAAAAGGTTTCTATCGACAAGCATCCACCATTTACATCAGCCCACAGCTCTCTGAAAAAACTTTTCAAAACCTGCTGACCACAACGGACAAGGCTATCCACTCTGATCCGCTGGAAGCCTTCTACTCCTATTTCAAAGGGAACCTGCTCTCCTATCAGCAGCAAGGCAAGCCGGCATTTCACAATTACCTTCAGGCAGCAAAGAAAGATCCCCTGGAAGGCGCATACCTGCAAAGGCTTGGCCTCGTCCTTGCTGTATCCGACAATACCAAGGCATCATTTCTCATGGCCGAAGGCTACGCAAGAAGCCAGAATAAGGAAAACCTGGTTTTCATCTGGGCGGAATGGCTCCTGCGCCAGGACAGAAAACAGGAGGCACTGACCGTCCTGCAGCAGGGTATGGACCAGTTTCCCCGCCTGGCCAGAGGACTTCCCCCACTACTGATAGGCAGTCAGTTAAGTAGAGACGAAATCAAAGATATCCTCCCCGAACGAGTAACAGCATGGATACAGTTGGGAGATTTTTCTGAGAAACTAGGCCGATTGGAAGATGCCGAATACTACAGAAGCCATGCCCTGGATTTCCTCAAGCATGAAGAAACGGTGAAGCCCTGGTATTTCGACCAGCTCTACAGGTTTTACCAAAAACAGAAACGAACCGAGGAGGCCGTTGCCACACTCCGCCAGGGAATTGAATGGCTGCCGAATCACGCACCCTTCCACATCTCTCTGGGCGATTACTACAAACAGCAGGCCATCCCCTATCGGGCCAGAGAAGAATACGAACAGGCCCTGATGCTGGAACCGGGTAACGAAAAAATCAGGAACAAGTTACAGAGCCTCCAGTAATAACCGCATTGGGCCTCGCCAGGATTTCAGCGCATTATGCGCCCAGGCTTATGCCTCTTCCCAGGTATCAACGATAACTCAACAACGAGTGAGCCGACTCTACACACGTAGGAGCGACTTCAGTCGCGAACAGCCCCCCTCACAGCTAATTTATTAATAAGCGGATAGCACCAAGGCCCTGTTCGCGGATAAATCCGCTCCTACAGAGAAAACCAGCAACATGGAGTGCGTCTACTAAAAAACGAAGGTTTTGATCTTCTCCAGAAACAATGAAAAACGAATACTGTACTCATAATTTCATCCTCCCAGAAATGCCGACAGTAGGGGAAAAACATGTCGGAAATTTCCATTTTTGATGAAAGTCCTGAATATTGCAAGAATCCGAGCAAAATAGGTAGAGATACTTATTTACTTCCAACTCCCTCTTTTATATTATACTGGTACTTTCATAAAAATAATTAATACTAACCCCTCACGATACGGTTCAGCCACGGCTACCACGAATTCATGCCCGCTGACTGTCCGGAAACGAGGAACCAGGAGAAAGGACAATCTCAGGCACATTGCCGGAACACCACCACAGCATGAAAAAGAACACACTCATTTTCATCCTATCTCTTCTGCTATTTTCAAATAGCTACAATACAGCGCCATGCCACGCCAGGAACAACGCCTCCAATAACTTAGAATACTTAGACAATCCATATTTTCGATATTATCCGGACAAAAAACAGATCTACGCAAGAAACATATGGGACATGATCGGCTTCCAGGGAAAATTATACCTGGGCGCAGGGAACAGCAGCAACCAAGGACCCTCCCCTAATGCAGGTCCTGTCCCCATCATTGCGTACACACCGGAAACGAATTCCTTTGATCCTGTTTTCATGACCTCCGACGAGCAGATTGACGCTTTTTACCTGCACAACAACCGATTGCTTGTCCCTGGCCATGACCCAAAAGAAAGCTGGGCATTGGGGAACTTATATCTTTTGGAAGACGGACAGCAATGGCAGAAAAAAAGAACCATTCCAAACGCTATCCACACCTATTGCCTTTATTTTTTCAACAATAAGCTTTTTGCAGGCTTAGGAGCTGCGAACAACGGCCCATCTGTTGCGGTCTCAGATGATCTTGGAACCAGTTGGAACCTACTCCTCCCCAACCACTCGGAAAGAATTTACAATTTTTTAGTGGTTACCGATAAACTTTATGCTCTTGGCATGATACTGAGCCCTGAATTCACTCCCATAATTGAATCCATACGCGGAAAACCATATACTGCGGTCCATGAATATTCAGACAAAGGGAAATTTTTCCCACGACAGGATATTAACAGTAACCAATTATTTCCAGAGACCCTTCTCAACCCCAAGAAACGATACAAAATTTCTAACCCACAAACCGTCAACGATAAAGCCATCTACATGGGAAGCTATATTCACAACGACCACCAGTTTATTCCCTTTGGTCTGTATGTTGCGGAATCATTAACCGCTAAAGCCCTATCGATCAAAAAAATCCCCCTCCCCGAGGGGGCTCTACCATGGGATATTTATCACTCCGGAAAATACATCTATATTTTACTCAACAAAACAATAATTGATGATATGGTGGAAGTATCCGTTTTAAGAAGCGACAATCTGAAAGATTGGACAGAACTCTTTTATTTTGTATCCCCTGCTTTAGTTCGTTCCTTTGCATTATTAGAAAACAATTTCTATTTCAGCATTGGATCTGAAATTACCAATTCATGCTTTTGGAACCAAAATGAACTCAAGCCAGAAACAGGAGATATTCTCAAACTGGATGGTCGCCATTTTCTTCAAGACCAACCGCAAGGAACCATTTGAAGACGATCTTTGGCAGTAAAGTAGTAAAGTAGGTTGGGTTAGCAGTCATTTCGCCGTAATTGTTACCAACGACACTCTCGAAGACCACACCACAGTTTGTAAAAAATGATAATCTGCGTAACCCAACAAGTGGAATAAGCTCTACTGCTCTTTTATACATGACAGAAAAGGAAACCAGCCAATGCATCTTAAATTTTGTGATATGTCTCAAGAATTGCTGAGAACATGCATTATCAAACAAGCAGACGGAAAATTATCCACTGAGATTGACGGTGAAACGGTGATGATGGATTTGAATTTGGGAGTCTATTCCAGTTTCAATTCAGTTGCCTCCCATATTTGGAAGGAATTAGAGGAAGGTACAGCATTTTTTCCTGTCTTAGAATCTATTCTGGAAAATTTTAATGTTGATCGAGAAACTGCCCACAAAGAACTCACTGCATTTCTTGATGAATTGTCCGAGAAAGACTTAATTCAAATGCAAACTGAATAATCTTGCACACAGTATACACTCGTGACAGCGAACTTGATCAGGCTTCCACAGGAATAAGATGCTCCTTCCCCCCAACCATTAACCATCACTAACCTGCGCACTGTGAAGACGTTCAGCAAGACCATAAAAAACAAGATCAACGTGGTATTACGCCTGGACCTCGCTTTACGCTTAGTCTGGAAAAGCTGCCCGGGTCTGACTGCAGCAAACTTTTCCCTCCTCCTTATCCAGGGTGTTTTACCACTGTTATCTCTTTATCTGATTAAGCTGATTATTGATGCTGTCACCGATGGCATGGCTACGCCAGACAAGGGAGCCGCCATCCAGCAGATATCGCTCTATATTCTGTTCGCTGGTGCAATTGCCCTTGCTGATGTCTGCATACAGGCCCTGAGCCGCTACGTAAGTGAAGCACAATCGCTTGTGGTCACAGATCGCATGCATGATGTCATCCATGCCAAATCCGTGGCAGTGGATCTTGAATACTATGAAAATCCAAAATATTTTGACACACTGCATCGTGCCCAACAAGAAGCATCTTTCAGGCCTACCAAAATAGTCAACAGCCTTGCCACGTTAGGCAACACCGGCATATCCCTTCTTGCCATGGCAGGTCTGCTCTTTTACTTTCACTGGGCCATCGGCCTGTTACTTTTTGCCTCTGCCCTGCCCGGGCTTTTTGTAAAAATACGCTTTGCAGATACCATCTATAACTGGCAGCGAAAACATACCAAGACAGAACGCGAAGCCTGGTATTTCAACTTGCTTCTCACCCATGAATCTCATGCAAAAGAGATCAGACTCTTTGACTTAGGATCGCTTTTCAGAGAACGATACAAAAATATTCGCACAAGACTGCGGCATGAAAAGCTATCAATAACAGCAAAAAAATCCTCTGCAGAATTTTTTGTCCAGGCCTTTGCAACCATCACAGTTTTCGCATCCTATAGTTTTATAGCTTATAAAACAGTACAGGGTTCCATTACCCTTGGAGACTTGGTCATGTTTTTCCAGGCCTTCCAACGAGGTCAGGCCTTTTTAAAACAAATGCTGAACAGCTTGGCCGGACTTTATGAAGACAATCTCTTTCTCACCAATTTATCTGAATTCCTCAATCTCGAACCAAAAATCATCACCCCGCAAAAACCAAAACAAATCCCTGACCTGCAACACGCCGATATCATATTTGATCGGATACACTTCAAATACCCCACCAGTAACAGAGATGTTTTAAAAGATATTTCCTTAACCATTCATCCTGGTGAACATGTTGCTCTGGTAGGCGAAAATGGTTCCGGCAAGACCACACTGGTCAAGATGCTCTGTCGACTTTACGACCCGGACTCCGGAAAAATACTGTTTAACAACACAGACCTCAAAGACTTGGATGCCACTGCAATAAGACACCAGATCAGTGTTATTTTTCAAGACTATGTCAAATACAACCTGACCGCCCGGGAAAATATCTGGCTTGGCAATATAAACACCCCCCTAGAGCATGACGCAATAATAAGAGCAGCTCAACAATCAGGTGCCCATGACGTGATATCCGGGCTCGCCCATGGGTACGACACCATCCTCGGCAAATTATTTGAAAAGGGAGAACAGATTTCCATCGGTGAGTGGCAGAAAATAGCCTTGGCCAGGGCTTTCCTGCGCCAGGCACCACTCTTGATCCTGGATGAACCAACCAGTTCTCTGGATGCAAAGATAGAATATGAAATTTTTCAACAATTCCATCAACTCACTCAGGGACGCACAGCAATCCTGATCAGCCACCGACTCTCTACCGTCAGAATGGCAGATAAAATTTTTGTCATGCAGGATGGAACAATTGCAGAAAGCGGAACCCATGAAGAACTCATGCAATATCAAGGGCTCTATGCCACGATGTTTAAAAGACAGGCAGAAAATTACTCGATATAATGGAAAAGCACCCCAAAAAGAAGAGACTAACTCTCGGTTAATTTGTGTTTTTTGTTGCGCTGAACAATTCTTCATGGTATCCGTTTATCATTAAAATTAGATATTTCATATTCATAATAGATAATAGAATTGTTGCTCAGTAAACTTCTACCATTACATAGGAGATAAAATGAAAAAAAATGAATACGTAACTCCGAAAATTGTCGAGCATGGTGATGTAAAAAAAATAACCCAGGCTGGCGGAACGATGGCGGATGCCATGGATAACGAGTGGACCACCACAAATTCAGACGGTAGCGTAACTTACCATGCCACCTTTGGCTCCTGATTAAAATATATTCCAATCAGGAACACATGATATTCTCTCTAGTCATCATTTCTTGACTAGAGAGAATATGTCTTAAAAAATTATGGAAGAGCAAGACAAGTAACACTTTGTCAACACAGAGAATATTTGATTTAACAATGTTTACAACCATACACATTGTTGAGGCGTTATAAATTTAAAAATACTCCCTGGCAATTATTCTCTCACCTACCTCCCCCTCCTCTTAATTACGTTGCAGCAACACACAGTATTATTCTGTTACCTTTTGATGTAACAATTCTTCATAAACATAACCAGATACAACTAGTCAGGCAGGTATTTTCATGGGTGGAATTGCAGGATTTGTGCATTTCGATAAAAAACCCGCTGACCATATTCTTCTGGAAAGAATGTCCTCAGCAATTTCCCATCGCGGCCCTGACGGTATTTCTTACCATATTTCCAGCCACGTAGGCCTTTGCCAGCTGACTTCACATATTACACCGGAGTCTGCGCAAGAACGCTTCCTCCTCCCTGGCTCTTCTCAAAAGCATCTCATTGTATTCCATGGTCGAATTGACAATCGACAAGACCTTTATCATTACACAGGCCAGAGACGCCCCCTGGAAGAGATACCTGACAGCCAATTAGTCTTGGCAGCTTATGGAAAATCAGGCACCCGATGTGTAGAAAAACTGCTTGGTGATTTTGCCTTCACGATTTGGGACGAAGAGGAACAAACCCTTTTTTGTGGCCGGGATCAGATGGGAGTGAAGCCTTTTTTTTATATCAATACCGGGACATTTTTCGCTTTTGCATCTGAAATTAAAGGATTATTCGCGTTACCTGGTATCCAAAAAGAGATAAACAGCGAAAAGATTGCTGATTTCATAACTTGTTTAACAACAGAAAACGAATCAACATGTTACAAAAACATTTTTAAATTGCCTCCGGCCCATTTTTTAACAACGAAAAACGCTGTTGTAAAAATACAGAAATATTGGGACCTGGAACCTGCAGATATACAGTTCAAAAAAAGTCATGAATACCAGGAGGCGTTTTTCGATATTTTTAAAGAAGCGGTTCACGTTCGACTGAGATCAAGTTCACCTGTGGGTGCATACCTGAGTGGTGGGATTGACTCTGCATCAATTGTGAGTATGGCCACCGGTCATTTAAACAAGTCCTTCCCCGGAATATTAAACACATTCACAGGCATCTTTGATCAAATACCTGAATGCGATGAAAGAATCTACTTTCAATCTATCCTGGATCGGTTCCCCATTCATCCCCACTATGTACATGGCGATGAATTGCTGCCGGGTGAATCTTTTGACACCGTGATGGGCTATGAGGACGAACCTTTCTTTTCACCACATTTCTTTATGAGTTGGCACCTCCAGCATCAAGTAAAACAACAAGGTATAAAAGTGCTCCTTGATGGACATGACGGAGACGCCGCGGTTTCATACGGTTATGGATTATGGCCACAACTTGCCATGCAGGGAAAACTCATCCGCTTATACCGCGAATTCATGCTCCTCCCGCAGGCTACGGCAAAAAGATCTTTCCGTAGGATTCTAAGCCTCTATCGCAATATCTTGTTACAAAATTCACCCTTTCAGGCTCATCAAGCACCAATACATTCCCAATATTCAGATTCCCTCAATCTTCTCACCCCTACCTTTCGTAGGGAAACCAATATCGAGGAAAGGCTCAACAATTTTGTCAAAACGTTGCCAAACTCTTGCCAACCTGAAGAAAAACATCATAAATCAAATATCTCCCAACCCTTTCACCCTTTTGCTCTGGAATTTCTTGAAAGAACAGCAAGTCGATTCGGCATAGAACAGCGATTCCCTTTCTTTGATATCCGTTTAATTTCTTTCTGCCTTGCCTTACCGGCAGAGCAGAAATTCAAAAACGGATACAATAGATCTATCGTCAGGCAATCACTAAAATCAATTTTGCCTGCCACTATCCGCCAGAGAAAACTGAAAACTAATTTCGCCAAAAATTTCTTAAACGCCTATGTTGTACGAGACAGGACATGGCTGACACGGGCAATGGAACAACAACCCCATGGGCTGTTTTCCATAATTAACAAAGATAAAATACAAAAGACCTACCAGCAATGCCTGGATAAAGACAATTCGTCTCTTGCACCATTGTGCAATACCTTGCGCTATTTGGCATTGTCCAAGTGGCTAGAGAAACAGGACTGACTCAAATGACACCACTCTTACCTTCACCTCTATAAACGACAACTCCAGACTCAGAAACATCCTGCCCCCTCCTTTTTTCCGAAAACCCTGTAAAATAGGTACTTCTACCTATTTACTTCTCTTCTCTACTTCTTTATTATACTCTTCTTTATATGTAATATAGCATTGTTGACTTCGCTGACCTTTTTTGTGTGTACTGTGAAATCCTGCAAAGTTTTGAGACATAACCTACACACTTTGGCAACATCAAACCGTTAAATGAACACCTACTTTTCTGCATATGCCTTAACCATTCAGTCGGATATCGATTTATTGATTCCAACTATCCAGACGTCATCAGCCCCGGATATCACTATTCATTTCGGCACAAACTCCGATGTCTTCAAGAATCGTAACTGGGAAGGAGTTTGGTACGAATACAAAAACAGCGAGCTGTTACACCTTAAATGGGACATACTTGGTTCATATCGAATACAATCCGGGAAAGAAATCCTGATCCACCCCAATGAACCGGTTAATCACGATAACATCCGCCAGCCAATCCTGGGCACAATTATGGCCATGGCCCTGCAGCAGCGTGGCTGTATTGCATTGCATGGAAGTGCTGTTTTAATGGACAAGCAAGTCACAATCTTCGTGGCTAACAAGGGAGAGGGAAAATCCACCATAGCCGCCTGGTTAAACAGCCAGGGTTTCCCCTTACTCTCAGACGATGTCTGTGCAATGGACTACGCAAACGGCCAGGACCTGTCGATCAGACCCGCCTTTCCAAAGATCAGACTTAACCCTGATGTACTACAACACTTTGGCGAAAACCCTGATCATTATCCCCAGGTACACCCTAAGGTCAACAAACGTATACTGGATATGGATGAAGGATTCTGCTCCACTGCAAAACCGGTCGGCTCCATCTGCGTACTCGAAACAGGGGACGAATTAAAACTCGAACAAATCAACGGCATGGATGCAGTAAAGGAAATCTTAACCCATATGCTTATCAATCGTTTCCCGGAAAACCAGCCCCTTGCCCTTCGTAAAGAAATTTTCTCCCAAGTTGCGTATCTCACAAAATCTATTCCAGTATACCGACTGACACGCCCAAGGGATCTCGAATTGCTCCCTGAGACAACCAGCCTTTTACAGAGAATGGCAGGCACCCATTTCAACTGACAAAGGACATAAAAAAAAAGCTCTCCACTTTGTGGGCCTTGAGTATTTTGTAGGTTGGGTTAAGCGAATTACAAACACCTTTTTTGTTAGCTGCTCCCAAGAAGAAACAGTACCAATATAATGAGATAGCAAAAAAGAATGAGCAAACCCAAAAAAACAATTAGGAAGCTGCCGATTCCCCCTGACCCGAAGCAATCCAAAGTTTTCCCAAGATGACATGATCAAGCTACTCGACACCGAAACCCGATTACTCCTTTTATGTGCCTCCACCAGGCACACAGAGGAACAAAAAGAAGTAATCGAAACACTCAGCCAAGATGCTGTCAACTGGGACCACCTCATCAATCTGGCTGACCACCACAGGCTGATGCCTCTTCTCTACCGGACGCTTTCTTCTGTGTGCCCGGATAGTATCCCCAAAGAAATTTTACAGAGACTGAAACAGTTTTACAAAAGCAACGCGACCCGCAATTTCCTGATGGCTGGAACTATCATACAATTCAACTCTATCTGCGCCGCCAACAATATAGAAACCCTCCCCGTCAAAGGTCCACTCCTTGCCGCCACTGTTTATGGTGATATATCTCTCCGGTCCTTCAGCGATATTGATATCATGGTACCGGATAAGGACATTCAAAAGACAATAGCGTTACTGCTTGAGAACAAATACAAGCTAGTCCCAACTGACATTCCTGAAGATATCTTCCTGAAATTTCTCAAAATAAACCACGACGGCCGCCTGTTGACAGACAAAGGCTTTCTCTTTGAGCTCCATCGTGATCTTGCAGACTGGTACACCCCAAAGGAAATGACATTTGAAAGTATCAAACCC
>JAHJNL010000010.1 GCA_018820855.1 Pseudomonadota bacterium | reverse complement strand
GCAGATCGATTCCAGCGTATAATGAAGTCATAAAGGCACCTCCTTTGTAATGGTTTATCTACCTCAATTATACAACCATCTCGGTTGGGCCTGAAGCTCGATCTTGAGTTTCAGGCCGAGGTGCCTTTTATATGATTATCATGTCTTTGCTTGACTCATCCCATATGTGAAATGGTTATGGAGGCCGGTTATGCCAAAGTCCAGATATCTCCTATTTATTAGTCTAGAGTGAGTGGAAATATCTTGACGTTGGACCAAGCTTACAAGGGTCAGTTACGAAGAACATAACGTTGCGGGAATAAAAAAGCTGAACGGCGCGTTGGTGAATAGGGCCAGATGACACCAGAGCATTGTTGCTTATAGGACAAATTAACCTATGGATACAGATACAGTTTTTCGCGTTTTGTTAGAAATAGAAAATCAGGGGCCTCACTCGCTAGATTTGATTGATCTAATTAAAGAAGAGTTTAACAATTCTACAGAACTTGAACTAGGCCATAAAAAAACACTTCTGCACTTGTTGAGAAAATATGAAGTGGCAGAATCAGATAAACAAGGACCTATTTCATCAGCAATGTCTGAAATTCTGAAACAATACCCTTCATTTCAAGAGGAATGTGCTCATTTTATGAAAAAAAGATTACTAGATGAACCAGATGACCGTCGTATCGACTAACAAGAATTTTGGTTTTGTTGTATCGCTATCAAAAAAGAAGCGGTCACGTCTTTGCTTGACTCATCTAATAGATGTCCCTAGATGTTGACTTTGCTAAAAGTTCATATATCTCCTATGTACCTGGAAAGACTGATTCGAAATAGGTGGACTTTTAAGTAAACCGGATGTCCCCTGTTGATGCATAATCGGAAACAACTCGGGACCTGGTCTCCGATTGTTTCCCTCATAGATATTCCCTATTATTATATTTGGTTGTTTGATTCCTACAAGTTAGTTTATTACTGTAGATCTATTTATTCATTTTTTCTCAAAAGGTCAAAATCGCAATGCCACCCCATGCTTTTTATGAACTGAATCCCAAGGTCTATCTCTTCGGCAAATCGTCACAACAACCCGAAGAACGCGTACGGCAGTGGGTGTTGTTTGAGCTGCTCTCCACTTATGGCATCTCTATTCAAAATATCAAAATAGAACAATCCGTCAAAGTAGGTACCAGAACCCATTATGCTGATATTGTTATTTTTAGAGAAAAACTCCCCCATGTTGTAATTGAGTGCAAAAGGCGTAAGGACAACAAGGTTGAAGCAGGGCTTGATCAAGCCATTAGCTATGCCAGTGCCAACAGCATTCAAGCAGAGTATGCCGTTTATGCCAATGGTGGGGATTGGCTGGCAAGACGTAAGGTAGGGAAGGAATGGGTTGCAATACCAGATATCCCTAAGCGTTCCGACACGCCACAGGTTGTTGGGCTCCAGGAATTATTGAGTGCGTTAGATGAGCTTCGCCCCGCGCTCTACTGGTTCAACAGAGCTGTTCCCCCTGAAGAGGCGCAGGCATTCTTCGGGGTATTGCAAATAGCATTTAGTGGGGCCTCTTTTCTTTCTGAGGATTGCGATAAGGAGTTATTAGTTGCAGCCGATTATCTGCTCCGGGTATTGTCGTCCGCCTCAATTGCTCAGGATGAAAATTATGCATACGCTAAGCTCAAAGGGGCCTTTGATTGCCTTGCTTCTTATCTTGCAACCTTTAAAAAGGACGTGTCAATTCCTGACTACCACTACAAGTTGCGAGAATTGATCATTTTGCCACAGATGCACTTGGATCAATTAGTAATGGACACTCACGGAATAATATCAGCCGACACCATACTTTCTCGGTTCATCCTTGCTTTGCTGCATTACCTTCATACCCTTCACGATCAGGCGAGAAGTGCAAAACGTTTCACCTACCACGAGGTTCCGGAAGTACTTACCAGTGAACTGGGGGATCTGCTGGCTTTTTTCTTTGAAATAAAACTTGGAGTGACCTTTCCAGACAAACTTTCCCATATGGACATCTCTGCCATAAGAGCCTCTTGTAAAAATGATTGGCAGAAATTTTGTTCAGGATTTGTAAAATAACATTTGATAGCCACGCCTGAATCAGAAAATGGCTTGCATCGTAGAATATGTGAAGCACACCGTCGCTACACAAGATATATATTTCCAGAAAGGTTGGAAAGACATCTGACGTGACCGGGAAGATTCGCATCATTTCCAATAGATTTAAAACACCTCATAGCAACAGCCCGTTACATAGAATTAAATCCGGTACGAGCCAGGATGGTTAAAAACCCGGACGATTATAAGTGGAGCAGTTGCCAAGCGCACCTGCAAGGAGAGGATGATACCCTAGTAATAGTCAGGCCATTATTAGAAATAATACCTAACTGGCAAGAGATGCTCTCAACCGGCCTCTCGGAGGACGATCACAAAATCATCCATCAGCACGAAAGAACCGGTAGCCCCCTGGGAGGGGAAAGCTTCATTAACCGTCTTGAGCGACTCACTTCCCGGGTGCTTAGAAAAAAGAAACCCGGTCCAAAGAACGGCAATTAAGTATACTGTCCCCCGAAGTATACTGTCGGAATGGGTGGTATATCTCAAAGATTCAAAACTGTGGGGCAATGATGACCCGCTCTTCTCATCAATTTGAAGCAACAGGGGTGGAGAAGAAACATTGGAGCACAGCCACTCCAATTCGACAGATATTTCGTAATGCTTTATCCAGTGCCGGTCTTCCCTATTTCAATCCGCACAGCTTTAGAAATACCCTTGTAAAACTTGGCGCGGAAATCTGCTAAACCCCGGAACAATTCAAGGCGTGGAGCCAGAACCTCGGGCATGAAAAAGTTTTGACGACTTTTACCAGCTATGGTGAAGTTGCCTACCAGCGTCAGGGAGAAATCATCCGTAACCTGGCTGCAAAGCCTGCCGCATCACCCCAAACAAACATCAATGAATTAGCCAATGCCGTTGTCAGAAAACTGACTGAAGCTGGAGTTGGTATTTGAAGAAAATCAACCAGCCTCTTTCGATGCCTCATTTTCATAGCTATTAACCTGAAATCTCTTTTGTTTTATTAAAAAATATGTGTTAGTTGTCTTGATTGAAAATGCATTCATTCAACTTTGTTCTTTTTTCACAACATCCCTCCCTGTCCCTGGAATGAATAAATAGAGAACCGGAGAACACCTCATGAAGGATGCCCAAAAGCCTGACCATGTGAGCCTCAACACCCTGATCATGCGCTTGCGTGAGGGGCAGTTTGTCATTCCCGACTTCCAACGAGAATTTGAATGGAAACCCTGGGACATCAAGGAGCTGATGCGTTCCATTTTCCTTGATTACTACATTGGCAGTCTCCTTCTCTGGAAAGGAACCCAGGAAAACTTTGACGCCCTTTCCTGTGAACGAATATATGGTTTCCCTCAGGATCAAGGCAACCCTGTTCACATAGTCCTTGATGGACAACAGCGTTTAACGGCGATGTATTATGCCTTCCTCGCCCCTGATGTTAAATTACCAAACAGAGCTAACCGTGCCCTCTACTTTGTTCATGTTGATAAGTTTATGGCGGAGGAATATGAAGATGCCTTCAACTATGACTGGCTGACACGGAGGTGGTCAAAAATCATTGATAACCCAGACGTCCAGTACGAAAACCATATCTTTCCTCTTGCCATAATGGGCGCAGGAGGCTGGGATTTGCCGAACTGGGTACAAGGCTATGAACGGTTCTGGCAAAAGAGAGCACAGACTGCTACAGAGTCTGGTGATATAGCTGCAGCACAAAAAGCAGAAAACAACACCGACAATGCCCACCTGTTCGGCGACCACCTGAAGGGGATCACAGAACAGTATCAAGTTGCTTATATAGAACTGGACCAGGATCTGGCTGTGGACAAGGTCTGTGACATCTTTACCCAAATCAACAGTAAAGGTATCCGTCTTGATGCCTTTGATCTGATTAATGCCCTGCTCAAGCCCAAAGGTCTGCAGTTGAAGCATATGTGGCGCGCAGCAGCCTCTCGCTTGGAGTTTATCGAAACAGAGAAGATGAACGTCTATATACTCCAGGTCATGTCCATTCTTTGTCAATCTTACTGCTCACCCAAGTACCTCTATTTTCTTCTACCTGGCCAAGAAAAGCCAGTTCGTGATCCCGATGGTACACGGAGAAAAGAAGTTCTCATTGCAGACGTTCAAGATTTCGAGACCAGATGGAATGGTGCTGTTGACGCACTTGAAGCAGCTATTAAGCTCTTGCAGCACCCTCAAGAGTTTGCAGCAATTTCTTCAAAGTATCTTCCCTATGTTTCTATCCTTCCTGTTTTTTCAGCCATCCAGGCCCATATACGAACAATTCCTGCTTCCCAGCGTCTGGATGCCCAACGAAAGGCACGGCACTGGTATTGGGCTTCCGTTTTCACAAACCGCTACTCTGGCTCGGTGGAATCAACCAGTGCCCGGGATTTCATGGATTTTAAGGTCTGGCTCAAAGATGACAACGCAGAGCCCCCACTTATCATTGAGTTCAAAACACGATTTAAAAATCTGGAGTTTCGCAAAGAAACCAAGCGTGGCACTTCCGTCTATAACGGCCTTTTTAATCTGCTTGTCCTGCAAGGTGCAAGGGACTGGATGTCAGGCAACGTGCCCTTGCCTGATGACCTTGATGACCACCATATCGTTCCGAAGAAATGGGGCGCGGAACACCTCCAAAGTAAATTGATAGATACCATCCTGAACCGCACACCGCTCAGTGCCGAAACAAATCGCTATGTCATTAGTGACAAGCTACCCAACGAATACCTGCCGGATCTTATCGAAAAAAATGGTGAAAACGCCGTTCGTGCTATCCTAGAATCACATAGTATTTCTTCGGCTGCCCTTGCCATACTTCTACGTGATCCCTTCACCCCCGAAGATTTTGAGGAATTTATCACCGAGCGTCAGAGGACCTTCCAGGAGGCAATTGAGACCTTATTGGTTAAAGAACGGCTCGACTTGCCAGTCCAGCTCCGAGAACTGGATGAACAGATTGAACACATAGAGCTTGACCTGAGGAAGGTAATTGAAACAGTTTTACTGGCTGACAACCAACACCTATTCCCACCCCATATTTTGCAAAAAGTTAATGAGCGTATTCAGCGTGCTGCCAAGAAAAATGCGGCATTGGATGGTGACTATTATGATACCTTGGCAGGCAAGCTGGAGTTTTGCGATTTACGAGAACTCCAGGACGCCATTGTAACAAAGGCCCTATGGCCTCAATTCCAGCCCCGTTTTACCAATAAAGAAACCTTGATCGCTAAATTCGGCCAACTGGCAGAGTTACGTAACGCCATCCGACACAGCCGTACTGCTGACGAGATCACCCGAAAAGAGGGTGAAGCAGCCATTCTCTGGTTTGGTGCAATTTTAGATAAGAACACTGTCTTATAAATAAGGATAGATACGAATGCCCCAGCAAGAACAGAATTTTTTAGAAGCACTCGATAAAAAGCTGTGGACGGCAGCGGATAAGCTGCGGTCCACTTTAGATGCCGCCCAGTATAAACATGCGGTGTTGGGTTTGTTGTTTGTGAAGTATGTCTCTGATGCCTTTGAGATCCGACGCAAAGAGTTGGTGGCGCAGTTTGCGAACCCAGAACATGATTATTTTCTGGACCGGGATGATTACGACAGCGACGATGAGTACCAGACCGAGATCAATGATGAATTGGAGATTCGGGATTATTACACCGAAAAGAACGTCTTCTGGGTGCCGGAGCTGGCCCGCTGGCAGACCTTGCAGAATAATGCTCCATTGCCACCGGGCTCCGAGATTGTGGTTAAGAACGGCAAGACCACGACCTACACCATGCGCAGTGTCGGCCGGTTTATTGATGATGCCCTGGATGCCATCGAGAAAGACAATCCTCGGCTCAAGGGGGTGCTTAACAAGCAATACAGCCGCTTACAGATCGACCAGGCCAAGCTCATCGAGTTGATCAACCTGATCGCTACCATCCCCTTCGAGCATGCCTCGTTGCACGCCAAGGATATTCTTGGCCATGTCTATGAGTATTTCCTAGGCCAGTTCGCCCTGGCCGAAGGCAAGAAGGGCGGCCAGTTCTACACCCCGAAATCAATCGTCAGCCTGATTGTGGAGATGTTGCAGCCTTACCAGGGGCGGGTCTATGATCCGGCCATGGGCTCGGGTGGATTCTTTGTTCAGAGCGAGAACTTCATCAAGAAGCATGGCGGCAAGCTCGGCAATGTCTCGATCTACGGCCAGGAGTACAACCACACCACCTGGCAGCTGGCCGCCATGAACATGGTGATCCGCGGCCTTGATTTCAATTTCGGCAAGGAGCCGGCCAACACCTTTACCAACGACCAGCACCCGGACCTGCGAGCCGACTATGTCATGGCCAATCCGCCCTTTAACATGAAGGAGTGGGACACCGGCGTCAGCGACGACGATCCACGCTGGCAATACGGCCAGCCGCCTTCCGGCAACGCCAACTTCGCTTGGCTCCAGCACATGCTCTACCACCTGGCCCCCAACGGCTCTCTGGGTCTTCTGCTGGCCAACGGCTCTATGAGTTCCAACACCAAGAATGAAGGGACGATCCGCAAGGCCTTGATTGAAAATGACCTAGTGGAATGCATGGTGGCCCTGCCCGGCCAGCTCTTCACCAATACCCAGATCCCGGCCTGCATCTGGTTTCTGACTCGAAACAAAAAAGCCCGCAATGGCCTGCGGGATCGCTCCGGCGAGGTGCTCTTTATCGATGCCCGGAACCTGGGCTATATGAAGGATCGGGTGCTGCGGGACTTCAAGAAGGCGGACCTCGACAAGATCGCCGGTACATTCCATGCTTGGCAGAAGGATGAGGGCTACGAGGATGAGGCTGGATTCTGCAAGTCGGTCGCTATTAAGGATGAGGGGCCGGGAACCACAGCAACGACAATTGCCAAACATGATTTCATACTCACCCCTGGCCGTTATGTGGGTGCCGTAGCAGAAGAGGATGATGGCGAACCCTTTGCCGAGAAGATGGCCCGGTTGACCGCCCAGCTCAAGGGGCAGTTTGAGGAGAGCACCAAACTGGAAGAACAGATTAAGCAGAATTTGGCGGGGTTTGGATATGAGTGTTGAGTGGCCTGAAATTTCGATTGATGAGCTCAAAGCCCCGACTAAAAACGCAATTGCGATGGGCCCCTTCGGCTCACGAATAAAGGCAGAAAATTTTGTTAATAGTGGAATCCCTGTGATTAAAGGAGGGAATCTCAACGGCGATTTTTTACTTGAGGAAAAATTTGATTTTTTACTTGAAGTTAAAGCAGACGAGTTGATTTCTTCAAACTGTTATCGGCGAGATATTGTAATCACTCATCGAGGTACGATTGGGCAAGTAGGGATTATCCCGGACAACTCCAAATATGAACGGTATGTTGCCTCACAAAGCCAACTGAAAGTTTCTTTAGATGAAGACAAGGTAAATCCTTATTTTGTTTATTATTTTTTGAGGTCTCCCCTCGGTCAACAAAGGCTCCTGCTTAATGCTTCTCAGGTCGGGGTTCCAGCTATAGCTCGGGCATCTTCCTCAGTAAAAAAAATCCTCGTACCTTACCCTAAGAGAGATATCCAAGACAAAATTGTTGAAATGATGTTGTCCTTGGATAGGAAAACTGCTAATAACCGCCAAATAAACCTAACCCTAGAGCAGATCGCCCAATCAATTTTCAAATCCTGGTTTGTTGATTTCGAGCCGGTCAAGGCCAAGATCGAGACCAAACAGAACGGTCAGGATCCGGAACGTGCCGCCATGTGCACCATCAGCGGCAAGTCAGAAGCCGACCTTGACCAGCTCTCATCCGACCAGCTTGCACAACTCGCCGCCACCGCCGCACTTTTTCCCGACGAACTAGTGGAATCCGAACAGGGACTGATCCCGGAGGGGTGGAAGGTGAAAACAATTGAAGGTGTAACATCTCACATTATTGACCACCGAGGGAAAACACCGAAAAAACTTGGAGGAGCATGGAGTGAATCAGGATTCGCTGCTATTTCTGCAAAAAACATTAAGAACGGGCGAATTATTAATCACAGTAGTATTCGATATGTAGACGAAGCCCTTTATCAGCAATGGATGAATGTGGAGCTGGGTGTGGGCGACATTTTACTTACATCCGAAGCACCAATGGGACAAATGTATTTTCTGGCAGAAGAAACCAAATACCTTCTCAGTCAAAGATTATACGGCCTGCGGGCCAACACGGAGTTAGCTACTGCTGCATACTTATATCTTTGGCTTCAAACAACTCAAGCAAAGAGTGATATGGAAAGTAGGGCGACGGGTACAACCGTTGTTGGTATTCGTCAATCCGAGTTACGTAAGATAAAAGTGTTGTCTCCAAATATTAAACTTTTAAACAAGTTTGAAGACTTGGTCATCCCGATCTATCAAGATATGCATTTGAACGAAAACCAAACAGTAAAATTAAACCAACTCCAAGAGACCCTTTTGCCAAAATTATTAAGCGGAGATATTGCTTTCAATTCGTATGAAGGAGCCTCGGGGTAGGTATGGAATATCTTCGTATAAAATTTCATGAGCAATTGACTGCAGGAGTTAACATAAATGGTCATGTAGAAATAGAAGGTTACTCTGGGTCTTTTTCGCCTGATGCTATATTGCAAGACATGGATGAGGTAGGCTATGAAGAAGTCTTTGCTGGTTGGCTAGAAAAGCGCAATGAGCAGCTACTGGACAAGGCCGATCAAATTCTGAACATGTATGACAATAAAGGGCGTTTTAATAGGTTGAAAGAGGCCTATAGACGTAACTCGGTAATTCCTTTTGTCGGTGCTGGAATGTCGATACCTTCAGGCTACCTTGGTTGGACAAAATTTCTTTGGCAACTAAGAGAAGAAACCCGCGTGACAGCGGAGCAGCTAAGGGCTTTGTTAAATGAAGGGCAATACGAAGAGGCTGCCCAAGTGCTATCTGATGATATGCCTGCAGGTAGTTTTAACGAAGCGTTAGAAAATGCTTACGGGTGGGATGCCGATTTAGTGGGCCCCGTTCAATTTCTGCCCCTTGTTTTTAACAGTTGTGCCGTTACGACGAACTTCGACAATGTTTTGAAACGTTGTTATGAGGATGCTGGTGCGCCATTTTCAGAAACCCTCATAGGCATTAATGCCCAAGAATTGCCTAGATATCTTGGGGCTGGAGAAGATGTACTTGTTAAATTACATGGAAAGGCAAATTCTGGGCTTGGGCGCGTTTTGACATATTCTGAATACCAAAGTGTTTACGGAGATAAGCCTTGTTTAATTCCATTGATTGAGGCTGTTTGTAATCGTACTCTTTTGTTCCTGGGCTGCAGTCTGGGTGTCGACAGAACGCTTTCTGCTATGCAACAAATATTGACAGAGAAGGGACATGAGTCAGCTGTCAGACATTATGCTTTTGTTGCTCTCAAAGATGATGAAGACCGTTTGGAAAGACGTGATTTTCTCGCACATGCAAATATATTTCCTATTTGGTATCAAGGGGAAGATGATCATGATGACTGTATTGAAGCATTGCTATTAAAGCTCAAAGAGGGAGTGTAGAAAAAAGTGATTTCCGAAGACCAGCTGGAACAGCTTTGCCTGGAATGGTTTCGTGCTGGCGGATTTGAATACGTCTATGGCCCGGATATCGGACATGACGGCGAAGCGCCAGAACGGTGTGATTATCAGCAGGTTGTTTTACAGGACCGCTTGCTAACCGCGTTGCAGAGGATCAACCCAAACATACCTGTTGAGGCGCTCGAAGAGGCGGCGCTCTCTGTCAGCAAACCAGAATATCCCATCCTGATCAAAAACAACCGGGCCTTCCATAAATTGCTCCTAGAAGGGGTGCCGGTTATCTATTTCGATGGCGACGAAAAAAAACACGATCATGCCCAACTGATCGACTTTAGCAAGGTTGAGAATAACCAGTTTCTGGTGGTCAATCAGTTCACGATCCAGGGCAGCAAGATAAATCGCCGCCCTGATGTGGTGGTCTTCATTAACGGCCTGCCTATTGCCGTCCTTGAGCTGAAGAACCCGGCGGATGAAAAGGCCGATGTCTGGGACGCCTTTAATCAGTTGCAGACTTACAAGGATGAGATCTCCGACCTCTTTGTCTTTAATGAGGCCCTGGTGATAAGTGATGGGATCACGGCCCGGATCGGTTCGCTTACCGCCAACAAGGAATGGTTTATGCCCTGGCGGACCATCAAGAATGAAAATGACCGACCGTTTTTGGAGTATGAGCTGGAAAAGGTGGTGAAGGGATTTTTCAAACCTGAACTGCTGCTTGATTACCTCCGCTATTTTGTCATCTTCGAGCAGGATGGAGACACCCTCATCAAGAAGGTGGCCGGCTATCACCAGTTTCATGCTGTACGTGAGGCGGTGCGGGCGACAGTGATCGCTGCCCAGGAAAGTCAAGGCAACGAGACCAAGGAGCCCCGAGCGACCTATGGCCAAGAAGTGGTGCCAGGGTCGAAAAAGGCTGGGGTGGTCTGGCATACCCAGGGCTCCGGCAAGAGTATCTCCATGTGCTGCTATGCCGGCAAATTACTGCAGGAACCAGAGATGAACAACCCGACCATTGTGGTGGTGACCGACCGTAATGATTTGGACGGTCAACTCTTTACCACTTTCACTAATGCCCGGGAGTTACTGAAACAAATGCCGCAGCAGGCCGACAGTCGCGACGACTTGCGTGATCTGCTGGCGGCCCGGCAGTCCGGCGGCATTATCTTCACCACTGTGCAGAAATTCTCCCTGCTCAACGGCGAAGAATTCCATCCTGCCCTGAGTAGCCGCTCAAACCTTGTGGTGATAAGCGACGAAGCGCACCGGAGCCAATACGGCTTCAAGGCTCGGCTTGATACCAAGACCGGCAAGTATATCTTTGGTTATGCCAAGCATATGCGTGATGCCTTGCCGGCCGCGACCTTTATTGGTTTTACCGGCACACCGATCTCCCAGGAAGACAAGGATACCCGGGCCGTGTTTGGCGACTATGTGTCGATTTACGATATCCAAGATGCGGTGGATGACGGGGCCACGGTGCCGATCTATTATGAATCAAGGTTGGCCAAGCTTGATATCAACCGGGATGGTATCGAGGCGCTGAATGAGGAAGTGGAAGAGGTTATCGAAGACGAGGAAGATCTCACCCTGCGGGAGAAGACCAAGAGCAAGTGGGCCACTTTGGAAAAACTGGTGGGGGCCAAGCCACGCTTAAAGGAAGTGGCAGAAGATCTGGTGCACCATTTTGAGACCAGGACTGCGGTCTTTCCCGGTAAGGCGATGATCGTCTGCATGAGCCGAGAGATTTGCGCCCTGACCTATCAAGCCATCACCGCCTTACGCCCCGAGTGGCATGATGATGATCCGGAAAAGGGGGCGATTAAAATTGTTATGACTGGCTCCGCCTCAGATCGGGAATTGCTGCGGCCCCATATCCACAATAAGCAGGTCAAGAAACGTTTGGAGAAGCGGTTTAAGGATGCAAACGATCCGCTGCAACTGGTCATTGTCCGGGACATGTGGCTGACCGGCTTCGATGTGCCCTGTTGCCATACCATGTATGTCGATAAGCCGATGCGGGGCCATAACCTGATGCAGGCCATCGCGCGGGTGAACCGGGTGTTTAAGGATAAACCCGGCGGCTTGGTGGTTGATTATATTGGCGTTGGTAATGAGTTGAAGGAAGCGCTCAAGACCTATACCGACTCCAAGGGCAAGGGCGAGCCAACCCTGATGGCCGAAGAGGCCTATGCGATCCTGAGGGAAAAGGTGGACGTGGTACGGGGGATGTTCGCGGGTTTCGATTATAGCGACTATGAAACCAATGCGGTGCAGCTCTTGCCGCTAGCAGCCAACCATGTGCTGGGCCTGGAAGACGGCAAGAAACGCTTCCTGGATGTGGTGACTGCCATTACCAGGGCTTTTGCCCTATGCGGCACCCTGGATGAGGTGGAGCCGCTGCGCAAGGAGATCGCCTTCTTCTCGGCGATTAAGGCGGCGATCAGCAAATACACGACTATCGACAAGAAACGGGGTGAGGAAGACAAGAATTCCGCCCTGAAGCAGATACTGGATAATGCTGTAATCCCTGGCGGGGTTGCTGATATCTTCGAACTGGCCGGCCTGGATAAACCCAATATCGCCTTACTGTCCGACGAGTTTATGGAAGATGTGCGCAGGATGCCGAGCCGCAACCTGGCCGTGGAGTTACTGGAAAAACTGTTGCGGGACGCTATTAAGTCAAGGACCAGAAACAACGTGGTCCAGGAAATGAAATACGGCGAGCGCCTGCTGGAGACCTTGCGGCGTTACAATGCCCGGGCCATTGAAACCGCCCAGGTTATCGAAGAGTTGATCCAGATGGCCAAGGATTTTCAGGCGGCCATGAAGAGAGAAGAAGAGCTTGGTCTTTCACCTGATGAAATTGCTTTTTATGATGCCCTGGCTGATAATGAGAGTGCCATGCGGGAGTTGGGTGATGAAACTCTCAAGAAAATTGCCCTTGAACTGACCGAAAAACTCAGGGCAAGCACCACGGTTGACTGGCAAGTGCGTGACAGCGTACGGGCTAAGATGCGCAACATGATCCGGCGGCTGCTGAAAAAATACAAGTACCCACCTGACAAGCGTAATGATGCTATTGAGCTGATCTTGCGACAGGCGGAGAAATTATCCTGTGCCTGGACGACCTGAGCACCGCTAATAGAAAGATGAAATGGAGAAAGGGCCAATGGCCAAAGACCTGACTAATTCGCCGGTTGACCGGCAGAATATCCTTAATAATCCCTACGCTGTTACAGAAATCCAGAAAGCGACTCACCTCACCTCGATCCAGTTTGAGGGGGCGGAGAGACTGACCAAGGAACAGATCACCGCTTTTTTTGAGGTTGATGCGCGAACCATCGAACGATATTTGGAAAAGTATGGTGATGAACTCGGGCGTAACGGTTACGAAGTTTTGCGCGGTAACAGGCTGAAGTCGTTTAAGAAAGAAGTTGAAGTTCAATTTGTTCCCGACATTCATGTCGGTAGCAAAACAACCCAGCTTGGTATCTTTGATTTTCGGGCATTTTTAAATATCGCCATGCTACTGACCGAAAGTGAGCGGGCAAGGCTTTTACGGCAGACTATCCTTGATATTGTCATTGACGCTATCAATCAGCGTTCAGGCGGCGGCACCAAGTATATTAACCATCGGGATGAAGATTTTCTCTTGTCCTGGTTCCAGGAAGAAGATTACCGAAAAGAATTTACCGATGCCCTACGTGATTATGTGGCCATGGGAAACTTCAAATATCCCATGTACACTGACAAAATATACGTAAGCATATTCCGTGGCAACGCCAAAGAATATCGGAAAATATTGCGGCTACATGCAAAGGATAAGGTCCGCGATACTTTATATTCTGAAATTCTCGATCTGGTTGCCGCTTATGAATACGGCTTTGCCAAAGTTCTTGAAGAGGCGTTCAAAAAAGAGGGGCGAAAACTTACAGCATGGCAGGTGGATAAGCTGTTTCATGAGTTTGAAGCCCAGCCCCACTGGAAGCCTTTAATAGAAAGAGCAAGGAACAAGATGGCAAGCCGTGATCTTGCCTTTCGCGACGCCCTCCACCTTCAATTGAAAGAATATATTACACCATTGCAAGCGAACGAGTTTGAACGGTTCCTCGGTGAGAAGAGCAAAGAGCTGGTCGATCGTCTCGAAGATGCAAAAGAGGTCTTCAAGCGGTTGAAGGATCGCTGAGCATGCCGATTATGTACCTGACAATTGACCAAGCCATTGATATCCACAGAAAGACTGTTGAGGTGAGTGGCGGCGGCGTACTGGGTCACCTTGATATGGGGAGGCTGGAAAGTGTTCTGGAGCATATCCAGAATGACAACTATTACCCGACCTTTGAAGAAAAGTTGACCCATCTCTTCCATAGCGCCTGTAAATTCCATTGCTTCCAGGATGGCAACAAACGGATCGCCATCTCCCTTGGCGCTCAGTTTCTGCTTTTTAACGGATATGTTTTCGTAGCAAGAAAATTCATGCAGGAGATGGAAAACATTACTTTCCATGTTGCTTCAGATAGGATTGACAAACAGCTGCTCGGGGAAATAATAACCGCCATTATCAATGGAGATGAGGACAACGAAGAACTCAAACTGAAAATTATCCATGCCATTAACTACCTAGAAGATGGTGAACTCTGATTAAGAAATAGCCACCGATCGGATCTTGAAAAAAGTTTTTGGTGGGAGGTAACAAAAAGAATGTGACGGTATTTTTGAGGGTATTTTCAATAAGTCCACATATTATTACATGTCATATCAGTGGGTAGCGCTCGAAGGTCAATTCCCTGCTTCACGATGACCATATGCTCTATAACAGCTTTGAACAACTTGGCTGGCAACAGCTTTTCCAGAAAAACGCCCCATGAAAACTTCGTATCTCAATCTCTACAAACAGGGTGAGCTCCAGGAAAGAAAAAGGGTCGGATCTTTGCTTGACTCATCTCATATACAAAATGTTCTTGGGAGTGGATTTTACCAAAGTCCAGATATCTCCTATATGTAGAGACTTAACACAATAACGATCGAGCTTATACCATAACAAGGTCACCAAAACTACAACACGACGAAATCGATGAAATTAACTATCCAGCGAACCTGTCCTGTCCACACTTGGTGATATTTATTTTTTACAGTACCTTTTACAGTACAAACACAACAATCAAGTAATTATTAC
Source organism: Pseudomonadota bacterium (assembly GCA_018820855.1). Classification (GTDB taxonomy): domain Bacteria; phylum Desulfobacterota; class Desulfobulbia; order Desulfobulbales; family Desulfocapsaceae; genus Desulfocapsa. The sequence continues at coordinate 194,722 of JAHJNL010000010.1, read as the reverse complement.
ATACAATTACATACCGTTACGACAACCGGAAATGAGGGGACAGATTTATTTTTGAAAGTCAACAGACCTCCCCTGGACCTGGAAAGATTGATTGGAAATATGTTGAGTGCGGCCGGGCAAGGTCGTGTAGTCCAGCGGGTGCAAATCCCGTCCCGGAAGGTAGGCCAACCACCGGGTAGCGAGTCCTTGGAGGCTTTTGGTAACATAAAGTTTTAAGCGTAGGATAGCGAGCAGACAGGCCATAAACCGAAAGGATGAAGCGATTGAGTCCCGTAATTTTCCTAGTCGGAAGGACGACATTCTTCAACAGAGGGAAGTCAATATAGCCATCACCGTTAAAGGCAAGGTGCTGGCTGCTTCCCAGGGTCGGAGACCATGGCATGTTTGACATTTTGATTAGATGGGAACCTGGGAGGCCCTGTGTTTCTTTCGGAGTATCGAGAGTATGCCGGACAACTGAAGAAGGAGGAAGGCAAGCAAATGAGACACAGGGAGTCGGATAGCCTTATAGTACCTGTGAAGGCGGGTAATTCTGCTGAAGGAAATGAGGCTACCCATGGTAGCGCGGAGTGAGGAGCCATCGGCCGTCCACAGAGGCGGGTAAATGGTGGAAAAGGGTTTTCTGTCAAATGACCATGTGAGGAGCCGTGTGCGTAAATAGCGCAAGCACGGTTTTGTAAAGGGCCAGCGACAATAGTGGGAATAGGATGTAATAGCAGTCACGTAGTAGCCGCGTGCGGCGAGGCGTCACTCAAAGACTTGCTATGGATGTACTATTTCTCATTAGAGAAGCCGGTCTACTCAACCTTTTGATTCTACGAAATTATTTCTGGTTGTCATTTTAGATAAAACAAAACATCTGATGAATACTCAACAGGTGTAACCTTAAATTTTAGAAGTCGTATTTTAAAGGAACATCTGCATGACCAAGGAAATACTTAACCCGAGGATGGATTTACTGAGTAAAGAGTATGTGCTCATTCAGGCATGGAAGAAAACAGCCGCCTATATTCGTTATCATAATTGGTTTGCTGATACCTTGGCACTGGACCAAGCAGCCGTTAACCTCCCAAGATTCCTTGCAAAAATAGCTGAAAGACTCCAAAACCCAGACCAATGGACAAATACCCCTTTACGAATAGTTCCAGCACCTAAGAGCCAGCAATGGCAGGCTTACGCTTCCGGCAAATGGGAACCGCTGAACAGGACTGAAACAGCAAATAAAATACGACCACTCGCTCATGCCGTTTTAGAGGATCAAGTTGTGGCCACAGCGATATTGTTATGCCTCGCAGACAGGTTGGAAACGTCACAGGGAGATCCTCGCGAATCTATCGAAAATAAAGACAAACGTAATCTTGTCTCTTCATATGGGAATCGACTTTTTTGCGAAACCTATGCTGGCGGGCTACGACATCGCTGGGGATCAACAAAGCTCTATCGAGGATTTTTCGAAGATTATCAAAAATACCTGGCTCGTCCAGAACTTGTTGCAACGCAGTTGTCTTTGAATAAGAAGACGGTCATCATTGTTCAGTCGGATTTAAAGAGCTTCTATGACACAGTCACCCCGAGCTTGCTAGCTAAAAAAATATCAGGTCTACAGAAGGAGAAAGATGATCCAGCATTTTTTGATACGGCCTGCCGAATCCTTTGTTGGGAATGGGACCACAGGGATAATCGTGAAGTTTTGGGTTATGCCAACCGAGTTGGGTTGGAAAATTTTTCTCGAGTTGCCTTGCCTCAGGGTTTAGTTTCGGCCGGTTTCTTTTCGAATATTGTGCTTCTTGACTTCGACGAGATGATTCGTGCAGAAATAGAAAATACGGTATTTCCCGGTGTCATCCTCCATGATATGTGTCGATATGTTGATGACATTAGGTTGGTTTTTGAGGTGGAGGGAAAATGTGATTTAGAAGAACTTGAAGAGGATGTAGTTTTATGGTTACAGCAGCTTTTAGATCGCAACACTGTTGGTCTCAAGGTATCGCCTGAAAAAACTAAAGCAGTAATGTTTGGAGGTGATGAACGAGCTTTGGTTCGGCAAGGGCGTAAAATGCGACAGATCCAACATGCCATATCAGGAGGTTTTGATGCTATCAAGGGTGGAGAGATACTCGATGCTGTTCGAGCATTAGTAAGAACTCAAGAGCGTTACTCAGCTAAGAAGGACAAGGGCCAAGGCTGGAAGCTCACTCCCGTTCCCGATGTTGGAGATGAAACCGTTACACGATTTTCTGCTTCGCGCTTTCGTTCTACCTATCGTTCCTTAAGGCCCCTGTTGGATAGTCAAGAAGAAACTAAGGCTGAAATAAAAAGCCACAAAAATGATTGGAAGAGTTTACGTAGAACACAAGCTGACCTTGACGATGATGCAAAAACATTTGCGTTGGGGCTGATTGAAAATTGGGTGGAAGATCCGTCCAATGTACGTCTACTACGAATAGGTTTGGATCTCTGGCCGGATGTTGATGTTCTTAAACCAGTTCTTGATATATTACTTAAATACACCCTCAAGGGAGTTAGAACAAAAGCTGCTAAGCGCATTGCCTTCTATTGCCTATCGGAAATATTCCGTGCGGGTGCAACAGAGACAGGCTTTGTCGATGATAATGAGCGACTTCCTAAAAATGTAGATATCAAAGGTTATCGTGCGCTTCTCCAGCAGGAGGCTCTCAACCTTATGGCTATTCCGGCTTTACCCTGGTATCTGCAACAGCAAATTTTGCTTTATCTCGCGACTAACAACCCCAAAGATACGCCTATGGCACACTCTGGACGGAACCCAGAGACAAGACATTATAAAAAACTGATTAGGTATCTTAAAGGGGAAGTAGATGGCCTAACTGATCAAGACTTTGCCACATTTGCAGTTTTGTCTCGTCGCTCATTCCTTAATAAGGATAATGCGCTTTTATTGGCAAATGCCACTATTTCTGTCAATAGAGCTAAATTGATTGCAGAGATCGACCCTTCAATGGGAATGGATCTAATCGCAATTAATCGGGAAATCTCTACATCCATCCCTCTTAAAATTCGTCGAAATCTCTGTCTTGAAAAAGATGTGACTATTCCTGATGGATATATTTCGCTTGCCGATCACATTTTAAGCGGTTCAGAACTGCTTAGAAATGAATTGTCATTACTTGATTTTGCTTTAAAATTTCTTTCATCCATTCCGGGAGAACAGAAAACGTTGGGAATGATTTCACCCAACAACGTTCTTATCAAGATAATAAGTAATGCTGTTGATAATGAGTTTTTTGTTCTGTCTGATCTGAAAATAGTGGCAACAAAACATCCAAAATCAGGGGATGCCCTTTACAGCCTACCGGACTGGTTACCTGTTGAAGATAATTGGCAATTTCAACTTGGCTTTCTCTTGCGCTTCATTTTGACAGCTCAAATTGATTTCACCCAGACTATTAATAAAACATCATGGAAGGAAGGAAAATCAATTTACCGAAGCCCGATAAGTCATTGGCACCAGAGGTTGTACGCTCTTTATAATGGTCATTCTGCATTTGGCTCTGACTGGCTACCTATATCCGATTGGATTGAGCATTTACTTTATGCTTTACTCGCTTGGCCGGGTTGTGCCACTCCTGACTTCTCTGAATGGGTGAAAAAGGGAATTAACGAAGCTATTCTCCAAATAGAGAAAAGAATTTTTTCACTCACCAAAAAGCAGGGAGAAATGTCGAAAACATTTATTTTGCCATTATCTTCCTCTTGGCCATCGAGAAAACCAACAATCTCTCGTTCCTTGCGTGCGTGCGTGGTTCAAACAGTGATTCCTGGCCCTGTTGATTTTGATCCGACTGACCTGTCGCTATCCGAGAAAGCTAATCGACGAAAACATCGTAATCATTTATCTGCAGCACTTGCTGCTGTAGATAAAATGCTTTATCTGAGGAAAACACATAATGGCAGTGATGGGAATATTGATCTACTTGTATTTCCAGAATTATCTGTTCATCCAGATGATGTTAAAACACACCTAGAACCCTTTGCTCGCGCAAATAAAACGATAATTTTGGCGGGACTCACTTATGAGGAAGTATTTAAAGGAAAACCATTAATCAATTCAGCTCTTTGGGTGATTCCTGTTTGGTCTCCAATAAAAGGTCTTGAGATTCTTCTTCGACGGCAAGGTAAAAAACATCTTGCCAAAGTTGAACAAAAATTGAACGACCCGATACAGCAATTACAGGGCTTTCGACCATGCCAGTGGTTAGTTGGTTATGAGTGGAATCCTGACGCCCAAAAACCACCCCTCTGGATGACGGCATCAATTTGTTACGATGCTACTGACCTGAGGTTAGCCGCCGATTTGAGAGGCCAATCTGACCTGTTCATTGTTCCCGCATTGAATCGGGATGTTACTACCTTTGATCAAATGGCACTTGCACTTCATTACCATATGTATCAAATGGTGATAGTTGTCAATAATGGCACCTATGGAGGCAGTAATGCATATGCGCCTTATCGTGAACCTTTCAAAAGACAAATTTTCCATCTTCATGGTCAGCCACAGGCCTCGATAGCATTCATGGAGATTGATAACATTGGAGAGTTTTTGAATCGTTTACATAACAAGAATGAACCTTCTCTGCCTGAAAGAGAAGAGGTTCCTCAAACTAATTCTTCTTTGAACTGGAAATATCCACCTGCAGGTTTGCCTCCTGAATAGATGTTCCGAAGGACTGGCCAGCAAAGACCTGCTCCAACAGAAAGTCATAGAATGTAATTTTTGAGACAAACTACAATGGGATCATAACATTCTAGAATCCTTGCTTAACTCATCTAGATGAGGGAAAAGAAGTCCCCTCCCTTTTACCATGATCAAGATATCTATATTGAAGATTGACCGAGACGTAAGTGAAGATATCTATAAGTCCTGACTCAACCCGAATTCCAGCAGGATCAAATATCCTTTTTGACAACCCTCAGAAAGGGATAATATTTCCACAAATCATGCCAGTCATTACTGGTCGCTACCTGAGCGACAATGCACTACCGAAGTATATTTAATATTTCATGCATTCTCTTAACAATCTCAACGATGTTTGTCATTTTTTTGACATGCGACGCAATACTCATGTTGCCAATAAAAAGTAGTCAAAAATATCTATTTTTGACTACTCCCAAGCTGAACCATATAGACAGGGGAGGTTCATCAAAACCCACCTCTCATTCTCGTGGCAACATACTCCAACACCTCTGGTGGCGGTTCCGCAATATTATTTTCTGATTGTTCCTTAAACTTCTCAAAACCAAATTCCTTTACTGCTCCAGCAAAAATTTTCATAAACGATCTAGTAATTTTAAAAGGCCTTCGCTCAAAATTCTCTTTCTTTACCAACTGGATAACCTGCCACTCATATGGTCCCTTTGGGGGTCTTAAACTCTTAACAAAACTTACATGTAACCATTTTATATGAAGTAATTTTTCGTTTTTTATCTTAACACATAAAATCCAATCATTTTCTTTAATTCCTACCTGTTCTTTACAATAGAGGACAAGGTAAACATTTTCTAATTCCTCATCAGCAGCTATCTTTTTTGCAATTTCATTGTTCTTTGTAGTATGAACTCTAGTTCTCCAACCGGTTTTCCAAGGATGGCGATTATCACGATCAGCATCATACCATTGCAAAAAGCTGTCATAGCGATATTGTCTTGGAAACCCAACGAGCTCCAAATATTTGTCAATTCCCTGGCAATCTTTTGAAAAAACCTCTTTTTTTAGCTTTTCTGTAATCCGTAAAATCTGCTCTTTTGAAATTTTCTTGTTAAGATTATTATCATCTACATACCTCTGAGACCTTTCCTTCAAAAAAGCAACAGGAACCTTTCCATCGAGCAGTGCCATAGAGTAAATAGACAAAAACCATATCCATAGAGGAGATCTTGTTTTATGGAAAATGGTATCAGATGTTAACGAAAACTGGTCTTCGCATTTCATACATTGATATCTCACTACCTTTTTTCCATGATTTTTCTTTTTGTAAACATATGCCCGTTCAGAATCACATGAAGGATTCGGACATTTAAACATCAAGTATGTCCCTTTCAAATTCCATTTCTTCCACTTTAGTAGCCTTACTTGACAATCATCTATAGCAGAGAATTGTTGCTCAAACTTTTCTATTTCTTTGCGATATTTTCTTTTAACTATCTGAGATAATCGCAACTCCTCCTCACGTACCTTCTTGTTTTTCTCTCGCTTTCTTCGTTTTCTCTGATTGTTCTGATATTTTCTCCCCATTTCCCACTTTCCCCTCGTAATTACAACAAACGACCACCGCGCTAACGAATCAATTTTAGATTAAAAATCAACATGTTGAACACAATCATAAAAAAACAATAAGTGTGGCTTCTTTTTCGGCTCAAATACAAAAAAAGAGTTCTAACCTTTCCTAGATAAGATCTTTACATTCATTCACTGAATCCTTCAAGATCACCTCCATTACCCATCGACTCTAACAAGATTTTCCCATGCTAAAGATACATTTAAGAAGGGACAATAGTACACAATTTTGTTCCATAAATAACAATTAGCCAGAGGAGGCAGATATGCCAAAGTCAACCCAGAAGAAAGGCATTAAACAACTAACTACTGCGATCAAGGAAAATGAAACCAAATTAGCTATAAACCGGAGAATCAATACAAAGACAGCGATTAAACAAGGAGAGCTCTTTATCGATCTGAAAAAGGTTGTAAAGAAGGAAAAGAAAAGCTTCCAAAAATTTTGCAAGAAGACATTCCCAGACCTTCTGCCCAAAACTATTCAGCGTTACATGCTTCTTGCCAGGCACGTGGACGTCGGAGAACATCCTGCATTATCAGCCCTAAGCCAGAATCAGCTAAATCGCCTAATTATCCTTAATGGAAAGAGTGATGTTGGAAAGTACCTCGAAGATAATGATATCACCTTAAACTTTGCCCCAGAAGACCTTAAAGAAAGTGCGGAACTCAAAGCCGCTGTGGATAACTTTATAAAGCCTAAGCAAAAATCAGCAACAACGTCTGAAAAAAAGATAAAGTCATCTCCAGCCAATATCGCTCTCCAAACAGTTCATAAATGGGCTGGGAAAAAAATTGCCGCGCAATCGCCTTTACAAAAAAAGACAATGACACAGATCAAAGAACTTCTTGATCTTCTAACAGAACTATTGGATATGTCAAACTCAGGCCAATAAGGAGACTATATCATGGAAGAATATATCACGATTAACGAATTGAGCTCGCGTATCAAATACAGCAAACAATCGATTTATAACCTTATTCACCAGAAGATTCTTGTACGGCAAGTACACTACTTCAAACCTACCCCCAAAAAGCTGTTATTCAAATGGGATGCCATTCAAGGTTGGATTGAAGGTGAGATTTCTGTTTCAGATGCGACGAATACGACAGCCGACACGCCTCCATCTACTGCTAATCCTCAGGCGACGAGTCCCCTAGTAGGAAGGATCAATATCTGACATTAGCAACCGTTGTAAGGCTACATGGTAAGAACATAATTTATCCTGGTCTCACTATTTTCTCAATAGTCAGACCAGGATGGGAGAACAAACTGTCAAAGAAATGCAAGGATGATGTGGTTGAGCTTTCGGTCATGGAAATGACACCGTTTTGAAAGAGAAAACAAGGCTTAAAACAATGCACCTTCCCCAGCCCAATCACGCCGAAGCCCCATACAACAAGAGGCCCGCGAAACAATATAATCACTTGAAATAACGTCTTTATACTTACAACCCCTCATGTTATTATTAATTAATGCAACAGGGAGGTGCGATATGAAGGGACCATAGCAATGACAATAAATATAGAGAATCGAAACAGACAATCTTATCAAGCGAGGAAGTCTGGGGTAAATAAAAACAGACAGGGATCTGTGCGTAAGATTAACAACAAGGTATACGTCGACTTCTACTATCTCGACGAGCGTATCAGGGAACCGTCAGGCTTAATTTGGAACCAAACGAACATGAAGATAGTCCGCGCACAGCTAGACAGCATCACAGTGGCGATAGACAAAGGGACATTTAATTTTGCAACAGTCTTCCCCAAAAGCAAAAAAGCTGTCTACTTCAGCCAGAGGGAAAGCATGTTACCTGGCAGGGATCTTCAACCGGACAATGTCCTCTTTAAGGACTATGCCTGGGAATGGTACCAAATCCTAAAAGATTCAAGGCGTGTAACAGAACGTACTCTTCTCGGGTACAAAAGCCATCTAACATTATACCTTGTTCCGTTTTTTGGAGAGCGTTCTTTTGATGGTATCAATGCTGGAGTACTAGATGAATTCGTGTCATGGGCAAGGCGGCAACGCTTCAAAAATAAGACCATCAGTAACAAGACCATCAACAAGTGCATGGTGCCATTAAAAATGATCTGTAAACGTGCTTCCATCAGGTATAACTGGGGACGAATGTATGATCCATTTTTTGCCTACACAAAGCTTGGTGAGGAGGATCATACTGCCCAGGTCAACCCGTTTGATATCAAGGAGCAAAAGCTTATTATTTCCGTTCTCCCGAAACATTGGAAACCATACTTCCAATTTGCATTCTGTTCAGGATTGCGGCAAGGCGAACAAATGGCTCTGAAGCTTAAAGATATTGACTGGTCGAAAAACACTATTCAGATCAGTAGGGCTATGACGCTTGACGAACAAGGCCTTAGAGTTGAAGGTAAAACAAAAAATAAATACAGCAGGAGGACACTACAGTTGCTTCCAGTAATGAAAGAAGCCCTGTTAAAACAGAAGAAGATTTGCGAGATGCTTGAAAGCAAATACCTATTTTGCACAACCACTGGAGAACAGCTCAATCATGCCAACTTGAGCAACAGAGTCTGGCGCCCAGCGCTGAAGAATGCTGATATCCAGTATCGACCAATGATTCAGACCCGGCACAGCTTTGCAACTACAGCTCTCAGTCTCGGCGAAAACCCGTTATGGATTGCTCATATCATGGGGCATAGAGACACCGACATGATCATCAAAGTTTACACCAAGTATCTCAAGAATGCGGTGAATAATCATGATGGAAAAGCACTGAATCAGATCTATTCTGATGCGATAAGTAGCCATGAGTAGACATGGCTAGAACCATTTTGGGCAAATTTTGGGCAAAACAGGGCTGAAACGCAAAATGGGTTAAGCCAAATTAATGACTTAACCCATTGAAATCATAGTGGTGCCGGGACCAGGAATCGAACCAGGGACACACGGATTTTCAGTCCGTTGCTCTACCGACTGAGCTATCCCGGCACCTTGTATGCACTGCTATCTACACAACATTCTCTTGCGTGTCAACAGATTTTCTCTTATCAAAACCTAATCCAAAGAAAGCGAAAGACCATCCAGGCTCCCTGAAGATTTTTCTTTTTCAGTCTTGATATTATCGTCTAAACCATCAAGGTCCAGATCCATGTTCACCCCGTCCAATTCACCACTGTCGATGCTGATATCCGCTTCGGACAGATCGATATCATCCAGGGACAGAGACAGAGAACCCGCATCTGCTCCACCATCAATAGCACCCAGACCGAGATCAAGATCAAGACCATCAAGATCCAGGCTGTCATCGAGGTTCATATCATCATCAAGGGACAGTTCCATGCCACCGCCGGAGGCAGCAGGACTGACCTTCGTTTTTACAGGAGGTGCCAGATCGGAGATATCAGCCAACTCCTCAGGAACAGAAAAGGAAAACTGTTCCTCCTTTTCCAGGCCAGGGGCAACAGCCGCCTCTTCCTCGTCAAAATCAAAATCAAACCCTTCTTCGTCGAGTTCTTCCTCGGCCTCAAGTTGGAAATCAATATCCCCATCCACCTCTTTTATGGAAATATCGGCCTCGACCTCATCGCTGTCGGCAAAATCAAGATCTTCACCCTCATCACTGAGAACTTCGAGATCCGGATCGGAAAACTCAAAATCATCATCTTCGAATCCCTCAGTCTGCAGACCCTCCTCGACATCACTCTTTAAAGGCACACGAAGAAACGAGGGTGCTGCAGCGTGATAGGTTGTTCCTTCCACTTCAACTCCTTCTGAAATGTCTTTATTACACTTCAGACAGGTAGTTATATGATCAAATGAAATGTAACCACATTTAGGACAACGCATAATTCGATTCCTTTCTCTGGACTGGTATTCTCTTCATCTTTTCCCGTAAAAAAAAACAATGCAGCCTGCATTTACCTCTTACATATCTTTCAGTATGGCACACTTAGCCCAAAATAATCAAGAAATTTTATAACTCTTCAGGTGGATACGAAAAAACTGACAACACAATCAAATCAGGACTGCCAATCCATTCCGATATCACAGGAAGGGGCAGAATGGGTGAGCGCACCAACAGAAATGATATCCACACCGGTGGCGGCAATGGCTGCCACTGTTTCAAGATTCACTCCGCCGGAGGCCTCGATCAGGGCTCTTCCATCAATCAGGAGCACGGCCTGTTTCAGGCTCTCCAGATCCATGTTGTCGAGCATGATGATATCTACAGCGCAGTCCAGACATTCACGGACCTGATCCAGGGTGTCGGTCTCCACCTCGATACGGATGGTGTGAGGAATTGACTCCCGCAGGATCTCCACAGCTCTGGTCAGAGAACCGCAGGCAGCAATATGATTATCTTTGACCAGCACCCCGTCACTGAGGTTGAAACGATGATTGTATCCTCCGCCCACCCGTACCGCATATTTTTCCAGCATACGCAGCCCGGGAGTGGTCTTCCGGGTATCAGTGATACGCACAGGATAGAGCTTGGTCTTCTCCACAAAACGAGCGGTTAGGGAGGCAATACCACAGAGACGCTGGAGAAGGTTCAGGGCCACCCGCTCCGCCTTGAGCAGATCAACCACGGGCCCGCTCACCGTAAACAGGCTGTCTCCGGCTGAAAGCATGGTTCCATCAGCAACGGCTCCACTGACAAGGATCTCCGGGTTCTGCAGACGAAAAACTTCAGCAGCCACGGCTTCGGCTCCGGCTGCCACCAGAGGCTCTCTGGCCTCAAGGCGGGCACGCCCCTGCTCCCCCCGGGTAAAGAGGGGCTCACTGCTGAGATCTCCGTGCCCAATATCTTCCTGGAGGAAGGAGCGAAGCATACGATGCAGTTGCGATCTATCCAATCTCTTCCAGCCTCCTTTCCGATTCAGCGATCTTGGCCAGGGTGGCCTCAAGCTCCGCCTTTTTGCCCTGCTCTTTTTCTACAATTTCCGCAGGGGCGTTAGCCAGGAATTTTGCATTGGTCAGCTTGCCGTTGATCTGTTTGAGGGAACCCTCGATCTTCTTCCGCTCCCGTCCAAGTTTTTCCCGCTCCTTATTCACATCCACCAGGCCCTTGAGAGGGACATACATCTCGATATCCTGAAAGATATAGGTGGCCGCATCGCTGGGTTTTGCTCCCTCCGCCTCGACGCTGAGGGATTCAAGACGGGTCATGGCAGAGATGGCTGCAGTAAAAGAACGAATGAGCTGGGCCTTGACCGCGTCGTCGCAGAGGACAAAGGCATCGATCTTGGCCGAAGGATGGACATCTGCCTCGGCGCGAATATTACGAATTCCGGTAATAATCCCCATGAGCAGCTCCATCTGTCCCTCTGCCTCCGCATCCTGCCATGCATCCACAGCAACTGGATAATCGCTGGTCATAAGCACCGATCGGTCACCGGGAAGCACACTCCAGATCTCTTCGGTGACAAAAGGAGTGATGGGATGGATGAGCTTGAGGATGGTCTCCAGGACATGGAGCAGAACGCCTCTGGCCTGATCGCGCAGCACTTCGTCCGCACTGAAGAGATCCGCCTTGATCCATTCCAGGTACCAGTCACAGAATTCATGCCAGACAAACTGGTAGAGCAGAGACGCTGCATCGTTAAAACGGTACTCATCCAGGGAGCGGCGTACTTCGGCAGTGGTTTTTGATGTCCTGCTCAGGATCCAGCGGTGAACCAGCGGGAGATCCTTGTGGCTATTCACCACATCTGTAATCTGTGGATCACACTCCTCCACATGCATCAGGGCAAAACGGGCCGCATTCCAGATCTTGTTGATGAAATAGCGATATCCCTCGATCCTCTCCTCGTCCAGCTTGATCTCACGCCCCTGTGCAGCAAAGGCGGTGAGAGTAAAGCGCATGGCATCGGTGCCGTACTGTCCCATGATTTCCAAAGGATCGATGACATTGCCGGTGGACTTTGACATCTTCTTCCCATGCTTATCCCGCACCAGGGCATGAAGGTAAACGTCTTTAAACGGCACCTCATCCATAAAATGGAGGCCCATCATCATCATCCTTGCCACCCAGAAAAAGAGGATGTCAAAGGAGGTAATCAGAACCGAGGTGGGATAGAAGAATTCGAGTTCTTTTGTCTTCTCCGGCCAGCCCATGGTGGAAAAGGGCCAAAGGGCAGATGAAAACCAGGTATCCAGGACATCTTTTTCCTGTTCCAGGTTGACAGAACCACATTTTGAGCAACTGTCGGGATCAACAGATTCCACCATCAACTCGCCGCAGTCCATGCAGGTCCAGGCCGGGATACGGTGTCCCCACCAGATCTGGCGGGAGATACACCAGTCACGGATATTATCCATCCAGGAATAGAAGGTGTTATACCAGGTCTTGGGATAGATATTGATGCGGCCATCCCGTACGGCCGCAACAGCCTTGTCGGCCAGGGGACGAACAGAGACAAACCACTGCAGAGAGGTAGTGGGTTCCACCACCGTCGCACAGCGATAACACTGGCCCACGGCATGGTCATAGTCTTCAATCTTATCGAGAAAGCCCTGCTCTTCCAGGTCCGCCACAATCTTCTTCCGGCAGTCAAAACGATCCAGTCCGGCATAGGCCCCGGCCTTTTCGTTCATCACCCCATGATCATCCATGACCTTCATGATCTCCAGGGAATGGCGAATACCTATCTCGTAGTCATCACGATCATGGGCCGGAGTGACCTTCAGGGCCCCGGTACCGAAATCCTTCTGCACGTGATGGTCAAAGACCACAGGAATAACACGATCTGTGAGGGGAAGTTTGATGCCCGTATCCGCCAGATGGCTGTAGCGCTCATCATCGGGATGTACGGCCACGCCGGTATCGCCCAGCATGGTCTCAGGCCGGGTGGTGGCCACCACCACATGACCGGAACCATCGGCAAAGGGGTAGCGGATATGATAGAGTTTTCCTTTTTTATCCTCGTGCTCCACCTCGTCATCGGCCAGGGCCGTATGACAGCGAGGACACCAGTTGACAATATAGTCACCCTTGTAGATCAAACCTTCATGGTAGAGACGGACAAAGACCTCGCGCACAGCCGTGGACAGTCCCTCATCCATGGTGAAGCGCTCTCGCTCCCAGTCACAGGAGGCACCCAATCGTTTGAGCTGGTTGATGATGGTGCCGCCTTTCTCCTTGCGCCAGTCCCAGACCCGTTCAATAAATGCTTCACGGCCCAGGTCATGCCGCCCTTTCCCCTCGGTGGCCAGCTGCCGCTCGACCACATTCTGGGTGGCAATACCCGCATGATCGGTCCCCGGCACCCACAGAGTATTGTCCCCGCACATGCGATGATACCGTACCAGCACATCCTGCATGGTGTTATTCAGGGCATGGCCAACATGAAGGACACCGGTAACATTAGGCGGAGGAATAACAATGGAAAAAGAGGGCTTACCCTCTTCCATGGCCGCCCGGAAGCACCCTTCATCATTCCAACGCTTAAGCCATTTTTCTTCCACATTATCAAACTCATAGCTCTTTGCCAGAGTCTTGTTTGTCTCTTTCTTATTCATAAAACAACTATTTGATTTTTTTTTTTTAAGTAAACGTTAAATTAATTTTCATTTAGCCGGGAGACAGAATGATTTTCACAAAAGACGCAAAAGGAATTCAGTCCCTTCCCTTTCGTGATTGCCATGCGAACTCAACCGGATACTGAACGGCAGTGGAGCGATTCGAATCTTTGTCTGCCGCCCCACAGACTAAAAGGCCACTCCCCGTGCATTCCAGGGTTTAGGCAAAAAAATCTGCTCGTAAATACGCAGGGCGTAACGATCTGTCATGCCGGCAATAAAATCACAGACACGGCGATGGGCAAGATCTTCACTGGGCCATGACCCATGCCCCAACGATTCCCAGGATTGACCATTAAAATGCCCAAGTCCGTTTTCCATGAAATAGGCATACAGATCGCGGATGACACGCTGGGCCTTTTCAAATTCATCATGCACCAGATAAAAACGGTACACATTTTCATAAAGAAACATTCTCAGATCGGAGATCGCCTGCAGCATTTTTTTGCTGAGATGGAGCCTGCCGTCTCCTGCCGCCAGGGTTTCAATAATCAAATCTCTTACCATGGCCCCGGTTCGTTTGGAATGGCGTTCACCTAAGACGGAACGAATATCGGCTGGCAAATCCGCCTCTTTCAGAATACCGGCACGCTGAGCATCATCCATGTCATGATTGACATAGGCAATGATGTCGGCCAGCCGCACTACCTGGCCTTCCAGAGTCTCAGGAAGTTCCGAGCTGTTCTCGGGCAGGATGTCATTGCGGCCTTTGGAATGCTTGACAATGCCGTTGCGGACCTCGAAGGTGAGGTTCAGGCCCCTGCCCCTGTTCTCTAAGAAATCCACCACCCGCAGGCTATGGATATAATGACGGAAGCCGCCCGGATGCAGTTCGTTCAAAGTAGCCTCTCCGGCGTGGCCAAAGGGGGTGTGGCCCAGATCATGTCCCAGGGCGATGGCCTCGGTCAGGGAGCTGTTCAGACAGAGGGCCGAAGCAACGGTCCTGGCAATCTGGGAAACCTCCAGGACATGAGTAAGTCGGGTGCGATAGTGATCTCCGGCAGGCGCCAGAAACACCTGGGTTTTATGCTTCAGGCGGCGAAAGGTCTTGGAATGGGTTATGCGATCCCTGTCCCGCTGAAAGGGCATACGGATATCGCGCTCATCATCTTCCTCTTTTACTCTGCGTCCTGCAGAGTTTTTATTTAAGGCTGCATAGGGAGAAAGGATCTCCTCTTCTCTGTTTTCCAGCTGCCGCCGGATGGAACGCCCTACGACCGGTGTGTACGCCATGGCTAAACCCTGTCAAATACAAGCAGGAAAAAAAAACCCTGCCCCCTTTTCTCATTTCTTTCCCCGTACCAAACAACGCATCTTTACATTGAATTCCCTTTTCTTACACGCCCTGTCCGCTCTCTGCAAGGAAGAATATAGACGGGGAAACAGGAAAAGAAAGAAACCGGGGTCAGCCCTTTTGCGTCATCTGCTCCAGGAGTTGCGCCAGATGCAGGACCTTGACCCTGCTCCCTGCCGCAGTCAGTCCCTGTTGCCACTGCATGAGGCAGCCGGAACAGGTCGAAGTAACCACCTGCGGCTGCAGGGCCAGGACATCTGTCACCAACTGATCTCGGATGGAAGCGGAAAGTTCCGGATGGGCCACATGAAACAGCCCGCCCTGGCCGCAGCAGCGCTGGCCGCCGGGCAATTCCAGCACCTCTGCCCTGCCGGTTTCCTGAAGGAGTCGATGCGCCTGATCAGAGGCTGCAGAGCCATGGCGCAGGTGACAGGGGGCATGGTAATAAACCCGAAGTTTTTCTCCGGACAGTTCAGGGCGTTTCTCTTCACTGTCGCTTTGTAATGCAAGAAAAACACTCAACTCCACAAGACGTGAAGCCACCTTTTCAGCCCGCTGCTGCCACTCCCCCTGGTCTGCAAAAAGTTCAGGATAGTGGCCAAGATGGGCAAAACAGGAGGCACAGGAGACCAGAACAGGTCCTTCACTCGCTTCCAGGATTTGAATATTCCTGCGCCCGCTCTTTCTTGCCCCCTCCATATCTCCAGCCGCCCAGGCAGCAAGGCCGCAACAGGCCAACTCGCCAGGGAGGTTCAGGGAGTAACCGGAGCCAGCCAGCAGAGACCGGCAGGAAGAGAGCATATCAGGAAAGAGATACCGGGAAGCACACCCCGGAAACCAGGTAAGAGGTTCTCCTGTTAACGGAGCAGACAGACCTTTCTCCCGTGCAAGAGAGGTAAAAGCATCCTCGGAAAACTGTGCCAGACGCAGCCTGAGCCCGGAGTCTTTAGGAAGACGTGCCCCCAGCAGCTTCTCTCCTGCACGGCCAAGAATACGGAGTCCATTCAGACCGGCAGGATAATCAAGGAGTTTACGGGCCAGAAATTTCTCATAGCCATGAGGTCCGGCAAGAGATGAAAAGGTGGCGCGAGCGGCCACCAGCTCCCGGCAGACATTGATCTGCCGAGGACAGACTGCGCTGCAGGCGCCACAGAGCAGACAGGCGGAGAAGATATCTACAAAGACAGGGCTGCTGTCGGCAAGGCCCATAGCCTCCAGGAGATGGAGTTTTCCCCTGGAAGTATGGGCTTCCCAGCCGCTTGCCCGATAAACCGGACAGACCGCCGAACAGGCCCCGCATTTTGCACAGCACGATGCTCCGATTACCCTGTTCCTCCTGCTACTTGGCCCAGAGAAGATAGGCCTTGATAAAGCTCTCCAGATTACCGTCCAGCACCGCGTCCACGTTTCCCACCTCTACATCTGTCCGATGATCCTTGATCATACGGTAAGGCTGCAGGACATAGGAACGGATCTGGCTGCCCCAGGAAATACCCTTCTTGTCGCCGGACAGTCCCTCCTGCTGTTCCGCCTGTTTTTGTTTCCCCAGCTCGTAGAGACGGGAAGCGAGCATCTTCATGGCTGTATCTTTGTTCCGATGCTGAGAGCGCTCATTCTGACACTGGACCACAATCCCGGTGGGAAGATGGGTAAGACGGATGGCAGAATCAGTCTTATTGACATGCTGGCCACCTGAGCCACTGGCCCGGTAAGTATCAACACGCAGATCCTTCTCATCAATCTCCACATCAATGGTATCGTCGAGTTCGGGCATAACCATAACCGAGGCAAAGGAGGTATGCCTTCGGCCGCTGGCATCAAAAGGCGAGATCCGCACCAGGCGATGAATTCCAAGCTCAGAGCGCATATACCCATAGGCAAAACGCCCGTTGATTATAATAGTGACACTCTTGGTTCCAGCCTCATCACCAGGCAGATAATCCAGAATATCTGCCTTAAACCCCTTGATTTCAGCCCAACGCAAATACATGCGCAGAAGAATCCCCACCCAATCCTGGGCCTCGGTTCCTCCGGCTCCGGCATGGATAGACATGATCACATTACTGGCATCATGCTCACCCGAAAACATACACTCGAGCTCAGCCACATCAATGCGTTCCTCCATGGCTGGCAGGGACAGGGCCACCTCGTTTTCGATATCGCTGTCTTTCTCCTCAGATGCCATTTCCAGGAGAAGTTCGGTCTCTTCCAACTCGTGCCAACCATCTTCCCAGCTCTTAATGACGTCTTGTAACTGCCCCAATTCCTTTTGCACTTTCTGGGCAACAGCCGCATCATCCCAAAATCCTGGCATCAAGGTCTGCTGTTCCAAACGCTCTAACTCATCTTTTCGCCTGGCAAGGTCAAAGATGCTCCTTCAAGGCCTGCATCCGGCCTTTCAGATCCTGCAATTTCTGTCTGGAAACTGCAGCTCCGGTATCAATAGACATATCCTGTACTCCAAATTTAAAATAGTAAGTAACCAGACTGAAGGTAACAGCTTGCAATAAGTGCCATTTCCCCTTCAGTCTTTAGCTTTTCCTTTCCTCTTCACGCCGCCGCAGAAGTCCTGCACAGCCAACTATCATCAAAACAAAGCACGCCGGAGCAAAAAGGTATCCTCCACGGACAAAAAGAGTCCGTCCTTTCATGATCTGTACCCGGTCACTGCGCCCCCAGGGGACAAACAGTGGCGACAACTGCTGCAGACGCCCCAGAGGATCGATAAATGCTGAGAAACCAGTGTTTGCCGAACGGACTATAGTCCTTCTGGTTTCCACGGCTCGCAGACGAGTCATGGCCAAAGTCTGATGCGGAGCGCTGGAGCGTCCGTACCAGGCATCATTGGTCATATTGACCAAAAGCGTTGCCCCTGCATCCACCCATTTTCTGGATATATCCGGAAAGATGGATTCAAAGCAGACTAATACCCCAATCTTCGCCTTCTGACAAGCTGGGGGATCATGAATTTCCCCCGGACTAAAATCGCCTACTGCCTCCACCAAGGGTTCGAGAAATGAGAGAAAACGCTTCAGCGGTACATATTCGCCAAAGGGCACCAGATGGGTTTTGGAGGTGCGGGCAACAATATCCCCCTTGCGATCAAAGAGCAGGCTGCTGTTGAAAAACTCCGTCTCCCCCTGCCCATCACTCTTTCTCTGGTACCACGGTGCCCCGGTCAGGAGCATCACCTGTTCCCGGGAAACAAAACTATGAACAGGACCGAGGAGTGGATGGGCTACAGGATAAAAAGGCAGTGCCGTCTCCGGCCAGACCACCAGTTCCGGTCGCGGCGTGCCAAGCATCAATTCCCGACTCTGTTCGATATAGTTTTGTACCGTTTCCTGCTGCCGCGCCGGAAGCCACTTCTGATTCTGATCCACGTTGCCCTGGATCACGGCCACGGTCATGGACTCCCTTTCCGGCTTTTCAGAATTCAGCTGTTGCCAACGTCCTGCAGAATAGATGGCAACCAGGGCCAAAAGGAGACATACAGGGGTCATAAGTCTGACCACCATCCTTCTGTTCCCCCAGTGCACGACTTGAAGAGATAAAAGGGTGTTGACCAGCACGACCAGAAAGGTCAGGCCGTAATGGCCCCAGATATCGGCCGACTGCAGCAATGCGGGTGCGTCGGCAAGCCCGTAGCCCAGATCCATCCAGGGAAAGCCGCTGAACAAAAAAGACCGCAGCCAATCCAATCCCACCCAGACACAGGGTAGCAGCCAGAGGCTCAAGCCAGGAGGGAAACGGAGAACAAAGAGGTTGGCCAGAAAAGAAAAGCCCATGACATAGGCTGCCATATAGAGAACAAGAAGCAACAGGGCAGGAACGGACAAAAACAAGGGAAGCCCGCCATAGTGTCCAAGGACAAAAACGATCCAGTACAGTTGCAGAAGAAAGTGGGCGACACCGGCGAGAAAACCAAAAGCCAGGGCCTGGCGCCGGCTTCCGCGGCATATGCAGACAAACAAAGGAACACAGGCAACAGCCAGCAGAGGCCATAATCCGCCGCCGCCAGGGAGCGCCAGCCAGAGCAGCAGGACCGTAGCACCTGTGGCCAACAATCCGGTACGGGTTGTTACTGCCTTCACTCCTTATCCTGCTCTAATGACAGCCGGCTGACCTGCATCAGATCGATCTGACGTTCAGTGGCGCTCAATACGGTAAAGCGTAGCCCCTCTACATCCACAACATCTCCGACCACACCAAGGCGCCCCAGAAGAAAGATAACAAGACCGCCGATGGATTCATAATTGCCTTCAGGCATGATCACATGAAATCGTTCTTCAATCACCTCGATGTCGGCCTGGGCCTTGACCTGTACACTTTCTTCATCAATTTCCTGAAGCAGGTTTCTGACCACATCAGACTCATCATCAATCTCGCCTACGATTTCTTCCAGAAGATCCTCAAGAGTGACCAGACCACGCACCGTCCCAAACTCGTCGGCAACCACGGCCACATGAATTTTCCGTTTCTGAAACTCACGCAACAGGTCAACAATGGGTTTTTCCTCATTGATGACATAGGGGGGACTCAACAATCCCTTGACCCCTTTCTCGTTATCTCCCCGAGCGCAGACCTTCAACAGATCTTTGGCATGCAGGATACCTACAATAGTATCGGGCTTTTCCCGATAAATAGGGATACGGGTAAAGCCCTTTTCAATGACCAGATCCACCAGGTCACTGATCGGGGTTGACTCTTCGGCACTGACAATCTCAGTGGAAGGGGTCATTACCTCCACAGCCAGGGTATCATGAAAATCAAAGATGGAATTGATCATCCTCTCTTCAAGGGAAGAGATCAAACCCTGCTCCTCTCCTTCTTCAAGGAGTTCCTGGATTTCAAGTTCCAATGCCTCAGTAGTCTCGGGAGCACGCCCTAAGGGCAGAAGGGCTGCCAGGCGCTGAAAAAAACTTTTATGTCCATTCGTGCCCGTTGGGGCGTCTGTTTTTTCTTTTGTCATCTCTTTTCAGGAAAATATTCCGGTGTTTCGGGCTGTTCACAAACGACTAAACATCGGTAGGGAAGGGACGTTCTGGTCCAGAAACACATTTTCTCTTTTCTAATTGTTATCCTGTGACTATAGTAAGGATTATTCATTATTGTCGCCAAAAAAATCTTCATAGTACTATTTTTTTGTAGCTCCAGTCAGGTGCGTGAAGGAAAATGTTCTTTTCTTTCAAGCACCTGACTTACGAGAGGACAACCTGTTACAGGGCAGTAGTAGTCAGAAAGCACTCATTGATGCTGATTTTTTTTGATCAGGACCGCTGGATATACTAAATACAGCAAAAGGCCTGATACGGAAACAGTTGATACATGCGATCGTTTACACAAGAAGAGGGATAAGTTGGAAGGAAAGGTTCTTATAGCAAACAGGGGCGAAATCGCCATTCGTATCATGAACGCCTGTAAAGACCTCGGTCTTGATTATGTGGTAGTCTATACCGAGGCAGATAAAGATTCGGAGCACGTTCAGCGCAACATCACCAGCGGTCCTGAACAGAATGCCTGGTGTATTACCAGTTACACAGAGCCCAACGATCTCTTTGCCGTAGCTGATCACACCCTCTGTACAGCCATTCACCCAGGATACGGATTTTTCTCAGAAGACTTCCGTTTTGCCAGGCGGGCCACCATTCGTGACCGCTCCCTCATCTTCATCGGTCCCAGCTGGGAGGTCATCAAAAACCTTGGTGATAAAATCAACACCAAACGGGTGGCCAACCAGCTGAAGATCCCCACTATTCCGGGAACAGACAGCCCCATCTATAACGAGATGGAAGCCGAAGAGATTGCCCAGCACCTTATGGATGACCAGAGAGCCCAAGGAGTCGAAAATCCCTCTATCCTGGTCAAAGCCGCTGCCGGCGGTGGCGGCATGGGAATCGAAGAAGTAACTGAGATCACACAATTTCGCCGGATTTACCGCCAGGTACAGAACTACGCCAAGCGCCAGTTCGGAGACGGTGGTGTACTTATTGAGCAGTGTCTCACCGACTACAATCACCTGGAAGTCCAGCTTCTCTGCTCCCAGCATGGTGAGCGCATCCATTTCAGCTCGCGTAATTGCACCATCCAATCCACAGGCCGTCAAAAACGTGTAGAAGCAGCTCCCGGCTTCCATGCATCCTGTTTCGACTATGACTTTGACGAAAAAAAAGTCATGGACCAGGTTGTAGATTATTCATTGAAACTCGCCGCCCATGTCCGCTACGACAATGTGGGCACCTGGGAATGGATTGTTTCCCGTTCCGGGCAGCCTTATCTCCTGGAAGTAAACACCCGTATCCAGGTGGAAAATGATGTCTCCGCCCGTATCAGTTACCTGAACAACGCTCACCCCAACCTGATTCGCGAGCAGATCCGACTGGCACTCGGTGAAAAAATCGGCTACAAGCAAAACGATGTTGAATTTAAAGGAGCCTCTATTGAACTGCGCATTGTAGCTGAAGACACCCAGCGCGGTTTTGCTCCCTGGATCGGCACCATCACGGAGTTCACTTTTCCTGAACATGACTGGTCAGTGGTTTATACCCACGTCCCTTTTCACAAGCCCTACACCATTCCCAGTGAATACGACCCCAACCTGGCCCTGGCCCTGGTCTGGGGTCGCACCATGAATGAAGCAAAGGAACGGGCTGGTCAGTTTATTGACGAGGTCGTCATTAAGGGGCAGGACTCTCAGGGTGGTTCCATAATTACCAACCTGACTTATTTGAAAAACAACCTGAGCCGGTTGCTTACCTTCTAAGGATAGCAACTGGAACATTTATATGAATGAATTACTGAAAAAGCTCCATAAGATTGAGGAGCGCATCAACTACCTGATACAAGTTAAGGACTTCACAAACTGGGGAAATCTCTTTGGCTTTCAAGAGACCTGCAATCATCTCAAGCAAAATCCTTACGAATACAGTGAGGAAAATTTCCGCGTCGAGATCCGAAAGCTTGATGAATCGATCAGCTTCCTGGAAGAACGAGCAGAAGAACAGCTGACTCCCATGGAACGGGTGCGCATTGTCCGCACCATAGAACGTTTCAGCCTCAAAGATATCCTGGAAAACGTCTACGAGGACTACACCGAACTCGGTGGCCAGGATGAGGCCAATATCGATCCGGCCATGGTCTGTGCCAAGGCCACTATTGTGCGAAGGATCAAAAACAAACCTTATACGGCCACGGTCATGGTCATCGGCCAGGAAACAGGTCACGGGGAAGAATTCAGAAACGGCGGTTCCTGCCGGCCGGAAGGAAATGAAAAGGCCCTGCGCTACATGAAGGTCGCCGAGACGGAAGGCATCCCTATCCATTTCTATATCTTTACCCCCGGTTCCTTTCCCGTTGAAGAGTACCCTGGAGCTGCCCAGCAGATTGCCCGTAACATCTACAGCATGACCAAACTGCGGGTACCGCTCATCTCCATGATCTCAGAAGGAGGGTCCGGCGGAGCCGAGGCCATTGGCCTATCCGATTTCCGCCTCATGTGTTCCCATGGCTACTACTCAGTCATCTCCCCTGAAGGAGCTGCGGCCATTGAAGGAAGAATAGGTGAAGGTCAAAAAGTCCCGAAAGAGCTGATCGAAGTCTGTGCAGAACGTCTTAAGCTGACAGCTCAGGACAACCTGGCCCTCGGAACCATCGATGCCATCGTCAAGGAACCACCTCTCGGAGCAAGACACGACGATTTTGCCTTTTTTGCCCAGATCCGCTCTGAGGTCATGCGGGCCACTGACAAGGTGGTCCTCAACACCAAGAGCTTCAAGGCATTCCGCGAATGGGAAAACAGGAGAAAGAAAAAGAAATCCGAACGAAAGGAATTACCCATTGATATCCCCTGGGATCTCAACCCTGATGAGGAACGCAGGCTCCTGGCCCTGCGCTCAAAAAAATACCGGGAAATGGCCATGCTCGGCTTTAGCGGTAAACCGGCCCCCACCGAGTCATTTTTCAAGCGCATCCATGAAAAAAGAGAAAAGATATACTACAACCTGCGCTATGATGTCCTGAAAACGCATCAAAAACAGTTCAAAAAGGTTTTCAAAGAGGTATCAGGAGAGGGCTCCGTGGTCCTCAAACGCCTTTCCACGCCCCTGACTACGGTAAGAGACTTCTTTGCCAAGGAAGATGCAGACAAGAAAGTACCTCCGTTGCGAATCACCTATAACGAAGCAGCGTTAATCTCGGATTCTCTCCAGGATCCTCTGGAATTGACCGACAGCTATATCAGCCCTCTGGCCAACGAAGACCGGACTGTTACCTGCCCCAACAGTAAAAAATACGGATGCAAAGACCTCTGGATTCCTGATCTTTTTGGCGAATTTGCAGGTGTCTGCGAAAGCTGCGGTCACCATTTTCCATTAGAGCACCAGTGGTACCTGCATAACATCTTTGACCCGGATACCATCCAGGCTTTCAACACGGACATAACATCCGGAAATCCGTTGAACTATAAAGGCTTTGCCGAACGACTCAAACAGGCCAAGAAAAAAACAGGCCGCAACTCCGGGAACCTCACCTTTGAGGCAAAGATCATGGACATCCATATCGTTGTATCCATGCTCTATTCTGATTTCCGAAGCGGTACCGTGGGCTCGGCAGAGGGAGAAAAATTCGTGGAGG
This sequence comes from Pseudomonadota bacterium, assembly GCA_018820855.1. GTDB lineage: Bacteria > Desulfobacterota > Desulfobulbia > Desulfobulbales > Desulfocapsaceae > Desulfocapsa. Next base: position 170,920 of record JAHJNL010000010.1, on the reverse strand, counting down.
CCTGTGCACTGGCAAAACGGAAAAAGCGCCCACTGCTCTCCTATGTTCACACCACCGGCGGTATCCGCATTCAGGAAGGAACCCTCGGGGTAACCCAAATGCCCAAATGCACCATGGCAGTGCGGGAATACATTGATGCCGGCGGACTCTACATTGTTGTGTACGACAACAACTCCTATGCCGGTCCGGTTGCCAGCTTCCTGGGCTGCTCGCCCTATCAATTTGCCATCCGTTCCAGCCGTGTCGGCTTTGCCGGACCTCGTGTCATTCGAGAGACTACAGGTATCGACATCCCGCCGGATTACCATTCGGCACGTAATGCCCTGAAACGAGGACACATCCAAGGCATCTGGGATCGCCGCGATTTTCGCCGAAATCTTTACAAATCTTTGATGACCATGGGCAGTCCCAGCCTCTATTACAGATAGGTAAACCAGTTCATTTGCTGATGTCCCCTCACCGACATAACGTCGGTGAGGGGATTTGCGCGGATTGACTGTCCTATCGCACCAACATCAACCGGTTTGCCAACGCTCCAACAAGGAATCAAGCTTCCACGTTGGAGGGGTTTTCAGCCGCGCCCCTGCCCTTACAATTCAAAAAAGACACACGGACTACACCTTCCCTCTTTGCTGACAAATCGGCTCCCACCAGTAAAACACAAACCCATCTTCAAACTCTCTTTCCGGAATCAACACACTATCACGGTGCGTGATACCAGCAAAAAACATGAAAATCAACAATACCCCTCTCAGCCTTTTCCCCTTAACTTCCTCTCTTATTCTGTCGATATAGTGCCATAGCGTGTTCGTACAAGTTTCTCAAAGGACTGAGGAGGTGCACAGTATGACCATTTGGCAATTTTCCATACAGGACAGGGATGTCAGCTACGGAAAACGCAAACGCAAGCTCTTGACAAGGAAGGGTTGCAATGAACCCTTCAAAGACCGTTTCTGGTGTCCTAAAAAACAATGGTTTATGAAAGAGGCCTGCCCCTTCATAAACAAAAGGGAATGTGAAAACTTTTCCAACATGAGCGGAGAAAAACTTGCCCGGCTGTAAATGACCCGATCTTTATTGAATAGAATAATTCAACAGATCGGCTGTCACCGTGCTTGACGGATGATTCGCCGTGTGCTATTAGTTGCCCATCAATTTTTTCTTTTACAGAAATAGAGGGCCGTTAGCTCAATTGGTAGAGCATCTGACTCTTAATCAGCAGGTCCCCGGTTCGACTCCGGGACGGCCCACCAGCTATAAAAAAAGCACCTAACCTCATTGGTTAAGTGCTTTTTTTTATTCCATCAAATTTTTTCTGCATTAAGCAGGGGAAATCGCTTACCTGACCCTGGCACAATATCAAATCTGAAATCCCTTCTCCTTTACCGACATTCTGCAGCTTCCTCTGATTCGAGCAGATATTTTCCTGTCTGCAGCATTCTCACTAAGCATTGAATATTTCAAATACTTCCCGCTCATCTGACCGCTGAGAGGCACACGGCACTTGGTTATCACCTTTTTCAATAAGCCACTCTGCAGTAACTGCGTCCATTCATTTCCCGCCTTTGAGCATGGCTTGTTTGGTGACGCCCTTGGCCCAGCTCCTTCAAACCATTATAGATTCTATTTCCATTGTCGTGACAGCAAGTGCTGAACACCATTTTTTCAGGATCATGTTCACTTATGAGAGAATCACTACCAATTCAGAACATTACATACAATCGCCAATGCGCTGGCCTTCCATATGGGTGTTCATTTGCATCCCATGTTGTCCACTTATAATCATCTGTATATCTCCTAAAAAGGTTGTCCCCTCGTAAGTTATGGCACCTTTTCCAGTCATCATGCCTCCGGGTGTGCTGCAGTGCACTGTCCACATCACCATATCCCCTTTCTGGGTGATATTATCCATGGTGCATTCCTGACCGTTTTGCTTGTTCTGCGGGACCAGATCTTCTTTATTAATACACTGGGTATAGGATGTTGGCGGCATGATCATACCGGGCATATTGACTGTTGAGCTGATCTCCCATAGCCCTTCCTGCATATTTACACTTCCGCCTGCAAGTGCAACTGCACCACATCCGAGAAATCCAAGAGTAAGAGCAATCCATGTTTTATTCATTTCAGTTCCTCCTTTTTTGAAATTTCCAGATTCAAGCTGCAAGTGCAACTCGCCGGTTAATGTCCTTAAAAAGATTAAGTTACGGTACAATAAATAATTCACTTGGTTGTGAGAAAATTGCAGCATAATCAGATTGCTTTTCCATAACTGCACCGATGCTGCCAGGCAAGGAGGTCAGTTGCGTCATGGTTCAACAACCTATTTTCTGCCAATCACCTCATACAGGATCTGCCCCAGCTCATTCAGACTGAACGGCTTGACCACTGAACCCACAAATCCGTAACGCGAATAATTGGCCATAATAGGATCATTTGAATAACCGGAGGAGACAAGAACCTTAGCGGCAGCATCAATTTTTAATATCTCGCCCACGGTCTCCTGCCCACCCATGCCGCCCGGAATGGTCAAATCCATGATCACAGCATCTATAGGTCTGGCCTGCTTCTGCTGATCCCGATAAATTCGTATAGCTTCTTCTCCATCAATTGCCTGGAACACTTCATAACCGAGATACTCAAGTACCTGCTTCACAATCTCACGTACTGTTTCCTCGTCATCCATGACCAGCACTCTTCCTGAGCCACGGCAGGAATCCTGCTCATCAACGATTCCTATGCCATCTTCTTCCACAATGGCAGGTAGATAAAAGGTAAAGATACTCCCCTCATCGATAATTGATTCTGCAGCAATCAAGCCATCATGTTTTGCCAGGATGGAATGGCAAATGGCCAGCCCTAGCCCACTGCCGTGTTCTTTGGTGGTAAAATAGGGGTCAAAAATCCTTTCCAGAACATCAAGCGGCATACCGATACCATTATCCCGGATCTCTATCTGGACATAACTCTGTTTTTTCAGGAGAGGAGAAAGCGAGGGATCGTTTTTGTCCACGTTTCGACAGGCCAGAGTCACACTGCCCCCCATGGACATAGCTTGTTTGGCATTGATAATAAGGTTTTGGATAACCTGGCTAATCTGCCCTGAATCGATTTCCACCTGCCAGAGATCGTTATCAATCTGATAGTTACAGACAACATTACTGCCACTCAAGACAAAACCAGCAGATTCTCTGATCAACTTGCCAAGAGAAGTGGCCTGCCGTACAGGCTCTCCCCCCTTGGAAAAAGTGAGCAGCTGTTGGGTCAGTCCCCTGGCCCGCAAGGATGCCTTTTCAGCCTCCAACACCAGTGGAAATGCTTTATGGAGAGGATCAAGAAACTGCCCGGCCAAGCTGAGATTCCCCAGGATCGCCACCAGGATATTATTAAAATCATGGGCGATTCCTCCGGCCAGAACACCAACAGATTCCAGTTTTCTCACCTTGAGCAGCTCTTGTTCCTGTTTTTCATCAGTGCTGACATCGCGAAAAACCAGAACAGTGCCGACCACCTGACTTGTTTGATCAAAAATCGGTGCGCCGCTGTGGGCAATTGTCCTGAGTTCATCTTTTCCGAGAAATCGGGTTCTGTTTTTATGTATGCGAAGAATCCCTCCATCACGCAGGATCTTTCTGACAGGGTGCTCCTTGATTGCTTTGCTATCTTCATCGAGAAAAGAAAGTACTTCCTCCACGGAACGACCGGCAGCCGCTTTTTGCGAACAGCCAAGCAATTCCTCGGCAGCCCTGTTCACCAGTTCCACGTTTCCTTCCATATCCGTGGTAATAACTCCCTCACTAATGGAGCGGAGAGTTACGGCCAATCGTTCCTTCTCGTCCAGCAGTGCTGCTGACGCCTTCTTCTGTTCCGTGATATTGGTGGCGATTTCCATCCGAACGATCCTGCCGTCCACCCAGCGGATGGCCTGATCTCTGATACCGTACCACTCTCCGTTCAGAGTATTCTGAAACTCCCAGACTTGAACCCCGGCAGGATGCCCCTGCTCATCGAGGAGCAGATGATTGGTACAGAAAGGACAAGGCTCCTTCTGTCCTTTCTGCAGAACCGTGTAACAGATTTTACCAACGACATCACCAAACAGTTCACGGCAGACACTATTGCCGAAGAGGATTTCACAAGTATCCATATCAGAAACATAGACCAGGGAGTCCAGCCCATCAAGCACGGCCTGAAGACGTTCACCATCCTGGGAAACCAGGAGGTCGCGGCTGCTGATTGCTTCCATAATAGTCTCAAGTTCCTGGATCCCTGCAGTCATGGATTGCGACAACGGCAGAGCCTTCCCCGGACTGGAATTTTCCAGGGCGGTCACCAGTTGCCTGACAGGCCGTGAAAAAAACTGGTTCACGACAGAGATCATCACCAGCAGAAGCAGTCCGAAAAACAGGGAAAGAAAAGCTAAATGCTGGAGAATGGCCCGTTGTATTTTTGCATACAGCTCTGCCTGAGGAATGGAGTAATAGATACTCCATTCAGCGGGTTCCTGAAAAGTTTCACTGAAGGAAATATATTTCTTTCCCTGGTATGAAAAAGAAAAGAGTCCCTCCTCATCTGGTTTGCTTCTTTCTTTCAGATCAAAGCCGAGGTTGTGCCTGCTCTTTACCAGGCCATAATTCGGATGATAGACAGTCTGCCCACTGCGGTTGAGGACGAAAAACAGTTCCCCCGGATAAAGACTACCTGCCTCGAAAATAGCCATGACCGGAATGAGGTTGGCAAGACTGCGCTCGACCACCAACAGATTGCCGTTGGCCAGAGGATAACGGAGAGTGACCATTGATTGTTTGTTGAGAAGGGACTGATGAAGAAGAACATGTTCGTTGCTCTCTCCAGCATCAGTTATCATTCCGCTGAAATCAAGCCCCTTGTAATATCCGTAAGGTTCTGAAATCTGAAGCACTGTCCCTTTGGGATCGAGCAGATAAAAACTGTCAGCAAAAAAATCCGAATAGGCTGAGGAAGAAAGTTCCGCCAGAACCGTTTCCACGGAACTGAATTCTGCCCGGCGAATGATCCTTCTTACCAGCTCATCGGTCTGATAAATGGTTCTGCCGACAAGGGCCTTGGCAACCTTGATACGGGAAACCATGACGACCGTATATTCATCCTTGGTTTCCCGGTATTCATCCAATCCACCAAGAAAGGCCACAACAACAAACCCAGCCAGGGCCACCAGGCTCAGGACAACAGTTATCTTTTTCTTCAGTGACTGGGAGGTCAACTAGAGTTCCTTTACGGTGTGAAAGGCCCCATCCCGGACAATTATCTGGTATACCGGTCTGTTCACGTCACCAAAACTGTCGAAGCGAACCTGTCCCATGAGGGTCTGATATTCGCCTGCCAGCAAAGCCTTCTTTAATTCAGCCGGAGTGATGACACTGCACCGCCTCAAGGCATCGGCAAGGATCATGACCAGTTCACAGGCCCTGCCAGATCGGGCCGTGGCCTTCTTTTTAAACTGTGCTTCCATTTTTTCAGAAAACTCCAGCCACTGGGGCGAATGATTGTCAGGATTAATAAAGCTCACAACCAGCAACCCTTCAACAGCTCCGCCGGCATAGCGCATAAGACCTGGAGTCTGCGCCCAGAGCGTAGCAATACGCAACCCGTCATAGCCACTACTTGCCAATTTCTGCAAAGCGACTCCGGTCATGGATGCCTCTGTCAAAAAGATAATGGCATCCGGGTCAGAGACCATAAGATCTGCGACAATCTGCTGCCAGTCGTTCTCCTGTTTGGAATCAAAACGTACCTCTGTTACCCTTCCTGAAAAATTCCTTTCGGTCTTCTCCTTATAGTCAACCACAAAGGCAGGATTGCTCATATCCATGAGAAAGGAGACAGAGGATATCTTTTTCTCGTTGAGCAGGGCAGCAACTTTCTCCCCATAGAGTGTGGTATCCACTGCTGTACGGAAGAAAAAATCATCCTTCCCACTCAGACTCCCGGTTCCTGTATAAGCCGTGATAAGCAGGACCTCATTCTTCATGACCAGCGGATAGGCCTTGACAGTAGTTGAGGAATAGCTGTGCCCCACAATGGCCACCACACCTTCATTGATAAGTGATTGATCAGCCCTGGCAATCCCTTCATCGCTGTTTTCGTCGTCACGGACAAGGAGCTCCAGCGGCCTGCCGTTGATCCCCCCTTGGCTATTCACCGCATCCACGGCCAGGAGCGCACCGTCACGAATCTGTTCGCCAGCCTCTCCGCCCAGACCGCTGAGATTGATAGAAAGTCCTAATTTTATCGGTTGTGGTTCTCTGTCACAGCCACCCAGCAGCAGAAGGACAAAAAGTACGAAAAGCAATGGTTGAACAAACGTTTTTTTCCGCATACTTCTCTCGCTATTGGCATCTTGGTATTTTTTATAAGAAAGGGTTCAAGGATTCATCAGTAGCAGACCCCCCAAAAAAAACAGTTCCATTTTTATCTTATGGGGACCAGAAGTCAGAGTCAAATGGATATTATTATTTTTTAGCATTCAGCCTCAACGTTCAGCCTCTGCGTTTGCTGCATTTCCCCATCAGCCTGGTCCTGGATTTCAAAAAAGCACCTGTCAGAAACTGACACCTTTTCCGGCAGCAAATTTTGCTTTTTTTTCCTGCATCTATTGGTTCAGCAGAGGCTCTGAGAGAAATGACTGCTACAAAAACATTCTTTCCGGGTGTCGACTTGTCCCCGGCAGTTCCTGTTCTTTTTAATTACGGAACAGTGATGGTCATGAGCTGGCCGCTGGTCGGGCTCTTGCAGCGGATCACGGCAGAAGCCCCCTTTCCGGAAAGGGGAGCGTCGTAATGCAGGGTAATTGTTCTGACCCCGGGGCGCGGCCTTTTAAACAGCCACTTCACTTCAGCTTTACCAGGGTTGAACTTGGTATAAGCAGGGGCGGCATTATGGATTCGAGTCCCGGGCGGAAGCTGTTGCTGGACAATAACAGAGCTCGGGGCCGGAGCTTCTATTGTGAGTTCCAGAACTGTTACCTTCCCGCTGTTTTCCAGGTATCTGGCCTGAACACCTTCCGCCTGTGTCTCACCTGCCATGAGCAGGAAAACAGAAAAAAGCAGAAAAACGTTATATATGCGCAGGCTCTTCCCCTTCTCTCTCTTCATCTGCCGAACTCCTTATTCAGGGAATAATTTCAAACACAGTTTTTTCCGCGTCCCAACGATAGCCGGAGCCCATCCAAATGGACTCCACTTCCTCCACATCAATTCCCAGACCATCTACCCGGCCAAAATCGTCATACACAGCCAGGAGCTCCTCATCATCGATGATATTGTTTCTGTCGCTGTCCGCCCAGTGGAAGGACAACAGACGAATACGATCTCGACCGTTCACCGGGATTTCCAATCTGCTGGATTGACGGATGAGAAGAGATCCGTTGAACGAAAAAGAATCTTCTGCGCCCGTCTCTGCGTCGAAGATAGCGAGGTAGGCAAAGGTTCTTTCACCTGAACCATTTTTATCTATCCATTTCAGGATATTATTCTCTGCCACCGTGGCCAGAGGAACGGTGCGCAAGACACGGCTGCCTGTTGGCAACTGTTCTTTTACAAGCAGAGAGGAGCTCTTTTCGGATCCTGAAGCCACCTCAATAATGACAGGAAAGGGATGGCCGCTAACAACATGGGCAGGCATGATACGCCTGGCTGAAAGATGTTTGATCTTGTTACCCGAGCGGCTAAAAAAGAAGAAAAAGAAAACAACTCCGAGCAGAAGAGCAGTAGCCAGGATCATCTTTTTCTTCAAAGTTTTCGGAGCAGCAAGAGATGGGACGGACTCCTGATCTGTGAGCAAAACACTTTCAGGACTCTCTTCCGGCACCTGTTCCTCTGGGGCAAGGATTTCTTCCAGGCTGACCCCAAGGGACTCGGCCAGTTTCAAACCGTTTTCCTTTTTTATGGTGGGCGCATCCTTTCGTTCCCATCGAGAAATGGTCTCGGTGGTCACGCCCACAGCAGTGGCCAGATAGAGCTGAGTCAGTTCCTGCTCCTCACGCAGATGACGCACCCTGGTACCGTTGATACGGACCATGGCAATCCCTGATTTCACTGTCTCCTGCTCTGTCACATCCCCTCACTATCCTTATTTTTTTACCCTTTTCAATCAGCTTATTCTACGCCCTTCCCTATAATTTTCAATTCATTTTCTTTTCGCCGGGCGAAATCAACCAAATCAGACAAACCGTAACTACCCGGTATAGCGAAAATGTCACATATAAACAGGCCGACATCCACCCGACATCACCCCAAATCGTCTTTTTTTCCTTTTCTGTCCGACCTACAGTGAAGACAGAAGCAAGGGCATAACGCCTGCAGCAATAAAATTGTCAACGGAGGAACACTGATGAAAAAAACAATGACCCTGATAGCAGCCCTGGTATTCATGCTGACAGCACTCGCAAGCGTTCACGCAGCCACCCTCAAATGTACTGTGGAAAAAGTCGAGGGCACGATGGTGACCATGAACTGTGGGGATAAAGCCGCAGATCTTTCCGCAGGGACAAACATTAAGGTGAAAACAGAGAAGGGAAGCGCCGCCATTGAAGGCTGCTGATTCTCGGTTCAAGACTGACGGCAAAACCCACCCATTGACTCTTGGTCAGTGGGTGGGTTTTGCTCAACCTGAAAGCAAAGTGCGAGCGGCTTCAGCCGCGAAGTCCCCCCTGCTGCGCAGAAGAAATCGGCAGCCCGAACACCCCTGTTCGCGGATAAAGCCGCCCACAGGAAAAGCACTGCTCTGTACTTCCTGCCTCTTATTCTTCCGCCTTACCGGTCGCAATACGCCAAAAAGCTTCCACCTGAGGGAGAAGCATATTCTTTTTCATGGTACAGATGCCGATGGAAAATGATTCCAGCTCAGGACTCACCTCAAGGAGATTGATCTGTCCTTTCAGCGAACTCTTCTCTAACACCAACTCCGGCACAACTCCCACACCACAGCCCAGACCAACCATGGCGATAATGGCCTCGTTTCCTGCCACCTGGGCATAAATATTCGGCACTATCCCCTTCTCATGGAACCAGTGATCTGTCCGTTCCCGGCTCAGGCCGAAATCAGCGGTAATGACCGGTGTTTTTTGCCAGTCAATCTCTGTCCCCCGATAGTGCACCGTTTCCGGAAAATCTGCCGGGGCAATGAAAACCAGAGGGGTCTCCAGGATTTTAAGTGACACCACCCTCTCCGGCAGGCTGGCAGGAAGGGCCGCCACCGTAATATCGACCTCGCGATTCTGCAACTTATTCAGAGCCCTGGCTGCATCTCCGGTTTCGAGATTGATATGCACCTCGGGATGGACAGAACGAAATTTCTGAAATATGGCGGGCAAAATTGAATACGCAGCAGTAACTGAACAGTAAAGTGAGATCTCGCCACCCAGGATATGTTCCCGTGAGAGCTCGCCCTGCAGAACATCATAGCGCTGAATCACCTCATCGGCATAGGACTTAACGACCTCACCTGCTGCAGTGAGCAGCACCGAGCGATTATCACGCAGAAAAAGCTGCTCCCCCAGCTCCTCTTCCAACCGCTGAATAGTCCTGGTCAGGGCCGATGGAGTGACATGACAGGCCCTGCTAGTTCGTCCGAAATGCAGAGATCCGGCCAGGTGTCTAAAAAGTCGTAATTCTCGAATATCCATAGTTCTCCTTCAGTTGCCATATCGTATTGCGATAACTGCAACACAATATAGCAAACAAATCACTTGACGCAACCGAAAACTATGTTACTGTTTCTGCAAAAGAACTATTTCATCATCCACTATCATCTAACTTACACAGGAGCATAATCATGTCCAACAACTACTTTAACAGCCTCCCCCTGCGTTTGCAGCTTGAGGAACTTGGCCAGTGCCGCTTCATGGATGTTTCTGAGTTCGACGGTGTCGAGATCCTGAAGGGAAAGAAAATCGTCATAGTCGGTTGTGGTGCCCAGGGATTAAACCAAGGACTGAATCTGCGCGACTCCGGCCTTGACGTCTCCTACACCCTGCGCGCGGCTGCCATTTCTGAGAAGCGTCAGTCCTGGAAAAACGCCACCGACAACAACTTCAAAGTCGGAACCTATGAAGAGATGCTGCCCGATGCCGATCTTGTCATCAACCTGACCCCGGACAAACAGCACACAAACGTTATCGAAGCGGTTATGCCGCTCATGAAAAAGAACGCCTGCCTCTCCTACTCCCACGGTTTCAACATTGTTGAGGAAGGAATGCAGATTCGTGACGACATTACCGTGGTCATGGTTGCCCCTAAATCTCCGGGAACTGAGGTCCGCCAAGAGTATAAACGCGGTTTCGGTGTTCCCACTCTGATCGCCGTCCATCGTGAAAACGATCCCCTGGGGATCGGCTGGGAGGTTGCCAAGGCCTATGCGGCAGGCACCGGCGGTCATCGTGCCGGCTGCCTCCAATCTTCCTTTGTGGCAGAGGTCAAATCCGATCTCATGGGTGAGCAGACCATCCTCTGCGGTATGCTCCAGACCGGTTCCCTGCTCTGCTACAACAAAATGGTGGAACAGGGAATTGATGCCGGCTACGCCGTAAAACTGGTACAGTACGGCTGGGAGACCATCACAGAGGCCCTCAAGCACGGTGGTATCACCAACATGATGGACCGTCTCTCCAACCCGGCCAAAATCAAGGCAAATGAACTTTGCGAGCAGATTCAAGACATCCTCACCCCTCTCTTTCACAAGCACATGGATGATATCATGTCCGGAGAATTCTCCAGGACCATGATGGAAGACTGGGCCAACGATGATACCAATCTCCTGAAATGGCGTGCCGAGACCGGAGAAAGCGATTTTGAGAAGACCGACGCTGCCGACACAGCAATCAGCGAACAGGAATATTTTGACAAGGGTATCCTCATGGTGGCCATGATCAAGGCCGGAGTGGAACTGGCCTTTGACACCATGGTTTCTGCTGGCATCAAAGAGGAATCCGCCTACTACGAGTCACTGCACGAAGTACCGCTTATTGCCAATCTTATTGCCCGTAAAAAGCTCTATGAGATGAATGTGGTTATCTCGGACACTGCAGAGTATGGATGCTACCTCTTCAACCATGCAGCATTCCCCATGCTCCAGGACTTTATGAAGCTGGTGAATACTGATGTTATCGGCAAGGGACTTGAGTTGAAGGATAACGGGGTCAATAACGTAGAGCTTATCGAGACCAACGAAGCCATCCGCTACACCGGAGTCGAGCACATCGGTGAGGAGCTGCGCTCCTACATGAGTGCCATGAAGCAGATTATTTAAGAGCAGGTCTTGGGGTTGAAGGCTGAAGGAAAAGACAACACCCTTTTGCCTTCAGCCTTTACCCTTCGACCTATACACCCATGCGACAATTATTTCTTCCTCTGGGCCTGATCCTGGCCGTACTTTGCGGACTGTTGATGCCAAGCGCCGGGACCTTTCTTGCCGAAAACAGCGGCCTGAAAATCCTGGTTTTTATCATCTTCGTGGTCAGCGGCTTTCAGACCGGCTCCAAGGGCTTCTCTCTGGACAGGCGGCTGCTTGCCCTCTTCCTGACCGCGGCCATCATCTCATTGATTATCGCCCCGGTCCTGGGATTGCTCTTTGCCAAACTCCTGCACTTTCCGCCGGCCCTGGCCATTGGCCTGATCATCATCAGTGCAGTACCGCCCACCCTCTCCTCCGGAATTGTCATCGCCGAAGTGAGCGGCGGCAATGCGGTGCTGGCCCTTTTTCTCACAGTCTCCCTCAACCTGCTGGGCATCTTCACCATGCCCTTCATGCTCGACCTCTGTCTCAAGGCTGCAGGCCCGATTGATATCGACCAGACCGCCCTGCTGTTGAAGATGCTCTTTTTCGTCCTCCTTCCCTTTGTCATCGGTAAACTGATCCGCACCCTGAGCGGCAAGAGCAAGGTCTCCCCAAACTGGAGTTACGTCAACTCCAGCTGCATCATCCTGGTGGTCTACGCCTCGCTGGCCAGTTCCCGTAATGCATTCTCAGGCCTGGGAGTTGCGGAATTCGCCCTGATCGGTGCCGGTGTCTCTCTGGTCCATATCCTCCTCCTGGTCATCAACCATCAGGCAGGAAAACTCCTCCGCCTCCCTGCCCCTGACCGCAAGGCCCTGCTCTTTGTCGCCTCCCAAAAGACCCTGCCCATCAGCGTCGCCGTGTTGGCCAACATCCAGCTCCCCACCGGCAGCGCCATCATCGTCTGCCTCATGTTCCACTTCTTCCAGCTCGTTCTGGATTCCTTTCTCGCCTCTTATCTACACAAAAAGACTGCGTAACCCCGTGCCTCCTACTTGTTGCTGCCATTAAGCTGAGCCGGCAGGCCAAGGAGAAAGAGACGTAAAAAAGAGGGAGTAACAATCTTATTGGTGCCGATCTGCAACCCTCCCGAGATGGTTGTAGAACTATAAACGGAAAAAAAATTCCCTTTCCCGTCTCCCGCCAAACGTGGCTCTGAAACCTGGCCGTCAGCCAGATTGACAAAGACCTGCTCTTCGCTGAAGCGTGTGCAACAGTTGCCAGGAAAAGCAGGAAAGAGGCAAAAATCCCCAGACAGCTCCAAAATTGATACAGCATCATTTCATCCTCCGTATTTTTCAGTGGGTTAAGAGCACTCCCGGTCTGCATACTCAACGGCAATCTGTTTAAAAGGCTCCTCACATTCCACAAACCCATCCACCATGGCCGGATCGAAATGGCTGCCTTTACCGGCAAGGATCACCTCACAGGCCTTGGCGTGGGAAAAGGGAGGTTTATATATGCGCCTGCTGATCAGGGCATCATAGACATCGGCTACGGCCATGAGTCGTCCACTCATGGGAATGCCGCTGCCTTTCAACCCTTGAGGATAACCGAGGCCATCCCATCTTTCATGGTGGTTGTAGGCAATCTCAGTGGCCAAGTGAAGAAAGGCCCTCAAGAAAAGGACATACCTCGGAGCCGTAGAGAGTCAATATCAAAGCGGCAGCAAGATAATGAATGACGATGCGCACAGCAGATTCTTTATTCATTCTCTCTCATCCTCTTCAACTCTCCTCGAACCTGCTTCACACGAAAAAATCCAAGGTCTGGCCACACGGGAATAACCCGCTAAGAAGCTATCCGGACAAACGAAGTAAAACCAACAAAATCAACTGGTACAGAGATTCTGAGCATACAAGATTCTGTTCCCTGACTGCTGTTTTTACTGTATCACCTTTTACCCTGATGTTAAGTACAAAAAAAAGACACCGCTTCTTTGACAATCCCTTACCCCTCTGATATGCTTTTTGGTAATCTTCAGTTAGGATAAGGAGCTCATTAACTGCTTCGGACTATACACGATTTCCTGGCCCCCTCCTTTTTGAAGCTCCTCTGCAGAATTATTCATTACAATACAGGAAGGCTGAATGTCACATTACAGACCCCCCGGCAACTCACTCTGGCTTCGACTCTGGCAGCCTTTTTTCAGCCTTTCCATCTATGGGAAATTTATCCTGGTCCTGGCCAGCTTCCTCATAGGATATCTTCTCATTGGTCTCCACAGTTACTCCTTTACCCAGACACTCAAAGTAGAGCTGAGTCAACTCAACATGCAGCAGGATCTTCTAGAGAGTACATTTGCAGCCATTGACACCTATATCATTCGCGGTGGAATTCTGGTCATTGTCGTCATGCTCTTTCTCAGTCTGACGAGTTTTCTCTGTATACAGACCCTGGTGGATTTCCTCGACCAGATGATCTGCTCTCTGAAAATCCTGCACAACATCAACGACAAAGGTCGTGCCTGTAAACATGGCACATTGATTCCAGTAATCACTCAGGACAAAATTGGAGAGGTCGCGGCACTGGTCAATGGGCTGACGAGTCATATTCGGGACATCTCACTTTTCAGGCGAACCATTGAAGCGGACGAAACAGTAGTGGAAGTTTATAAACGGCTGGCCTATGTCTTTAAAAACACACTAAAACTGCAGACCTTTATTATCTGGGAGGTGAGTGAAAAGGATGGCTCCATATCACCCGTTTACACATGGCCGCTGGAGCTTGAGCACGAAAGCTGTATCATGAGCAGTTCCCATCTCTGCCGGGCAAAACGTACCGGTGAAGTGATTTCATCCAGCGGTTTCCCCAACATCTGTCCGATCTTCCCCATGACCGATGTCATGACCCACACCTGTGTCCCCATGATTGTCTCCGGAAAAGTTCTGGGAGTTGTCCAGTTTTTCTCACTCTTTGTCGATAGCCTGGAAAGGGAAGCTGAACTGCAGATGAATCTGCATCTTGCCGGTCTGTACCTGCAGGAGGCCCTCCCCGTTCTTCATGCCAAAAGACTGGCCTCCAACCTTCACGAAATGGCCACCAAGGACGCCTTGACCGGACTCTCCAACCGCCACTTCCTGGAAAGCAACATCAATCCGATCCTTGCCGGAGTCAAACGAAGAAAGACTGCCATGGGCATTCTTATGTGTGATTTGGATTTTTTCAAACAGGTGAATGACGAATATGGTCATGACGTAGGCGACCAGATCCTGAAAACCCTGGCTGTGATCATGCAGAACAGTGTCAGGACATCGGATATTGTCATCCGTTATGGCGGAGAAGAATTCCTGATTCTCCTCACGGAATGTGAGATAGAGAAAGCTATCGAGGTGGCTGAAAAGATTAGGATGGCCGTTGAAGAACAGCTCTTTCGCGTGCAAAACCTGAGTATCCGCAAGACGCTGAGTATCGGCGTCTCTATTCTTCCCGTGGATGGTGAAGCCTTCTGGGAATGTGTCAAGTATGCAGATATTGCCCTATACAAGGCCAAAGAATCGGGAAGGAACAAGGTTCTCCGTTTCGATCCTTCCATGTGGGATTCAGAGAACTACTGATCATTGTTTCAGGCATGCACGCCCATGCGTCACAACAGACTGCATGGGAAAAACGCCCAAAACATAAAACTCTCAACAGCTACGACAGCAATGGTCCTGCACCCCACTCTTTTGAGGAAGGGGTGTGGACTTCATGAGTTCCTCTGCCAGGATTTCTCCTGGCAAAAGATACACTGCCCACTTCTCAGGGATCATTTGAAATAAAGGAATAATTGTCACATCACTCCTTTATTTCAAATAAGCCAAGCAAAGTTTTCGACAGCAAACGCAGATAAGACGAATCTCTCTCCGTCTTATCTGCGTTTGCGTATTATCGGCCTTTTCGCCATTCTTCCGCTACCTGCCTTTCTTGGTTTTCTCCCTCCAGGCACAGCTCTCTTTTCTCCCGGCCCAACCAGAGAGGGCCGCAAAGTACGTCCCATAACCTGAACGGTCTGGAGCAAATCGAGGATCTCCTGCGGCATGCCTTCCGGCAGATCCACAGTGGAATAGCTATCGAAGATAGAGATGGACCCGATATATGAACCGTCAAGGTCGGCCTCTCCGGCAATGGCCCCGACAATATTGGCAGGCTTGACGTTGTGGTCTTTGCCAATCTCAATACGGTAACGCTCCATACCAGAGCGGGTCTCAGTGGTTCGCATTTTTCCTGTTGGCAGGCCAACTGATTGTTCTTGCTCTGCTTTCCTCTTAAACCCTCTAATAGGCTCATCCGGAAGAAGCAGAGGAGCAGTCCCCTGAACCATACTGGCCAACGCCGCGGCAATATCCCGAAAATCCAGATCATTTTCATCCCTGTATTCATTCACCAGATTGGAAAAGAAACCGAGATCTTGAGTTGTCATGGCAGAGCTGATCCGCTCCTTGAAGGCGGCCAAACGTTTGTCATTGATCACAGCCGTGGATGGCAGTTTCATCTCCTTAATTTTCTGGCTGATCCCTCTTTCAATGGCCGTGAGCATACTCTTTTCCCGAGGGGTAACAAACAAAATGGCTTCACCTTTGCGACCAGCCCGGCCTGTCCTGCCGATCCGATGAACGTATGCCTCGGTATCGTAGGGAATATCATAATTGATGACATGGCTGATTCGCTCCACATCCAGGCCACGGGCTGCCACATCAGTTGCCACCAGGATATCGAGTCCGCCTTTTTTAAAAGTCTCCACCGTACGCAGACGCTGGCTCTGAACAATATCTCCATTAAGAAATGCTGTTGAGAAACCGCGGGCGGCTAGTTTTTCAGCAACCAACTGGGTATCCACCTTGGTGCGAACAAAGACCAGCACCCCGTCAAAGGTTTCAGCCTCCAATATCCTGCCCAGGGCCTCTGGTTTCTGGGCGTGATTGGTAAAGAGATATCGTTGATGAACTGTAGTTGCTGTGGTGGTTTTGGACTCAATCTGAACTTCTTCCGGATTATTCAGATACTTCCGGGCAATCCGCCTGATGGTTGATGGCATGGTGGCAGAAAACAGAGCCACCTGTCGGCCTTCAGGTGTTTTCGAGAGTATCCATTCCACATCATCTATAAATCCCATCCGCAGCATTTCATCCGCCTCGTCAAGAACCAGGCACTGCAGGGATTCAAGCTTCAAGGTCCCCCGACGCATATGATCCATAACCCGGCCCGGAGTACCCACTACCACATGAACCTGTTTCTGCAACAGACGAAGCTGAATCTTCACATCCTGGCCACCAAAAAGAGGGACCACATGGAATCCCTTCATATACTTGGCGTATTGCTGAAATGATTCGGCAACCTGAATGGCCAACTCTCTGGTCGGAGCCAGGACAAGATTTTGAACCGAACCCTGCTTCATGTTCAGGCGAGCGATAAGTGGCAGAGCAAAGGCAGCAGTCTTGCCGGTACCGGTCTGGGCCTGGCCCAGGACATCACGCCCAGCCATAACCAGGGGGATCATTTTTGCCTGAATAGGAGAAGGTGTTTCATAGCCCAGATCTTTGATAGCCTTCAAAAGCGGCTGGGGCAAAGAAAGATCGGCAAAGCTTGATAAATCTTGGGGAGTTGACATGGTAATCACCAGGTAAATTGAGACTCACAACAAAGAGCTGTGCAGCACATGAAGTGAAGAAAGTATAGAGTTTGACCAATGATGGTCGGACGACTTGAGACCAGCAGGAATAGGGTTGCCCCTAGGCAACACACAGCAGTGTATTTTAGGACGCAGTAATACTGACAGGAAAGAGAAGAGTTTATAGCAGGTATCAGGAAACTCCGCAAGCTTTATTCTCACACGAAATCCGCCCCAAGTCCCTGTGACTTGATGATTTTCACGAGTTGCATCCCCCTTTGCCTGGAAAACAATACTCGCTCTCTCCATGATTTTTCGTATCATTTGAATTTCCAGGTGCATACTACAACCTATTGCAACAGTTTATCACAAAATCCTCCAACATAAAAACCATTTTTCATACAGTTACAGGCTAAAGTAATAGTAGCAACAGACACTCCCTGCTCCGCGCCAAAATCGACAAGTAACACCTTCTCACAAATGATCTGCCCAGGAAAATTCTCATGCACCGTGCTTATCCTCAATATTTTTCAAAGCAAAATGAAAAATATTTCAAAAGGCCATTGTACATTGTTTCCTGTCTGAGATAACATTCTTTACAATGCCTTCTCAGTACCCCCTTAAAAATCACAAACAGGAAAACAAGACCTATGGACATTGATGTCATTGAACGCTTAATCCGCATAGTCGACGAATCAACAGTGACGGAAATTGAGATCAAAGAAGAGGGAAAAAGTATCCGCATCAGCCGGGCCACACAGGATGTGGACTCTTCCCCCCCTGTGACTGCGCCCCAGGGAGGACCCCGAAAGGTACCGAAAAGAGAACATACTCCGGAGAATCTTTTCCGATCGCCCATGGTGGGCTCCTTCTACCGCGCCTCCTCTGAGGAGGAAGCCCCTTTTGTGGAAGAAGGACAGCAGGTCAAAAAAGGTGCCCCCCTGTGTATCATCGAGGCCATGAAGATGCTGAACATGGTGGAGGCGGACAGAGAGGGAGTGATCGAAGAAATCCTTGTTCACTCCGGACAGGCTGTAGAGTTCGGACAACCCCTTTTTGTCATCAAGGAATAAGCAATGCTCTCCAAGGTGCTGATTGCCAACCGGGGGGAAATTGCCCTTCGCATTCTTCGGGCCTGCAAAGAACTGGGCATTGCCACGGTGGCCGTCTATTCCGAGGCAGACCGTGAGCAACCGTACCTGGCTCTGGCAGACCAGACCGTCTGCATAGGTCCTCCTGCGGCAGGAAAAAGCTATCTCAACATGACAGCCATTCTCTCGGCTGCCTCTATCACCGGGGCAGAAGCCATCCACCCCGGTTACGGCTTTCTCTCGGAAAATGCTGAATTCGCCGGACAGGTGGAGGAGGCAGGAATAACCTTTATCGGGCCGCGAGCGGAAACCATCCGTCTCATGGGCGACAAAATCTCTGCCAAGAAGGCCATGCACGCCGCAGGAGTTCCCTGCATTCCTGATTCAGGCGGTGCCCTGCCTGAATCCGCAGATGAATGTACAACCATAGCGGCCCACCTCGGCTATCCGGTGATCATCAAAGCAGCTCTTGGCGGTGGTGGCCGCGGCATGCGGGTGGTATACCGTCCCGAGAACTTAACAGAGGAAATCAGCCTTACCCGCAAGGAGGCAAAACTGGCCTTTGCTGACGACACCCTCTATATGGAAAAGTATCTGGAACATCCCCGCCATATAGAATACCAGGTCCTCGGCGACGGCCAGGGGCATGCCATCCATTTAGGTGAACGGGACTGTTCCATGCAGCGCCGCAATCAGAAAATGGTGGAAGAGTCACCGGCACCGCACCTCCCCGAAGAGCAGCGACGCCAGATGGGTAAAATTGTGGCCGATGCCTGTGTCCGTATCGGCTACCGGGGAGCAGGAACCTTTGAATTTCTCTATGAGAACAACGGCTTTCACTTCATTGAGATGAACACCCGGCTCCAGGTGGAACATCCGGTCACCGAATTTGTCACCGGTGTAGACCTTGTCCGCTGGCAACTGCTCATCGCTTCCGGCTCTCTCCTGACCCTGGACCAATCCATGATCCGGCAACAAGGTCATGCCGTCGAATGCAGGATCAATGCGGAAGACCCGCACACATTTTTCCCGTGCCCAGGCAGGGTCGCCCGTTTTCATTGCCCCGGCGGCCCAGGAGTCAGGGTGGACAGCTATCTGGACAATGACTGCCAGGTTCCTCCCCAGTACGATTCCCTTGTAGCCAAAGTGATCACCTATGGCCATGACCGGAAAAGTGCTCTAGCCAGAATGCAAACAGCACTGGAAGAAATGCACATCGAGGGCATCAAGACCAACATCCCCCTGCAGCAGCGCATTCTCAATGACCCCGGCTACCTGAAGGGGGGGATGGACATTCATTACCTGGAAGACATGCTGAAGATATGAGCCGGAATAGTACTGACAGTTCACCCCTGACATCCGATCAACGACAGATTATAATCTGTGTCAGCCTGGCCTCCTTCATGTGCCTCCTGGACTCCTATATCGTCAATATCTCCCTGCCTGAGATCGGTCGCCACTTCGGAGTTACTGCCGGTGAAGTTGTCCGCATCAACCTCGCCTTTCTCCTGGTCCTTACCTCAGGCCTCTCGGTCTGGGGAAAACTCGCCGACAGGATAGGACTGAAACGGATCTTCCTCAGCGGCTACCTCATTTTCACAATAAGCTCTACGCTCTGCGGCTTTGCCCCTTCCCTTTTCTGGCTCACTGCCGGCCGCGGCCTGCAAGGCCTGGGTGCAGCCATGCTCATCGTCAGCGGCCCGGCCTTTATTGCCCGGGACATCCCTGCCGCCAGACAGGGTTCAGCTTACGGCATTCAGGGCAGCTCCTCCTCCCTGGGCCTGATCATCGGTGCCCCCCTGGGCGGCATCATCAGCGGTCACCTGGGCTGGCAGTATATCTTCCTTGTCAATATCCCCATCGGCACCGCTGCCTGCCTGCTGGCAGCGAGCGTCCTGCCGCCTGATCCGCAGGCGAAAATGGAAAGCAGAGAAAAATTCGATATTCCCGGGGCCCTCCTGCTGATCGGCGGTCTCCTCCTCCTGGTCAGCGGCATCAACAGCGGAACCCAGGGTAACTGGGAATCCGCCTCCCACTGGCTCATGCCCCTGGCGGGAGTGGTAATACTTGCTCTGCTCTGGCTCTGGCAAAAAAGATGCCACTCCCCCCTGCTTCCCCTGGATGCCCTGGGGGACAAGACCTTTCTCCTGATGACCCTTGCCTATACGGTCGTCCTGATGATGCTCAGCGGCAACAACTTTGCCATGCCCTTCTACCTGGCCCGAGAACTGCACCTGTCGCCATCGGCAAGCGGTTTTCTCATGCTCTTTTTTTCCTGCACCTACGGTCTTCTCAGTCTGTACATGGGCCGCAGGGCAGACCGCTTCAATCCGTCCCTGCTCTGCATGACAGGGATGGCCTGGGGTTTGCTCTCCTGTCTTGTCTTCACCTTTTTCCTCGATCGGGCCTCCACCGTATTGACCGCAGTCTTTCTGATAAGCATGGGCTTTGCCCTTGGTTCTTTCATTGCCCCTGCCACCAAGCTAGTCATGGGCAGGGCAGCCAGGAACAACGTGGCCTCAGTATCTGCTCTGTTCCGCACCTTCATCTACCTGGCGTCTCTCATCGGCGTCAGTCTCTTTGACCTGTTACTTGGCAGCAACGGAAAAGTGATGGAAATCAACAACTTTCAACGAACATATCTGGCTGCTGCCCTGCTCCCCCTGCTGGCCCTGTTTTTCAGCTGGCGAGTGTGGCGCCTGAACAAGGAGGATCATGAAAGAAATTGAATTGAGCATCACCGTACCCGCGAGTCTGGACTACCTGGCCGCTGTCCTGGCCTTTGTCCGGGAGACTGCCCTGGCCTTCAATCTCCGGAAAAAGGAAGCAGAACGGCTGGTCCTGGCCACTGAAGAGTCGGTGACCAATGTGATCACCCACGGCCTTGCTAACAATGCAAACGAACAGTACACCCTTACCTGCCGGGGCCTGCCCGCAAGTGTTGAGGTGGTAATCCATGAGAAAGGCATCCCCTTTCAAGCAGAGCTTGCGCATGAATACCATCCCCAGGAAGTGGAGAGCACGGGGGACACCCGCGGACTTGGTATGTATCTTCTGCGCCACGCTGTGGATGAGGTCAAATTCCTCAACCTGGGCCGCGACGGCAAGGAGACCGTACTTATAAAACACCTGTCGCACAAACGTATCGACGCTCTCCTTGACAGCCAGCAGAAAGTGATTGAAACCGATGCCGCTGCCCTGGGCCCCTGGCATATCCGTCAGTTCCGGGAAGAAGATGCCCTGGAAATCTCACGCTGCGCCTGGCAGACCTATGGGTACACCTATGAACCCTACATTTATTATCCGGACATGATCATTCGCATGAACAGGGAAGGCCGGCTCCGTTCCCTGGTGGCAGAAGATGAAACGGGGCAGCTTCTGGGGCATGCGGGTCTCAAGTTTTATCACCCCGAAGACCCCATTGCCGAGATAGGCGTTGCCTTTGTCAAACCCATCTGCCGCAGGCACGGCGTGTTCTCCGCCCTGACCAATCAGGCCTTCACTGAAAGCAGTAATTCAGGACTCTTCGGAATCTATGGCCGCGCCGTAACCAGCCACATTCTGTCCCAGAAAAAATGTATGGACTCCGGTTCACACCCCACCGGTATTTTTTTAGGCCTTTTTCCCTCTGATGTTGACTTCAAAAATCTGGGTGGCCGGATCAGCCAGAAAGAGAGTGCCTTACTCTTCTATGCCAGTCTGAATAGGGACGAAGCCAGGTGCATTTATCCGCCGGAGAAACATAAAAAGATTATCGAAGAAATATTTTTCCCACTGAACTGCCCTATCTGCTGCGAACCGGCAGCTCTGAACATTGAAAAGGAAGAAGCCGATTTCTCCATGGAAACGACAAAGATGGAGGTCTTCAATAGTGTCGATATCCTCTGCTTCTCGGCCACGCCTGCCATGGCTCCGGAAATCCGCTCCCTGCTGCGTAGGTACTGTATGGAACATGTGGATATCCTTTACCTCTTCATCAACCTTGAGAAGAGCGGCGCAGCCCGATTGGCCGAGCTCTGCGAAGACATGGGATTCTTTTTTTCCGGGATACTGCCATTTGGCCTGCGTGGCCAGCACAGCCTGATTCTCCAGTATCGCAACAACCTGTCCCTGGATTATGACGCTATCCAGTTGTATGGACCGGCCGCCGTGAGACTGAAGAACTATATCGAACAACATGATCCCAACATGATTCAGTGAGAACTGAGATGAAACGAAATGTATGGAAGCGGATTGAGGCCCTTGTTGACCCCGGCAGTTTCACCCATTTTGACCTGGGCCGGGCCACAGGTTTTGTCACCGGCAGCGGCATAATAAACGGCAGAGAGGTCTACGTCTCGGCAGTAGACCACCTGGACCTGCCGGACAGTCCCTTTGACGGACTGCAGCACCACTTTGAGCTGCTGCAGCGGGCTCTGGACAGGCCACGTCCCGTGGTCATGATCCTTGACATCATGGCCCACCAGCACCTGGGTAAAAGCCCCTTTCCCCAGGATGCTGCCAAACTGCTGGCCCACAGAAAAGGAATTGGCCACTGGTACAGCCTGCATGCACGACTTTCCGGCCTGGTGCCCCAGGTCTGTGTGGTCTGTGCCAGACTTGGCGCATCCATGACCTTTCCCGTCGCCCTCTGCGACTGTGCAGTTATGCTGGAAGACGCCGGCATGAGTATCGGCAGACCGGACGTGGTAGAAGATATGCTGGGCCATCCTGTAGACTATCTCAGTCTGGGAAGTCCGGAGATGCACGCCCGTATATCCGGGTCCGTGGATGTTGTGGTAAAAGATGAACAGGCTGCCATGGCCTGGGTTCGCCATTACCTGGATCACTTCCCCTCCCGGGCCGGAGCCCGGCTCCCTGAACACCCCCCTGTCCCTGCCCTGGAAGATGCAACCTCCATTGATGCCCTGCTGCCCAAAGGCGCTTCCGTTCCCTTTGCTATCCATCCCATTTTAGACAGGCTTCTGGACCGGGACTCCTTTCTGGAAATCAAAAAGGAATACGCAGCGGAATGCGTCACCGGACTGGCAAGAATCGAGGGACGCAGCTTTGGCCTTGTGGCCAGCAACTCCAAGATCCACAGCGGTATCCTCCTGCCTGATACCTGCCTGAAGATGAGCCGCTTCATCACTCTCTGTGATCATTTTTCCCTGCCTCTGGTCTTTCTTGCAGACATTCCCGGATTCATGGTGGGTACAGGTGCTGAGCAGGCAGGCATCATCCGTCACGGGGCCGAACTCTTCAAGGCCATAGGCCGCGCCACGAGCAGGAAGCTCTCCATAACGCTACGTCGCAACTACACGGCCGGTGTCTATGCCATGGCAGGACCCGGCATGGGTGCCGAAGAATTTCTGGCCCTGCCCGGAGCCGTTATCTCCATCTACGGGAAAAACGTTGCTGCAAAACTGGGTAATCGCAGCAACCACAGAAAAGATCAGATAAACCGCAGAGCCATGGAAGAGACGGCAGCTGACCCGGGAAAACTGTTGGAAGCAGGATTATTGGATGAGATCATCCAAGCAGACGAGATACGTGGCCGCATTGCCAGCTTCCTCTCCCAGCCGCAAAGACAAGGATAAAAGATGACTCTTAGCAGATTGTATCAGCAAGCACTGAAACAAGCACCGGAAAGCACTGCTCTTCGTATCGATTCCCAGTCCTGCACCTACCGGGAACTGGACAGGAGGGTTCAGGAATACGCCAAGGCTCTGGTGAAACTGGGAGTTCGACAGGGAGACCGGGTCGGACTCTTCATGCCCAACTGCCTGGAAATCGTTTACTGCTATTTCGCCTGTTTCCGGCTCGGTGCCATTGCTGTACCATCAAGCTATTACAGCCGGCGCAAGGAACTGCTTTATGAAGTTGGCCTGTGCAAAACCAGAATCTATATCGCCCACCGCAGCATGGAAGGGGAGATCAGGGATCTGGAGCGGGAGACAGACTCTCTGAAACAGATTTTTTATCTCAGCCATAGCTCCAAGGGCGATGCCCTCGACGACTCCTGGGAAGAACTTGTCGCAACAGCCAGAGAAATCACTCTCCCCGAGATTCAGACGCTTGCCCATGATCCTGCGGCCATCTTCTACACCTCCGGCTCCACGGGACGGCCAAAAGGTGTTACCCATACCCACGGATCACTCTTTCATGCGGCCAGCAATCGCTGCCGCACTTTTGACCACACTGCCGATCATGTCTTCATGACCACCTCCTATCTCTGCCACTGTGCTGCCCCCACCATACTTCTCCTGCCCATGCTCCTGGCAGGAGGCACTGCAGTGTTCATGAGTCATTTCACCTCTGGAGATTTTCTAGGTGCACTCAGTAATCAGCAGGTGACCCATGCGGCAGCCTCCCCCAGTCAGTGGCGTGAATTTACAGATCTGGTGTTGAAAGAGACAGTGACATTCCCCTCCCTGATCTACGCCACATCCGGTGGCTCAGCCGTGCCGCTGAGTCTTCAGGACGACTTTTTTGCCGCAACGGGGGTCGAGCTCACTGCCTCCATGGGCATGACCGAATGCGGCGGGTACATGACTGTCCCGCCGAATGTCGAACAACGGAGGGGATCACTGGGAAGACCTGCCTATGACACCATGGTCCGGCTGGTCGATGACAGGTATCAGGATGTCGCTGCAGGTGAAACCGGGCAAATGCTGGTCAAGAGCCCCTCTGTTATGAAGAAATACTGGAAAGATCCGCAATCCACGGCTGCAGCCTTTGAGGATGGCTGGTTCATCACCGGCGATCTTGCCCGACAGGATAAGGATGGCTACTTCTTTTTCATGGGCCGGTGCAAAAACACCATTATCCGTGACAGCGGCAACATCAGCCCGGAAGAGGTGGAAGACGCCCTGGGCAGACACCCTGACGTTCGTCAGGCCATAGTCACCGGCGTACCTGACCCTGTCTATGAACAGGCGGTTTTCGCCTTTATCCAGCCCCTGGATCCAACAGCTCCGCCAAGCACTGAAGAGCTTGACGCCTTCCTTGCCGGTCAACTGGCTGCCCGCAAGATCCCTCAATTTTATCACATCATCGATGACTTTCAGGTCAAGGGACTACTGGAAAAGATTGACCGTAAAGTACTGCAGGAACTTGCCTGCAAGATCCGGCAAGGCATTGAAAAAACAAACTAGTACATGGGGACATAACCAAATCGGTGAGTTCTCTGTACTGAAAGAAGAAAATTTACCATAAAAGGAGAAGAGATGCTGAAAAAACTGAGTATCCCAGTGTTGCTGGTCATGCTCCAGCCCCTTGCGGCCATGAGCTGCACCACCATGCTCGTCACCAAGGGGGCCTCTGCAGACGGTTCCGTGATTGTTGCCCATTCCGACGACTCGGAACTCTTTGACCAGCGGCTGGCCTATGTGCCTGCTGCAGACCATGCCCCAGGATCCATGCGTCCGGTCTACTACGACGCCTCAGCACTGGGAGACAGGCCCGAGTATCACAGTTATCTGCTGCGCCGCTATGTCGGTACCGACCGTGGACCCATCTATGTGGATCCGGATCAGCCCCAGTCCATCCCCCTGGGCTACATCCCCCAAGTTACCCACACCTATGCATATTATGAGGGCAGTTATGCCATAATGAACGAACACCAGCTCATGTTCGGCGAATGCACTAACGGCACCAAAATCCAACCGGATCCGGTACCGGGCAAGCTCATCTTCTACAGCGCTGAACTGAGCCGTATTGCAGCTGAACGCTGCAAAACCGCGCGGGAAGCAGTGGAACTGATCGGCCATCTCATCGAGACATACGGCTACTATGGTACCGGCGAAACCCTGCCCATCGGTGACACCAAAGAGGGCTGGATCATTGAAATGGCACCAAGTCCCGAGGGAAAAGGAGGACTGTGGGTGGCCAAAAAAGTTCCTGATGGAGAGATCTTTGTGGCAGCCAATGAACTGCGTATCCGCGAGATCAATCCAGATGACCCTGACACCCTGTTCTGCAAAGACCTCCATGATATAGCCCAAAAACATAAGTGGTGGAATCCGGCAGACGGCCAGCTGGACTGGCTGAAGACTGTAAGCCAGGGTGAGTACAGCCACCCCTACTACTCTCTGCGCCGGGTGTGGCGCCTCCAGCAGCGTATTGCTCCCTCTCGGGAAGCAACTCCCTGGGTAACAGACGGCTTGACCAAAAAATTCCCCCTCTTTATCAAACCAGACAAAAAACTGGAAGTTGCTGATGTAATGGATCTTTATCGCGACTATTACCAGGGAACGGAATTTGATCTCTCCAAGGGCATTACCGCCGGCCCCTTTGGCCTCCCCTACCGCTATCCTGGCCCTGAGGATGCAGGCGGCGATACCGGCAACCCTGACGCCAAACTGAAAGGAGCCTGGGAGCGCCCCATCTCCATCTACCGCTGCGGCTTCAGTTATGTCTGCCAGGCGCGGGACTGGCTGCCCGCCCCCATCGGCGGTATTGTCTGGTTCGGCCCGGACGAACCCATGACCACCTGTTACGTCCCCTTTTACGTGGGAGCCACCTCCATTGCCAAGCCCTACTACACCTGCGACACCACAAAATTCAGTCAGGACAGTGCCTGGTGGGCCTTCAACTTTGTGGCCAACTGGGCCGGTCTCAAATACAGCTATATGCTGAAAGATATCCAGGCCAAACAGGCCGAGATTGAGAAGGCCGAATTCGCAAGCGTCAAGGCTATGGACCAGGAAGCCCTGGCCCTCTATCAAACAGATCCGGAAAAAGCTCGGGAACTTCTCACTGCCTTCTCCAAAAATCAGGCAAATCAGGTAGTCAAGATATGGTGGACCCTGGCTTGGGACCTTGTGGCCCGTTATGACGACGGGTACGTGAATGAACCGGGAAAGATGGCACAGGAGGTAGGCTATCCGAAAGAATGGTACCAGCAGTCAAACTGGCCGAAAGGACCGATCAGTTATGCTAAACCCATAAAACCTGAGGTAAAGGCGACAGAAATAAAATGAAAAATCGAGAAGAATAGGACGAGAACAAAAACAGAAGAGAAGTGACACAGGCCGGAGATGCGAAATATATCTCCGCAGATTCATAAAAAAAACAGCTTCCGGTCCTTGGTCAAAAACCAAGCCGGTGGCTGTCAACAGAATTTCAACTCTGCAATATCAGAATGGTGCAGATCTGTCCCGTGCAAAAAAAGCTAAGACACCAAGAAGACAAGTTAGACAGGGCTATACTTAATACTGATTTTAAGCCAGAGCATCGACTTGTCCCCAAAAGCAAGAACATTGGATGAGATTTTCTTGGCAGTATCCTCGCAAATAAAAAGTCACAAGGAGCCCCCCCACGTGCATAGAGCATTTTCGTTTAAGAAAAACAGGCGATAGGGCTATTCTTCTTCCTGAAGCGGAGGATTCTCTTTAGGCTCGACAGAATCCTGTTGTTTCTCCAGCTTACGCTGCTTTTTTTCCTCTTTTTTCTTTTTCTTTGCCAATTCTTTCTGGCGCTTTTCAAATGAATAGTTTGGTTTGGCCAATGCTTTTTCCTTATTAATGATTCTTGTTCGGCATAAAAATACTGCAACAAAAAAAAGGCCCCGTAGGTTACGGGGCCTTTTAACTCGTCAATATCAGTTATTACTGTTTGACAACATTCTCAGCAGCAGGTCCTTTGGGGCCGTCAACAACATCGAAAGTCACTCGTGCACCTTCATCCAAGGATTTGAACCCTTCATCTTGAATTGCGGAATGATGAACAAATACATCTTTTCCGCCATCCTGCTCAATGAATCCAAAACCTTTTGCATCGTTAAACCACTTAACTGTTCCTTCAGCCATCTTGTACTACTCCTTTGTACTGGGTTCCTTTAAGAACCACTTTGTTATAAGCCGGATCATCAAAGTGAGACCCGGTAACAGCTTTGTTACCAAAACTGAATTGATATTGTTACGTCCTGCCCGAAACGGTTAAATCAAGGACACGCTGCAACAGAATATCGATTTTTTTTTTCAGGGGGGAATATGTGGACTATGTTTTCATAACAGAGTCTTACAAAAAGCAAATCTGCCTTTTACCTCTCTCTGCCACACTCTATTCACTATTCCGTGTTGAGTATTCCATACAGAATCTCAACAACCTTTATACAAACTTACATCCTAACAATAAGTACTAGGCAAGTGATAAGCAACAAGGAAATGAAATTAGGACAAAAATATAGAAAATCAAAAGAGATCCACTCAACAAGTATGACGTAATCCCTTGATATTTTTGGTGCGCCTGGCAGGATTCGAACCTGCGACCTACGGATTCGTAGTCCGGCGCTCTATCCAGCTGAGCTACAGGCGCATATGAAAGGAGTTGTTTACCCTACTTAACCCTTTTCTTCAAGCCTATTTTCTGCCACCTGTCACTTTTTCCTGCTTGTGAAAAATAATTTCGTGATCTGCCGGTTTGAGAGTCGGATCAGCAACAATAACGATTGAGATCTTATTCCGTACCTCCATCTCACTGATTTCAGAACGTTTATTGTT
This sequence comes from Pseudomonadota bacterium, assembly GCA_018820855.1. Taxonomy (GTDB): domain Bacteria; phylum Desulfobacterota; class Desulfobulbia; order Desulfobulbales; family Desulfocapsaceae; genus Desulfocapsa. Next base: position 142,442 of record JAHJNL010000010.1, on the reverse strand, counting down.
CAAAAGGTACTGGGCCACATCCAGAGGCAACCGGCACTCCACCCGCAGCACTTCTTTCTTACTGGCACCAGTCTGAATACGCCGTAGATAAAAAAGAGCCAGTGTTTCAATGGAACGAACCATACCTCGCCCCTTGCAATGTTCACAGACCCTGTAATTTCCGGCCTCGATGGGTGCTCCCAGCTTCTGCCTGGAAATCTGCATAAGACCAAACTTGGAAATACGGCTGATATCCACCTTGGCTCGGTCACGCTTCATGGCATTCTTGACCTGGCGTTCCACCGCACGGATATTTTTGCTGCTGCGCATATCAATGAAGTCGACCACGATCAAGCCACCCAAGTCACGGAGTCGCAGCTGACGAGCAAGCTCGGAGGCTGCCTCCATATTGGCCTTGAAAATCGAATCTTCAAAATTCTGGCCTTTGCCCGTGGATCCGGAATTAACGTCAATAGCCACCAGAGCCTCTGTGGGATCAATCACAATGGAGCCGCCTGAAGGAAGAGCCACTTGAGGCTGGTAAATCGACTCAATCTGATCTTCGACGTTATACTGATTAAAAATAGGCCGTGCGCCTTTATGCAGGCGGGCCTTTGCGCCCTTCTGCTTACTCGGAAGCAGCTCCAGGAAATCATTGACCTTTTCCAGAGCTGCCAGGTCATCTACCAGAATTTCCTTGATGTCAGGATCAAAATGTTCCCGCAGAAAGCGCAGAACACAATCATGATCCTGGTAAACCAGACCAACTCCCTCCAGAGACTGTCCCTTTGCCTTGATCTCTTTCCAGAGATTCAGCAGATAACGAACATCCCTGCTCAGTGCAGTTTTGGTGATATCCACGCTGGCTGTACGGACAATCCAGCCGATTCCCTCCGGAATGCCCAGACTGGTAATGATTTCACGCAACTGAGAACGACGTTCTTCTCCGGATATTTTTCTCGAAATACCTGTGGAATCAGAGCCAGGCATGAGCACAACACAGCGCCCGGGAATGGAGAGATAGGTGGTCATATTAGCCCCCTTGTTCCCCACTTCCTCTTTCACCACTTGGACCAGGACCTCCTGCCCCCGCTCAAGGACATCGGTTATGTTCAATTTAGTCCATTGATGCTGTTCAATGAGTTGTTTATTCTTCTGACTTATTTCCTGCTTGTAGTACTCAGGATGAATCTCATTAAATGGGAGGAAACCGTTCTTCTCCGTGCCGTAATCAACAAAGGCGGCCTGAAGACTACTCTCTATGGCTACGATCTTGGCTTTGTAAATATTGTTCTTTGTCTGCTTGGAAGAGACCGTGGAAACATGGATGGATTCCAGTCGGCCGTCAGCGAGCAGGGCAAGACGACACTCCTCCGGCTCCTCGGCATTGATCAGTAATTTCAAAACCGGCGGGATTTCTTCCGTCTCAGGTTCGCTACTCGGCTGGCTTTGTGGACCCCGTTCCTCCCTTCCTTCCTCTTTTGGCTTCTGTTTCCTTTTCCCGCGAGAACGTGGGGCTTTACTCTCCTGTTTCCTGCCTTCGGTACTCTCAACCTTCTTCTGTCCTGCGGCTGACTCATCACCTGGAACAGATTCAGGGACTTCAGATACAACAACAGACTTCACTGCCGTTTCTGTATCTTTTGTCATCTTCGGCTTATCGTCTGTCGGCATAACGGAAGAAGATTCTTCCTTGACAGGGGTACTTTTTTTTCTACGGCCGCGAGGTCGAGTTGCCGGTTTTTTACGTGGCGTTTTTTCTGAAGGTGGTGGAATGTCACCTTCGCCCTTGTCCGTTGAGCTGCTCGCTTGTTCAGTAGGTTCCGACGTTTTTTCTACTACTTCTTCCTGGACTGTGCTTTTCCACCAGGCTCCTGTGGTTGCTTTCGCAGGCTTTTCCTGCACTGGTTCTTTCCCAGACTCTGTTTTTTTGTCTGCCATACATTTTCCTTTACCGGAGACAGGTCATTGACCTCTCCGCAATTTTCGGAACAGCCTCTTTATTCAGGCTGTTACACTTTATCAACAAGAGCAGACAGTTTTTTCACCACTGCTCCTGTCCTATATTTTGCCAACACCACTCAGTATCCCGAAACTCAACCGGGCAATTTTCCCCAGGCGAACTGTAAAGTTCAGCAATTCGGGCCTGCAAAGGCACGTGACACTTCTTTTCAAAAAGGAGAAGAACAATCAAAAGACTGCCCCTTCTTCTCAGACAACTTGTGTCCCTGAAGTACAGGGTTTCTCAATCTCCCGGATAAAACTTTCAAAGCGTGACTCTCCACGATTTCTTTTATCAGCGGGGATTAATCAATTTCGTTTTCTGCAGATCCTCACGACAAGGATAATGCGATCTTTGGTACCAATAATGTTCTTTACCACAGCTCAATAACACTGCCCGTCAATCACGGTTTGCGTTCCAGTCGCCGTAAGCGACCGGACTACAAAAATCAAACAGAATAGTATATCTCTGTTCAAACCGATTCATCACTGAATCAATAGTCAACGGATTATCAGCTGCCGAAATACAGGGGGAAATAAATAAGACTCCGCCTGATCTCGCCAGCGGCAGAAAAAGATGTTTTCCTACAGTAAGAGAAAAAAAAATACTGTTCTTCTTGCAAAGAACGCAGTACACTAACGTCAAAAGTAAAACAATTTCCCTTTATTATCAAGGTAAATCTGTGATTTTAAGCTTGACACCAACCGTCCTTAACCGTACATTCCGTTTTCTAATCAATTTATCCTTTGCCAATCAGGGTTACAGAGCTACCATCTCTCTAATTGAAGCGGTATATACTCCTCCCCACGGTACAGGTATCTTCTCACATTGGATTGAATACATGTCACACCCACAGTCTGACATAATACTGTTTGAAACTTCAAGGAGTTAGCTGTGACAAAGCTCTTTACGCCTTCCCCTTACCAAAAATTTTCTCTCTGCCTCGCGTCATTACTTGCCCTTGCCGTGGCACCGGATTCCCTTCGTGCTGACACTGTAAATACCGAAGAATGGCAAATAGAGGCTGACAAGGTTACTCGGTTCGAGCATCCAAAAAGTATTATTGCTGAAGGACATGTGGTCCTTACCAAAATGCGCAAACTGCCGCCGAAACCTGCAACCTCTGGCCAGGGAACCACTGAATGGACGACTCTGCTGGAAGAGAGTCCTGCAGAAGTCAGCAAGAAAGTCGTCACCCAGGAGATTGCCCAGGAAACAACTCCCCGCTATGTAACCGAAATGACGATACAGGCCGACTGGATAGCCTATGATGTGGAACAAAACCATATCAAAGCCAAAGGCAATGTGGCTGTCAAAAGCAACACAGACCAGCTCCTGGCCAACGAAGGTGTAGTCGATCTGACCCACGAAACAGGTACCTTTAAAGAAGCCACAATTCTTCGCGACACCTTGGATCTGCACCTGGAAGGCAAGACCATTAAGAAGACCGGCTTCAATACCTATCAGATTGAAGACGGCTGGGTGGTGACCTGTAAGGTCGAAAAGGACGTGGCACCTCCCTGGAGCTTTGCCAGTAAAGACACAAAAATCACCCAGGGCGGATACGCTGTACTCAAACACGCTACCTTCCGGATTAAAGATGTTCCGGTTTTGTATACACCCTGGATTATGCTTCCGGTAGGAAATCAACGCCATACCGGCTTACTTTTCCCCGAGATTTCCAATTCGGATCAAAACGGTTTCGGTCTTAATCTGCCCCTCTTTGTCAACATCTCCGACTCCACCGATATCACCCTCTACCCTGAATATCTGGCCAACCGCGGTTTCATGCCTGGTTTTGAATATCGATACATCCTCGGCAGTCAGAAAAAGGGAACCATCATGGCAAGCTATCTCCATGATGACCTCTCCGACCCCTCCGAAACTGATTACTGGGAAGATACAGGCTACACCCATACCAATCAGGACAGGTACTGGGTTCGAGGAAAAGCGGACCACGATTTCGACAATGACGTGGTCACCCGTGTTGATCTCGATATCGTCTCCGACCGGGACTACCTGACCGAATTCAACGCCGGCATCACCGGATTCACCCAGTCCAATGACCGTTTTTTTGATATGTATGGACGAGGTTTTCAGAATAAGACAGATGACCAGCGCAAAAACAGCATGAAACTCCTGAAATCATGGAACGGCATGTCTCTTGAAGGAAATCTGCTGGCCATCAACGACGTCAGAACAGACACCACCAGTCCGACCCCGCTGTGGAAACTGCCGAGCCTGGATTTCACTGGCAGCCAGTCCATGGGTGAGACGACACTCACCTTTGACTGGGATACAAACTACGTCAACTACTACCGTGAAGACGGAGTAGGTGGCCACCGTTTTGACATCTACCCGCGCCTGAGTATGCCCATCCCCCTTGGTCCTTACCTGGAATCCCGTGCCGATGCCGGTCTCCGCGACACCTTCTATAAAGTTGAGACCTATGGCGATGGAACATGGAGTCAAAGCGACACCCCGAACCGTTTCCTGGGTGATTTCCATACCGAGGTAGGCACCACCCTCCTGAGAAATTTTGACACAGCCATGGGTGAGACCACAGGGATCGGTCACAATTTCAGGCCATTCGTCGCTTACGACTATCTCTCGGAAACTGATCAGGAAGATCTTCCTGACTTTGATTCTGTTGATCGAATTGAAGATACCAATGCAATCACCTACGGCATGGACAACTTCTTCAATCTTTTCGCCAATAGAGAAGGAAATGAGACTGAAAGGGATTACGGATATCTGAAAATTCAACAATCGTACGATCTGCGCAGCGCTTCCTCCGACAGACCACTGACGCCGGTCAACATAAAACTGGGCTGGACCCCACTGACCAACTTCAATGTCATCTATAAAACTGATATTGATGTCTATGGTGAAGGTGTCACTTTTTATGGACTGGAAAGCTATTACATAAACAGCCGCGGTGATTATCTTAATTTCGATTACAGATACAACCGGGAAGACACCATTCATCAACTCAATGTCAGCGCCAGGGCTCAACTCTTGGATACCATTTTTGCCAAATATGCAATTGAGCATTCCCTCTCAGAATCCAGGGTGATTGAGCAGAACATCTCCCTCCTGTACCAGCCTGCCTGTTGGTCTGTGGAACTGAGATCTCAATATACTCCTGGCGATCACAACCTCATGCTGATTTTTAATCTGGCCAATATAGGAAGTCCACTGGGGCTGGGCCTGTAAAATCAATATGTATTATGATGTCTTTAATGGAGATGCAGACGGTATCTGTGCCTTACATCAGCTTCGTCTGCATGAACCGCGGCCAGAGGCCATCCTTGTTACCGGAGTCAAGCGCGACATCAAGCTCCTTGATAAGATCCATGGGGCCCACGACAGCAACATCACAGTGCTGGATATCTCCCTTGACTCCAATCGCAATTCGCTGCTGCAACTTCTTGGTCAGGGTAATGAGATTACTTACATCGATCACCACTTTGCCGGCGACATCCCTGCCACAGAAAACCTGACCGCTCACATCGACCTTGCTCCCACGATCTGCACTTCCCTGATCGTGAACAAACTGCTGCAAGGTAAATACCGAGGCTGGGCAGTCGCTGCGACCTTTGGCGACAATTTCCATGAATCCGCCAGGCAGATCGCCACAGAGATGTCCCTTGACGAAGAGGCGATCTCTTCACTGCAGGAACTTGGTGAGCTGCTGAACTACAACGGTTATGGAGCAACCGTCAGTGATCTCCACTTTGCTCCTGACAAGCTCTATTACGCCCTGCACTCTTTCATCGACCCCTTTGACTTCCTGGTTGAGTCTCCAGACCTTGCGATCCTGCGTGCCGGCTTTGAGGAAGATATGGCCTTGGCTATGGAACAAAAAGAACTCGATGCAACACAGAATAACCGGGTATATTTATTTCCCAATGCTCCTTGGGCTAGACGTGTTTCCGGAGTTTTTTCCAATCTCCGGGCCAGAGAAAAAAAAGAAGCCGCTCATGCCTTGATTGTTGAGAATACCGATGCTACACTGCGTATCAGTGTCAGAGCTCCACTCAACCAACGAGAACATGCAGATACTCTCTGCCGATCCTTTCCCACCGGAGGAGGACGAGCTGCGGCTGCCGGTATCAACAACCTCCCCCCGGAAATGCTTGAGGATTTTCTAAATCTTTTTCATACGACATTTGCGCCCTGAAACTCTAAGATACTCCAGAAATGTATCCCAGGTATTATCCGTTTCCTGAGCGCTTCATCTCTTCAGCTCTCCAGGAGGTACTGCCTATTTTTCCTTCACAACATCTGGTTAGAGTTCTTATTCTTTTGGCATTCCTCCTTCTCCTGCCCCACCCTGGGATCACAGAAGAAAAAATTCCCGCCGCAGACCTGATTGTGGATGGGCAGCAGATTGATCTGAAACAGGAAAAATTTCAAATTCTTTTTCAGGAACTCGAACATGATCACGGCTTCAGCAAGACAGAACTTGATGCGCTCTTTCAGGGTGTTACACTCAACCGCCGAGTCCTTGTTCTCATGGACAAACAGTGGGAAGCTAAACCATACTTCCAGTATCGCCCCCTGTTCATCACTGACGCAGTCATCAAAAAAGGGAAAAACAAGCTGCAGGAACATAAAGAGATACTTGACCGAATAGAGCAAGAACTTGGCGTTGACCGGGAAGTTGTCATTGCCATCTGGGGCATTGAATCCCATTTCGGCAGCCATACGGGCGGTTACGGCGTCTTTCAGACCTTAACTACCCTCTTTGACGCCTATCCTCGCCGCTCTGCTTTTTTTCGTAAGCAACTGCTCCATTTTCTCCTCCTCTGCCGGGAAAATGACTACGACCCGCTGGTTATCACCGGCTCCTACGCCGGTGCCTTTGGCCAGACCCAATTTATTCCCTCCAGTTTCCGTGAATATGCTGTGAGTTTTGACGGCGATGCACGACGTGATGTATTCGGCTCAATCGAGGATATCCTTGCCTCCATAGCCAACTACCTCCATCGTTATCACTGGGTTCTTGCGGCACCTCTTTACATCGATATCGGCACAGAGCTCAAAAGCCCCGAACTCGTCGACGCCAATATCAAAGGAAGGAAAGGACTGGTGGACTGGCAGCAGGTAAGCAAAACGCAGGGTGTCTCCCTGCCCACACCGCCTGACAACTCACCACTTACCATCGTTAGCCTGGAAAAAGATCCGACAAAGGGCGGAGGAATTCGTTATGTAGCCGGCTACCCGAACTTTCAGGCCATCACCCAGTGGAATAATTCCAACCGTTATGCTATGGCCGTCAGCGAACTGGCCGAGGCCATCAAATTACCAAAAAACTGACCAACTTACCTCCTTCATGCAGACAACATGTTTGACATAACCAGCTATAGACGCCCTGTCCACCAACAGAAATTTCTTTGCTGGCATCGACAGACTCCCACAACACTCGGAATCAAACAGCATACTCATATTCCCAGTGAACTTTCAGCACAACAAGAGAACCATTATGCACCAAACTTATAAAAGAAACCCTTCTGCCCTGATCTGCGCAAAAAAGCTTTACCCTCTTTTGCTGCTCATCTTCCTCCTGCTGCATGGCTGTGCCAAAGCGCCCCTGGACAGGATGGAAACCGATACTCTTCCACAATTTACTGACGATCTGGAGCTGAAAGGATTACTCACCGGGGCAGTACGACACCTCCATTACCTTAACAAGATTCCTCCGGAAACCCCTGTCACCCTTGGCTCAGACACGTACCCTGTTTCCTGGCTGCGTGAATCCATGGAGTCTTTTATTGATATTCTGAAACAGGAACCAAGTCCTGCAGAACTGAATCGTATCGTCCTGGAAAACTTCACAGTCTATCGGGCAGGCGGCAGAAAAAATCTTCCCCGGGGAGAAATGCTGATCACCGGCTACTATGAACCATTTCTCCAAGGCAGCCTGGAGAAAAAGGCCCCCTTTCTCTTCCCCCTCTACGGACCACCCGACTCCCTGATTCAGGTAAGGGACCCGAAAAGCGGCAAGATCCTCTGTAAACGTCGTGATGCAACAGGGAAACTTGTCCCCTATTGGACGCGAAGAGAAATCGAGAAGAATAATCTTGCTGCCGGCAACGAGCTGGTCTATCTGAACGACCCCGTTGATAATTTCATCCTCCATGTCCAGGGTTCCGGCAAAATACAGTTGCAGGATGGCTCCATTCGCTCCATTCATTATTCGACATCGAACGGTCTGGAGTATTTTTCCATAGGCAAACTTCTGGTGGACCAGGGAAAGATGACTCTGCAAGAGGCAAGCATTCCGTCCATTCGCGATTACCTTCGCACACACCCGGATGAGCAGGAGGCCATCCTCCACCACAACAGCAAATTTATCTTTTTTCGCTGGGAACAGAGTGGCGACCCCATAGGCAGCCTTGGAGAACCTCTGACGCCAGGCCGCTCCATAGCCATAGACCGTGCAATGCTGCCCCATGCAACACTGGCCTTCCTGGTCAGCCGCAAACCTGTGTTGAATGATGCCGGCGAGATTGACACCTGGGTACCGCTCCACCGCTTTGTCTTTCCCCAGGATACAGGTTCCGCCATTCAGGGAACAGGACGAGCCGATCTTTTCTGGGGAAGCGGCAACTACGCCAAACAGGCCGCGGGAAACATGAAGGAAGCCGGAGCACTCTATTTTCTGGTAAAAAACAAGTTCGAAGACCAGGAAAATTAGCCAGGAGGAAGACAGTGAAGCAGCATTGGCGGGACAGTTCCTCAGTATTTCAGAACCGTGCGCAAGAATATGACAGCTGGTTTGACAACAGTCTCCTCTTCGCCATAGAAGCATCAGCCATTCGTGACCTCCCGCTTTCCATACAGGCCCCTGCCCTGGAAATTGGTGTGGGGCCCGGACGTTTTGCAGAAGCGCTTGGCTCCGACTATGGAATTGACCCCGCCTCAGCGCCTCTGAAAATCGCGAGAAGCAGAGGGGTAATCACCTGTCAAGCCATTGGAGAAGATCTCCCCTTTCTGGAGAACAGCTTTGCTACGGTCTCACTGCTCTTCACCCTCTGTTTTCTCCACACCCCGTCAAGTGTTCTTCAAGAATCGCGACGTGTCTTACAGGAGAATGGCCATCTTATCATCGGATTTGTGCCGCTTACAAGTGTTTGGGGAAAAAATCTGCAGCAAAAAAAAGAGGCGGATCACCCCTTTTACAAACACGCACATTTTTTTACTATTGAGGAGGTCAAGACACTCCTGACAAATCAGGGGTTTTCTATCAAGTCCTCTGTCTCCAGTCTCTACCAGCCACCCGAAAAAATCACTCAAATGGAAAAATCAAAGCCAGGCATGGACGAGAAAGCCGGTTTTGTGGTCCTTACGGCGCAGGCCTCCTAACGTATGACAATTAGTCCGCAAATCATAACGCTTACTACTGATTTTGGCCTGACTGACGAATTTGCAGGGGTAATGAAAGGGGTCATCCTCTCCTATGCGCCTGCTGCAACACTCATTGACATCAGCCATTCCATTCCGCCGCAGGATATCAGAGAAGGAGCCTGCACACTTTTTGCCAGCTACCACTACTTTCCAGTGGGAACCGTCCATCTTATTGTCATTGATCCGGGTGTCGGTACCTCCAGGAAACTCCTAGGGCTACAGGCTGACAATCATTTTTTTGTGGGACCCGACAACGGAGTTTTCACACAACTCCTGCAAAAGGGCCTGGTGCAGCAGGCCTATACCCTGGACAACCGGGACCTTTTCCTTGCAGACATTTCCACAACTTTCCACGGCAGAGACATCATGGCACCTGTTGCTGCACATATTTGCCTGGGAATGGAGTTACATCATGTCGGGAGCTCCATTGATCCGGCAAAATGCTGTCAAATCGAACTACCTGCAGCCAAACACGACGGAAATCGTATTCTTGGCACTATCATTCACATTGATCATTTCGGCAACCTGCGTACCAGTATCACGGCAACGGATCTAGCCGCTATGCACAACAAGACAGAACTCTCCATCCAGTGCGGTAAGCATTCCATTGACGGTCTGAACAGTTCCTATACTGCTGTGCCTGTTGACCATCTCCTGGCTATTTTCGACAGCAGAAAACATCTGGAAATTGCGGTTAACAACGGAAATGCTGCCAAAATTCTGCAGTGCAGTGTGGGAGATGGAGTCCTTATCACATACCACTCCTGAGAAGGCAGATGTCTTGTTTTCCATTCATGCATGTGCTATACGTAAAAGAGAGAAAAGGCCGGCTGAAGGCTGAGGAAAAAACCAGCAAGTTTAAATGGTGCAGTCGCGCACTGATTTTTCTTCGAACAGATCAACATAACTTCATCCCATTGTTGTCTCTTCAACCGTTACCGAACCTTCAATCTTCAGCCTATTACACAGGAGGTTTCCATGAAAGCCACCCTTGCTTTTTCCACTCTTTTGCTCCTGTCCCTCCTCTCCTCCCCGGGATTTGCTGACGATCCCTACAAGGTAGTTTTTGAAACAATAGACTGCAACGGCAACACAGGATTTGCCACAGTGGGACCGGACGAAATCTACAAGGTGGGAGATGGTGACTGCAGCCATCCCCAGCATCCCGGACAGAAACTGAAACAGTTACTTATCCATGACGGCAGCGGAAGTTACAAGGTCTACACCCTCAGCCAGGAAGAAGCAAAAAACGTGATGCTCGAAGTCAAGGAGTACATGCGGGCCCGCAAGGGAGTCCTGGAACGATCCGATTCAATCATCATCAGTCACTGATCCTTTCACAAAAAAAATGGGTGTTGGAATATTTCCTAACACCCATTTTACGTTATGATGAGACAATAAGAACGTATCAGCGATCCATGGCAAAAACAGACATACCCTTCTGTATCCCTTCAGCACCTGAAATCGGCGCACAATAGGAAATCTTTTCCTTAGTCCTGGAAACCTTAATGGTTCCCACCTGGGTCATCTCCGAATCAAGGACCTCGCCGGTATCCGGATCCACTAACACGTCCACGGATCCGACCTTGAATTCCCTGCCCTCAGTCACCCCTTCACGACTGCCCCGATTGATGATGACCTGTCCACCTTTGACCATCACAACAGAACCTTCCCAGGGAATTCCTTCCAGCTGCTGGATAAGAAACATAACGGCCTGCCCCACGGCATCCTCCATGGCCTTGCCCACGTTATCCTTCATCTCGCCGCCGAGGTTCCCGCCCAGACCGCCAAGTGCTCCTCCGTGATAGCCAACGGTAAATCCTTTCTTGCCGGATGTACCGATAACATCAGTAGAGGCCTTCACCTGTCCTGTTTCCGAATCGACCAGATAAATGGTAACATTCATCTCAGCCTTACCAGCAGAACCACCTATACTGAAACCTTGAAAACTCAGACCGCCGCCACCACTGCCGGTGTCATCCTGGACATGCGTAATAGAACCACGGACCAGGAGCTGGGCCGGCGTCATCCTGCCGATTTTGGCTGTTTTCTTACCTTGCGCGGTACGTCCGGAGGCAGCAAAATCCTGTTCAGCCATGGCAGCTTGCCGCATTTCGCCGTCACCAAGAACAATGAACCATCCTGATTCGTGAAGAAGATTGGTCATGGCAGTCTGCATGCCGTCTCCCACACTCCATTTTCCCTGCCAGCCAGCCTCATTTTTAAACTCGGTGACTGTGATGGAATACCTCAAGTTACCGGAGGGCGGAGCTGGAATGGTGCTCTCCGCAGAAGCACAACTCATCTGCAAAAGAACAGCTAACCCCAAACACAGGCCTGCCCAAATAGATCGCTTCATTGTCTTCTCCTTTTTTTTCTTCATATCTCTGCAGACTGATGCAATCTGCCTACCATATCGCTTATAAAAGCTTATCTTAGTAGCAAACGAAAAGCAAATAATCTCAAATCGGTATAACAACTCAGCGCAGCCATTCAAACCGTTTCCAGAAGTCAGGAAAGGATTTAGCGACACAGTCTTCATCACGAATCAGAACACCGGGTACCCGAAGACCTGCCACAGCAAAACTCATGGCCATGCGATGATCCTTGTAGGTTTCGATCTCGGCCCCATGCATTCCCTCACCGCCTGATCCGTGGATCACCATAAAATCCTTTCCCTCTTCCACCTTGGCCCCCATCTTGCCAAGCTCTGTCAGGACAGCGCTCAAACGATCACACTCTTTGATCCTCAGATGGGCAATATTATTGATGACGGTCTTGCCATGAGCAAAGGCAGCTACCACAGCGAGTGTTGGCACCACATCCGGCATATCTCCCATATCCACCGTAATTCCTTCCAGGCGGTCACGCCCCTGCAAGGTAATGCCGTTTCCATCCCGGCTGACTTCACAACCCATACGTGCCAGGAGCGGAACCAATCCAGCATCACCCTGCAATGAAGGAACCGGCACATTGGACACCGTCACCCTGCCACCAGTGATTGCAGCAGCGGCCCAGAAATAAGAGGCGTTGGAGGCATCGCCTTCGATCTGATACTCCATGGCCCGATATTTTCCCTGAGGAATGGTAAAAGAGGTAAACTCACTGTTACAATCCACATCAATACCGAAATCGGACATTACCGAAAGAGTCATGGCCACATATGGTTTTGAGAGGACTTCTCCCACAACTGTTAGAGTTGCCGGAGCTACCGCATAAGGAGCAACCAGGAGCAGGGAAGAGAGATACTGGCTGGATTTCCCTTCCGGCAGGACAGTGGCCCCGCCTGACAGTCCTTTACTGGCCAGCAGCAGAGGAGGACATCCGGTTCCCTCAACGGAACTTATATCTACGCCCCAGCCTTTTAAGGCCGCCATCAATGGGCCGATAGGTCGCTCCCGCATCCGCTCTTCGCCATCGATGCGAAAGGGGCCGTGCCCCAGAGCAGCCACCGAGGTAAGGAAACGGGTGGCGGTCCCGTTATTGCCAAGAAATATTTCTCTGTCAGGAGAAACAATCTGACCACCCTTGCCGTGAACAGACCAGACATCCTCCCCTCGTTCCACATCTATTCCCATCTGTTCAAGGGCCTGGGAGGTATAACTAGTATCTTCACTGGCCAGAGGGCCGATCAATTTACTGGAGCCGTCGGCAAGGGCTGCTGCGATAAGAGCCCGCTGAGTAAGACTCTTTGAACCCGGGACTCTGACTGTGGCATTAATTGATGATACTGGTATGATCTCTTTCATTCTCTTCTTCACTTAAAATTGCTTCCAATCGAAGTCTATTTATAGTTCAAAATGTCCTCTTCGACACTTAAGTTTACAGCTAACATGCAGACAACATTACGAATATCATCCCAATGCTGCAGCCAGGGCTTTACGCATAACCTCCACCGGAGCAGCCCTGCCGGTCCACTGCTCAAACTGGGCAACGCCTTGATAGAGAAGCATCTCCAGGCCGTTGATCGTTTTACAGCCTGCCGATTCTGCCTCCTGCAACAGGCGTGTGCGAAGTGGAGCATAGACGATGTCCATTACCACCTGAAAACGGGAAAGAATAGTGGCAGGAACCGGACTTACTGCAGTATTTGGCTGCATCCCCACCGAGGTGGCATTAATCAGGATATTACCGGACAAATGTTCCGCTTCGGCCAATGAAACCCAAGGACAACGAAGTTCCTCCGCCATGCTCCGTCCACGTGATTCGGTTCGGCTGCACAGGATTAGATCTGCCCCCCTTTCCAGCAGGCCAAAACCAATGGCACGGGCCGAGCCACCAGCCCCAATGAGTACGGCATGGGCTCCATCGAGACCTGTTTCCTCCTCCAGAGCACGGGTGGCACCAAGCCAGTCGGTATTCAAGCCTATGAGTTTTTTTCCGTTCTCATCTGCCTGAAGTATAAGGGTATTTACAGCACCTATACGTTTGGCCACAGGATCTATCTCATCAAGTAAGGCCATCACACTTTCTTTGTGGGGTATGGTAACACTTACGCCTTGGATGCCTAAACCACGTATACCAGTAATGGCAGCCTCAATATCCGGTGCCGGAAAAGGCAGATAGACCCCGTTTATGTCCAGGTCTGCCAGGGCTGCATTATGCATGGCAGGACTCAGGGAATGAGCGACAGGATTGCCGACAATACCATACAAGGCTGTTTTCCCATTGATCACCATGGTCTCACGTACCCATCAAGGAATAGATTTCAGCCAAGGTTGCAAGAGAGAGCTGGCCTGGGGCAGTGGTTTCGTCCTCACTGACCGCGCAGTAGGTCATATAACCGCCAAGTTCCACTGTGGCAATTCGGCTGATCACGCCCGCACGCCCCATGCAGAAGGCAATCAGGGGAAACCCAAGCTGCTCGGCAACCTCTTGCAGCTGTAATACCCGAAGCACATCCTGATGGGAATGGGCCAGGGTCACGATCTTGCCGATATCTGCGCCCTTATCCTGCATCATCGCCATCCGGCCCACCAGTTCTTCACGCGTTGGCGTCTCCTGAAAATTATGCCAGGACAGGATCAATCTGGTGTCTACACCCTGCAGGGCCATAAACAATTCTTGATGGGAGGAAGCGGGGGCCAGCACCTCAAGATCAACATAAGCACAGTTCTCTTTCACTGCCTCCACCAAGGTCGCAATGCGCAGTTCCTCCCGGCCGTCAAAGTGACCGCCTTCCCACTTGGGTCTATTGGTGAAAAGAAGAGGTTTATTGAGTGTACTGATAAACGGCGAAATTGCAGGAACGGACAGACTGTCCAGACGAATTTCCAAGACATCGGCCAAAGAGGCCGCTGAATCTGCAGCGGCCAGAGCGTCATCGATGGTCTCACGGCCAATGGAGACGCAGATACGGTGATGATGAAAAGAGTGTTGAGTCATATTTGACTAATTTGAAAGGATCATATTTTAACGTTAACAATAAGACGAGCAGGGAAGATCAAAGAGATAAAACCTTCTGACCTATAACTCCGCACAAACACTTGCTTCATGCTCATGTCAGTTGCTTCTTCTTTGCTTATTCACAATTGGACGTTCATAGGCATTTTCGACCTGCCTTATTTCACTTATGAGTTAACTCATTTTTCTGAGCCATTTTCAGAGCCAGCGCCACTAAAAGTGAAACAATGGTCAAATCATCAAGAAGGCCAAAGCCCAGAATCCAGTCCGGGATAAGATCAACGGGAGACAGGAGATAGACAATGGCAGCGCCGAGAATAGCCTTCACCGTCCACGGTGTCTCCCGGCGCAAGAGGAGACTGACCCAGGATTTTATCCTGTTCCATGTCCGCATCTTTGTTTCCTGGGGACTAACCTTGAGAGACATCTGCTTTAATCGGCAAGGATAAGGCCACCGATAAGTTCCCGTACCGAGCGTAACTGCTGGTCGACAACGTATCGGCTCAACCCCTCTACTGCCTCTTCACTGGCCCTGGGATTAATAAAATTGGCGGTGCCTATCTGTACTGCAGTGGCTCCGGCCAGCATAAATTGAATGACATCATCAACCGTTTCAATACCGCCGATACCAATAACCGGTATGGCAACAGCTTGCGACACCTGGAAAACCATACGCAGGGCCACCGGTTTGATGGCAGGTCCGGAAAGTCCTCCTATGACATTGGCCAGTACGGGACGCCTGGTGTGATGATCTATGGCCATACCAATGAGGGTATTGATAAGTGATACGGCATCTGCCCCTGCCTCCTCGACAGCACGAGCAATGACGGTGATATCCGACACATTAGGAGAGAGTTTGACAATGACCGGGACCGAACAGCTTTCCTTGACTGCCGCAGTTACGGCTGCTGCCATCTCAGGCACTGTGCCAAAGGCCACACCGCCTTTTTTTACATTGGGACAAGATATGTTGACTTCAATGGCTGCAATACCATCCACGTCGGCCAACCTTTTGCTGATCTCCCGATACTCCTGCACAGTGTCGCCCAGAATATTCACCACCACTGGTACATTCACGCCCTTCAAGGAATCCATCTTCTCGGAAATAAACCGTTCCACACCAACATTCTCAAGGCCGATTGCATTAAGCATACCGCAGGAGGTCTCAATGATGCGCGGAGGCGGATTACCACCCCGAGGCAGGAGGGAGATCCCTTTGACCACAACCGCCCCCAGACGATGCAGGTTGACGTAGGGCTCGAATTCCTTGGCGTAGCCAAAGGTACCTGAGGCGGTCATGATTGGATTTTTCAGACTCAGGGAACCGATGGAAACCCGGAGGTCAACAGCCGGGGCTTTAGACTCTACAAACTCCATACCAACTCCTCTGCATCAAATACTGGACCGTCTGAACAGGAATGTCCATACCCCCCTTTTTCCAGGGGAACAATACATCCGAGACAGGCTCCCATGCCACAGGCCATGGAAGTCTCAACCGAAACCTGGCAGCCATAATGTTTACTGCGACAAAAGAGATGAACCGCTGTCATCATCGGTTTGGGACCGCAGACATAGGTCGTGCATTGAGGACCAAGATCGAGGGCTTTCAAGACATCGGTAAGCAGTCCATGATGCCCAAGAGAACCGTCGTCTGTTGCCACATGCACCTTGAGACCAAGGTCTGCAAAATCATCAATCAGAGGCGCAAGCTCCTCACGGTTTTTCGCTCCCAGCACAACCACAGGACCTTGATCCGGATATTTTCGCATGATCGTTTTGCCGAGAAAGAGCAACGGTGCAATCCCCATGCCGCCACCTACCAGACAGGCAAGACGATGTGGGTCAATTCGATACCCTCGCCCCAACGGACCCAATACCGAAAGATATTCCCCTTTCCGGCAATGGGAAAGAAGACTGGTCCCCCGCCCTACCACCTTAAAGAGAATCTGAAAGCTTCCATCACTGCTCGTTTGCGAAATGGAGAAGGGCCTGCGCAGCAGGGGATCACTGGTGTTTCCAGTGCGTATCATGACAAACTGTCCCGGACTGGCAATGGAGGAGATCTCCGGTGCATCAAGCGTCAAGCGCACAATATCAGAGGTCAACTGTTCTAAACGGATAACTTGTGTTTTTTCCTGGATTTGAGACATGGTTAAGGCTACATTGTAAAAAGAATCTGGAGTTTTTTTAAAAAACCCGGTGAAGACATTAATAAGAGCAGGGACAGTTTATGCTGCCCTGCATCCCATTTTATCTGCATTCATTAAAATACCCTTATGCTCATAGATTTTACAAGCTTTTCCATCGTCACTGCTTTCCTTTTTGGGACCATTGTCGGAAGTTTTCTCAACGTAGTCATCCTCCGCCTTCCCAGAGAAGAGGCATCCATTGTCTTTCCCGCCTCTCATTGTCCCGCATGTCTGACCGAACTGCACTGGTATGAAAACATCCCCATACTCAGCTTTCTTTTTCTGCGCGGGCGTTGCGGTCATTGCAACAAGAAGATCTCATTCCAGTATCCTCTGGTAGAACTGAGCATGGCCCTGCTTTCTGCTGCCCTGGTGCAACAATTCGGTTTGAGCGTTACAGCAGCAGGCTATTTTCTGTTTTGTGCCGCCCTGCTGGTCATTATCTGGATAGATATCAAACACCAGATCATCCCGGACATCATTTCATTACCAGGCATCTTTGCCGGCCTGCTCTTCTCCCTGATCAGCCCTGCACTGCATTGGAGTGACTCTCTGATCGGTATTCTCGCAGGAGGAGGTATACTCTACGGCATTGCCCTGATCTATTTTCTGTGGCGACGGATAGAGGGGATGGGAGGCGGTGATATCAAATTATTGGCAATGATCGGTGCCTTTCTTGGCTGGCAAGCCCTGCCTTTTGTAATCTTCGCAAGCTCTCTCAGCGGCACATTCATAGGCCTGCTGGCCATGATAAAACAGAAGAAGGGGGGGCAGACCCGCATTCCCTTTGGCCCTTTTCTTTCCCTGGCTGCCCTTACCTACGTTTTTTTCCGAGAACAGATTTTTCACTTGTATCAGTATTACCTCACTGTCTCTTTTCCGTATTGAACAGGCCCTACTTCTTCACAGATGAACCCTCTCCTGTCCCTTGACTCGGGCAACACTTTAATTTTTCAAAGTACCTCAGAAATGCACTCTCATGAATTCGCTTCACTGCGAACCGGTGCCTGAAATTGGAGTTCTGACGGTTTCGTGCCTGACATGATATCATGTCCCAGTTCTCTACCAAGTCTATATGCCCGCTCCATCTGTATCCGACTATGCCCATACTTCGGATAAAACTTGCCAAACCAAGAAGTTCCCACTTCGGGATCCTTCCCGGCAAGTTTTAAAAATACGCCGATGGTACGCCACGGTTCAGGGGTAGGATGGGAAAAAACAATGGGAGAGCAGATAATCTTTGCCCCACATTTTTTCAGAAGAGAATGCAGTCCCCAAAAATGTACCCGCCAATATCCTCGACAGGAAATCAACGGCAAAACCGATTGTCCGCTGAAAAGTTTTTCACCATCCCTGTCCAGCAGTGAAAGAATAGGACCTGAAGGATTATAGGACCAGGTCGGACCCGCCAGAATGATCATATCCCACTGCTTAAAGACTATGGGTTTAAGAGGTTTAATCGGATACCGCTTACGAAGAAAAGTCTTCAACATCATAACCACGGTGGAAGGAATGGTTCCAATGGGGAAACGAAGTGCCTGTACAGTGGATACCCTCTCCCACGTCAAATCCACCCCTTCTTCTTCCAATCCTCTAATCAGACCTTTCAACAAATTCCTTGTCTGATGACTATAAGAGTAAGATACAACAAGTACACGTTTTCCAGCCACGATGCTCCACGCCTTTACAACACATTGAGTAATAGCCAGCGACACAGGCGAGCCTACTCATTTATTGAGTCAACTCCCCGGAAGCCGACTTTAGCATGCCACTATACAGCAGAAAAGGACAAAAAAAAAGCCCCCGATTGACTCGGAGGCTCTTAAAACAGCTAGAATGTATTCGTTACGTTATACTCACACTATTCAATCTCGTGTTCAACACCAATAGCAATCTTATAGAGCAGGGTCAGCACAAAAAATCCTGTTGCCCAGACTCCAGCGGTAATTGCTAACTCATTGGCCGTAGGAACATACTCAACGATCTCATGCAGCGGATTGGGAACGAAGCCACCGAGGACAAAGCCAATTCCTTTATCCAGCCAAAACGCGACAAACAGCATGGCACAGCCCAGTCCGAGAAAGAAGTCATTGTCCTCCTTCTTCGCCAGGGGTGAAGCCAGCAGTCCAATGGCTCCAAAAGCAAGGATCACAAAGGCCCACATAAATGGAACCAGATTGTTATAGACATGACCGTGATGCTCAATACCGAAAAACAGATATTCCAGTGCAAACTTATGTCCTGGAATGTTGGAATAGTAGCCGACAAAAAATTCAAGACCTACAAAAAACATATTCAGCAATGCAGCATAAATTATAATGGTAACAAGCTTATTCATTGCCTTTTTTCCGGCATCAAACCCTGCAACACGCTTCAGAATAATACAGGCCAGGACGATAAGGGCTGGTCCTGCGGCAAAGGCTGATGCGAGAAAACGGGGAGCGATGATTGCGGATAGCCAGAAATGACGACCTGGCAGACCGCAGTACAACATAGCGGTAACGGTATGAATGGAAACAGCGAAGGGGATAGAGAGATAGACGAAGAAATAAATCCACTTCGGGGGATGCACCTGTTTCCGCTCTGCCGTGAGAATAACCCAACCACAGAGGATATTGAGAAAAAGATAACCACAGAGTACGCACATGTCGTAAAACAACATGGAATTAGGTGTGGGATGGAGAATAACGTTTAAGGCCCGCATCGGCTGCCCAAGATCAGCCATGATGAAAAGCATACACATGACGATAGCGGCAATTGCCAGGAACTCACCAAGAATTGTAATCCTTCCGAATTCCTTATAATTGTGGATATAATAGGGAAGCACCAGCATCACACCTCCAGCGGCCACTCCGACCAGGAAGGTGAACTGGGAAATATAGAGCCCCCAGGAGACATCACGGCTCATGCCTGTCATGCCAAGGCCGAAATTGTACTGCCTGATGTAGCAGGCAGCACCAATAGCCATGAACATTCCTAAAAATGCAAGCCAGATCCAGTACGCTGGTTTGCCTTTGAGTGTTTTTTCAATCATGACTACCTCACACTATGTAAAAGACTGATGGTTTAGTACCCAGATTAGTCTTCCTCTGGATAGTAAATTCGTTATCAAGTACCTGCCTGACCTCGGACTGAGGATCGTTCAGATCACCAAAAGTAATGGCACCCGTTGCTTTGCAGGCTTCAACACAGGCAGGCTCCTGCCCAAGAGCAAGCCGCTCACCGCAAAAGTTGCATTTCTCGACAACACCCTTCATGCGTGATGGAAAGTCCGCATTGTATTTCTTGATATACGGTCTCGGATCCTGCCAGTTGAAAGACCTGGCACCATAGGGGCAGGCAGCCATACAGAAACGGCAACCGATGCAGCGATGGAAATCCATGGCTACGACCCCGTTCTTGGCGAGCTTAAACGTTGCCTTGGTGGGACAGGCCCGAACGCATGGCGGATCATCACAGTGGTTACAGAGGGCTGGAAATGGGGTGTTGGCCACTCTTGTTGAAGAATGATAGGAGGAATGATCAAGAAAGACATTTTGAAAGGGTGCCTTCCAGAGCCATTTAATCTCATTTTTGCTATCAGGAAACTCTGGAATATTATGAGCATTGATACATGCAGCAATGGCACTATCCAATTGTCCGGGTTGTTCTGCCATCTTACGCATGTCAATGACCATGCCAAGACGTACACCTTGAGGTGCCTCTACCGCCGCTACTCCATGACCGGCAGCAGCTGGTGCTGCATGCCCGGCAGCTGCCTCTTGCCCTCCCGAAGAAGCCACAGCGTTTGAGGAGGTCAGCTTAATAATTGCGGGTGCTCCGATTCCTGCAAGTGCTGATACCCCTGCAATTTTAAGGAATTTTCTTCTTTGCTTATCCATTAGTGAATCGCCTCCTTTGATGCTGCCTCGTTGGGAGTCAGATGACAATCCCAGCAATAAGGAGTTACTGCGGCATAGGTATGGCAGCTATCGCAGAATTTCTCCTTTTTGGTATGACATGCCATACATGCCATCTGCAGGCCTTTTCGGTATTTTTTGCCGTCTATCTCAAGGATTTCGCGATTGCCGTCACGCAGAACGTTATCACGCCACTCATTGAGCAACTGCATATGATTGGCCCGCATATAATCAGCAGGCATTACGCACTGTTTTTCTCCACCTGGCGGTAACTCGGGCTTAGGCAGGTCTCCTGCTGTTGTCAACCCGTTGAACCAGATTGGAAAAGTCACAAAAAGGACAAATAAAGCAAGTCCCGGTATGATTGTTCCTTTGTTATACATTGAATTAATCCTCCATTCCGGTCCGGTTTAGACCATAGTCCTGAAGCCTTCAGGAAGTTCAGTCTCGTTTCCTTCAGCGTCATAGCCCATGGCTCGTTTCTCGTTATCCATTACCAGAGCATTGCCGACAAGCTCAGAAAGTCCGCAGACTCCACAGCCTGGATTCCAGTAATTCATCAGCGAGGTAAGGGTTGCCCGATCGATGGCACAGACACAGGAAAGCATGTTAACATCGTGTTTGTCGATAACGTGCTTCACTGCATTTGCGCGCGGCAATCCGGCACGCATCCTCAGTTCCATGATCTCGTCGGTATTAAGACCAGTTCCGGAACCGCAGCAGAAAGTCTGCTCACGGATAGTATTTTCGGGCATTTCAACCCATTTGGGTACCACATGATCCAGGATATAACGCGGTTCATCCATAAGGCCCATGGCACGCGCCGGGTTACAGGAATCATGATAGGTAGGCAAAACATGGGAATTACGGCTCGGATCAAGTTTAATCTTGCCGTGCCGGATCAGATCTGCCGTAAACTCACTGATGTGAACCATCTTTGTTGATGCGGCATTATTGAATACCGTTCCCGTGAGCGGAGATTTGGGAACCTCCAAAAAGTCAGCAGGACCGTTCATGGTATCCATGTACTGATGAATAACACGCCACATATGACCACACTCACCACCGATAATGTATTTAACGCCAAGACGCTTGGCCTCGGCATACATCTTGGCATTCAGTTTCTTCATCAACTCATTGGAAGTGAAGAGACCGAAGTTACCACCTTCAGAGGCATAGGTTGACCAGGTATAATCAAGGCCAATCTGCTCAAACAGCGCTAGATAGCCCATGGCAGTATAGAGGCCGGGCTCAGCAAAGACGTCGGCTGACGGAGTGATGAAGAGCACCTCCGCTCCCTTGCGGTTGAACGAATGGTTAATTTTGACGCCTGTGAGAGTTTCCAGGTCTTCTGCAAGGAAATCAACATTGTCCTTGAAAGTATGGGGCTGCAGCCCCATGTGGTTACCGGTACGGTTGGAGTTCGAAGCCGGCTCAAGAATCCAGTTAATACCAACACCGACCAGATGCAGAAGCTCACGAAGCATCATGGTTACTTCTGCCGTATCAATACCATAGGGACAAAAGACCGAGCAACGTCGACACTCTGTACACTGGTAGGAGTACATGAACCATTCTTTCAATACACCAACGGTCATTTCCCGGGCACCAGCCATTTTCCCAAACAGCTTTCCTGCCAGGGTAAAATCATTCCGATAGATGGACCGCAGCAACTCGGCACGAAGAACCGGCATATTTTTCGGATCACCGGTACCGAGGAAAAAGTGACATTTATCCGCACAGGCACCGCAGCGTACACAGCAGTCCATGAAGATTTTGAGAGATCTGAATTTGCCGAGACGCTCCTTGAGACCATTCAGGATGATCTCCTGCCAGTTCTCGGGCAGCTTCCAGTCATCCTCGTCCGGAGACCAGATACGGGCATTAGGGAACTCAAGCCCGGCCTGACTGTTCAGATATTCTACCTTTTCTTTTTTGGCAGGGTAGGCAAAGTTCCCCTCTTTAAAAATAGCCGGGGTCTCCATCCAGTCCTTGGTTGGTACAGCTCCTGTTGCCAAGGACGGTCCCTGCACTACGCTTTTCGATAATTGTTCTAATTTTGCAAGTGCCATTATTCTTTATCCTTATAAATTTGGGTCAACAATCCTGTTATTCGTCCTTTTGAGGAGGCAGCTCTTTCTCAACAGGGATGCCGGCATCGACCATGAACTCTCTAAACTCATCCTCATATCCGGCATAGGAATGAGGTTTGATTGTAGGATCATTCCATGGATTGATATGCCGCTTGGCACGGCTGTTGTTTGCCATGTTCCTGGTAGGGCTCATAAAGACACCGCCTAAGTGCATCAATTTACTGAAGGGGAAATAGATGAGCAGGGTACTGACCAGGAAGAGATGGATATAAAAGATGGATCCGATCTTGGCGGCAAATACTGGTGAAAAGGTGACCAGGCCAACCAGAAGTTCTTTGATGGAGATAATGTCAATATTTGTGCGCAGAAAGTAACGCATCAGGATACCGGTGGTGGCAATCCCAAAGATGAGGAAAAGCGGAAAATAGTCATTGGCAAGTGAGATATAACGCACCTGACGATTGACCAGGCGCCTGCCAAAGAGCAGGACAACACCCAGCACCAGTGCAAGATCAGTGGCATAAAGCAGAGGCGCGCCAACCTGCAGGGCCGCACCGGCATCCAGAAAATCAAGAAATTCCAGCCAGGCAGGGACAGGATTGAGAAAAAGACGCATATGCCTGATAACGACCACCAGAAAAGAGTAGTGGAAAATCAAGGCAAAGAGCCAGAGCCACTTGGAGGACTCATAGGTAATTTTCGGCCCCTCATGAAGCTCGGACTTGGTATTCCGGAAAAGGGAGCGGAAAGTAACAATTTCCAGGAACATCCTGGCGACAACTTCTGATGTCTTGGTAGGGCAGTCAAGCTTATCCTGTTTGATGAAATCCAGTGACGCACCCTGACCACAAGTGGTCGGAATGGAAAATGGAACAGGCGATTTTGCCCATTGCACGACTCTGTAAACAAAGCCACCCAGGAAGATCATGATTGCCAGATAGGGGATGGCAACACCAAAAAGGTACTGCATACCCGGTATCTGGGATCCCAGCCATGCAATCAAAACGAGTGCAATGACTGCCAGGAATGAGAAGGTATACTTCATTTCTTCTTACCTCGCTTCAAATTGAACAGTGTTGGTAGCCGCCCGGACGAGTTCCCCTGCTCCGGTACAGAAACCTGTTAATAACCGTGATGATTCCGTAAATTTTCAGATTCGAATTTTCACGAAATCATCTGTATTTCTATGCAACAAGTTCGACGGACACTTGCTGTCTGTGAGAATGTGACTACCGGATTTAATCTCCTGAATTCTCACCTTGTACAACTGCTCCCGGCATTGCATATACAGGTCAAAAGCAGCAAGCACAGCCATATCCACTGCAAATTCAAATTCATAGAGTTCTGCAATGAGGTGCCTGCGTTCCTTGTCCTTATCCAGGATTTCGCGGGTAATGTGTTTAACGGCGTGAATCGGACCCACTGCCTCGGATGCGGCAAACTCCTGAATGGAACGGATACGCATGATCTGATCCAGCGGCGCAACAAACTCTTTCGGATCGGCATTCTTTGCCAGGAGTTTGAAAAGCTTACTCAATGCCTCGTAGGTGTTGCCCCCCACGGGGTTGGCGAATTTATCGCGTTCCTTTCTGAAAAACGTTGATGCCTTATAAGTTGACAAGGTGTAGTCGACCCAACGGCTGACTATCTTATCTTCATAATTACGGAAAGCTTCAGCAAGCCCCATAGATTTCCCTGCCCC
Source organism: Pseudomonadota bacterium (assembly GCA_018820855.1). Lineage (GTDB taxonomy): Bacteria > Desulfobacterota > Desulfobulbia > Desulfobulbales > Desulfocapsaceae > Desulfocapsa. Next base: position 117,762 of record JAHJNL010000010.1, on the reverse strand, counting down.
TTTTTAATCCAAATTGAATGAATGACCATTCATAACCAACGAGATTTAGCACCTTTTCATTTGTTAATCAAGAAAATTTTAAAATTGGAGGTAACTGTTTTTTAAAAAGACTACAGGCCTATGGAGAAGTCACCAAGAACCAATGACGCACCTACTTACTTCTTAATTTTTCAACAAATAAACCTCAGCGCTGCCGGAATGGTATTAATTTTTCTTCAGTCTATCCAATCACATATCTCCAAGGATATGAATAGACTCATTAATATACGGATCTTCCTTAATATCTTCCTTCCACTTATCTTTGTCCTGCTCTTCCTCCAGGCCGGGACTGGGTTCTTCTCCCCTGTCTGCGCCCTGCTCCTCACGAAACTTCCGATAATGTGCCCCAATTTTATCACGTGCGACCTTGGCCTCCTCCAACTGGGCCGTCATGTCACTAAGTTTCAAGGACATCGTGGTTTGCTTGGATCGCTGCAATGCCTTTTCAGCTTCGTCGGCAATGACCTGTAACCCCTCATCTTTTGCCACCCTTTGACTACTTTTTGCCTTTAACAGGTCAAGATCTATCGGTGTAGAACCATACCTGACAAACGAGACAGGCTCTACCTGATCCCACGGCAGAGAATAATCAAGATACTGCTCACCAGACTCGAGATGCTGAAAGAGGGAGGGAAGGACAATATCAGGTTCCACGCCCTTGTACTGCGTTGATCCGCCATTGACCCGGTAGAATTTCTGGATCGTCACCTTCAATGCCCCAAGATCTTCATATTTTTTCAGATGCAGGAGGGGGATATTTTCATTCATGTCTATCAGAGTCTGTACAGTGCCCTTGCCATGGGTGTGAGCCCCGCCCACGATCACTGCACGACCATAGTCCTGGAGCGCAGCTGCCACAATCTCGGAAGCTGAGGCAGAAAACTGATTCACCAGGACCAGAAGCGGGCCATCCCAAACGATGGAGGGATCCTCGTCGCTGAGTACCCGTATGGAACCGTAGTTATTTTTGACCTGTACCACCGGTCCGACTGGAAAAAACAGACCTGCGGTATCCACGGCGTCCATAAGAGAGCCCCCACCGTTATTGCGCAGATCAAGAATCAGACCGGACATCCCTGCTTTTTTCAGTTCCTCCACCACCTTCCTGGTATCATCGGTAGAATTTCTTGCATCAGAGCCGTTACGAGTCTTCTCAAAATCTCGATAGAAGCTCGGGATCATGACATAACCGATTTTTTTCCCCCCAGGCCCCTCCAACAGACTGGACTTGACAAAGGTCTCTTCGATCTGCACCACATCACGAATAATCGGAATGATTACCTTGGTCCCGTCTATTTTTTTCACGGTCAGGCGCACTTCGCCCCCCTTGGGACCGCGAATAAGACGAACAGCGTCACGCAGGCGCATGTCAGTAATTTCCACAGGATCTTCAGCGCCCTGGGCCACCTCAAGAATGATATCCTCTGCCTGCAGCATACCCTGGCGGGCCGAGGCAGAACCTGGAATGATGTTGACCACCTTGATATAACCGTCTTCTTCCCGGAGCAGGGCTCCTATTCCTTCAAGACTACCCCGCATGTGGATGTCAAAATCTTCTTTATTGGCCGGTGGCATATAATTCGTATGCGGATCAAAGGCCCTGGTTATGGAATTAAAATATCGGTCATAATGATCCTGCAGTGTCTCCTGGTGCATACGATGAAAGAAATTCTGATTGCGTTTCGCTACCTTATCCTCCGCCTCTTTCCACAATTCCTTGTCATCCTTTTGCTCCTTGGCCTCTTTCTGCTCTTCCACGAGATCAAGATAACGGGAAACAATCTGTCCTTTCAGGATCTTCCGCCAGCGCTCCCGAAGATCCTGAAGCGTAACGGCATACTTCAGCTTATCCGGATCAGTTTCATAATTCTCGTCCCGGTTATAATCAAAGCCGGCAGCAAGAAGCTCGCCTGTTATTTTCTCAACCTCATCAATCCGTCGGGACAGAATAGTATACCCCTCATCCGGTAAGGCAATAGTCCCTTTCAAGAGATTATTATCAATAGCCGGGGCCATGACCGACAGTTTGTTCACATCCTCCTGAAGGAGAAATCGTTTCTGAAAGTCCAGCTGTTTGATATAGAGATCAAAGGCGGCAAAGGCCAGATCGTCATCCACCTCTTTGTCGCTGAAATGCATGACCGGCAACTGTTTGCCAAGCATATAACCGATCAGCTTGTTGCGGCCGGAGTCAATCTCCTGCGGTGCCGCAGATTCGGCTATGGATATGGTTGGCAGTAAAAGAGTGAGGGAAAAAACGCCTGCCAGACATGCACTAACTATTTTTTTCATTTGTTTCTCTGTGGGTAAAAGGGAAAGAGCGTTGCAGTTTGACGCTACGATGGTACCTTATAATACGTAAAACGAAGAAAATTACCAGAATCCGAGAAGAAATACCAACAGAAACGGTGACAGCCATGGAAAAACTGAAAACAGCACTTCGCGCATTTACAGCTGCAAGAAGGTGGCAACGCTACCACTCCCCCAAGAATCTGGTCATGGCCCTGAGCGTCGAAACCGCAGAACTAACCGAGATCTTTCAATGGATGGAGGGCGACAACAGTCAGAAAGTAGATGACGCAACGCGAGCTCACATTGCAGAAGAGGTGGGTGATGTAATGATCTACCTCACCATGCTGGCCGACAAATTCGACCTTGACCCTCTGACCTGCGCCAGGGAAAAAATGCAGTTGAATGCAATCAAGTATCCATTGGTACAGGAAGCGAGAGATCAAGAAGTTCTTCCTTGATATTATTTTTGTCCGACTGTTTTTTTTAGACATTCCATTGAACAGCTCTCAGCAGACGACTCATTACCTGAAACGAAACACGCGGACTTGCCCCATACCTCATCTGAGCCTTTTCTGCCTAATATCCATTGAAGTTCTGCTTTTATTTTGACTCTCTCTCATGAGCACTCTATTATTAAAGAGAATTCTTTTATCCCTATTGTCCTTAGTACAGAAAAGACGGTTTAAATGAAACACCGACCATCACCCCAATGATCAAGAAGATTAAGACAGAGCAACTCAGGCCGGGAATATTTGTTCACGACTTCAACTGTGACTGGGCCGGAGAAAATATCTTTATCAGCAAGGCCCTGATCAAAGACGAGAGGGCAATAAAAATCATACGTTCCTGGGGAATCAAAGAAGTCTATATTGATACCGACCTGGGACTTGACGTCGAACCCGCAAAGACCGCCTATGAGGTACAACAGGAGACCAATAGAAACCTGCACAAACTGGCGCAAAGAAAAAGAACGGCAACACCGCCACCTATCCCTCTCAAAGATGAAGTCCAGATGGCCAGGACGATCAGAAATGAAGCCGTTGTTACCATGCGGGAAGCAATGAGAGCCGTACAGGAAGGAAAATGCATTGATCCGGACAATGCATTTCGGCTCGTAGAAAAGATGCAAGAATCGGTCACGCGCAACAAAGATGCCCTTATCCTGTTAACACGCATAAGGAAAAAAGACGAATATACCCTTATGCACTCGATCAGTGTCAGTTCTCTGGTCCTGGCCTTTTGCAGCTCCTGCGACATTTCCTATGACATGACCATTAATCTTGCCATGGGATCCCTTTTTCATGACATCGGCAAGACCAGGATTCCGAACAGTATCCTCAATAAACCGGGTAAACTCGACCAGAAGGAGTTTACAATTATGAAGAAACATGCAGAATACTCAGCAAAGGTCCTGGCAGAGACTACAGAATTGCCCCCCGAAGCCCACGACATCGCCCTGCACCACCATGAGCGATACGATGGAACCGGCTATCCCCATGGCCTGAAAGGTGACACAATTGAATTCGGATCAAGAATTGCGGCTATCTGCGATGTCTACGATGCCATCACCTCGATAAGATGCTACAAAAACGGCCTGGACCGTGTACAGGGATTGAGGAAGCTCTACGAATGGAGCGACCATTACTTTGACAAGGAGCTGACCTATAAATTCATCCGGAGTATAGGTGTATATCCCATCGGAACCTACGTCAGGCTGGCAAACGAATTAAGCGGAGTAGTTATCAACTCCACTGAAAACATTCTGCAACCGGTCGTACGTATCTTCTACAATGACAAGAAAAAGACAGCAATTCAGATACAGGAAATTGATCTCTCCAAGATCGGTATTAATATTGCCGGCTACGATTCTCCTGAAAAGTGGAGCAGCGATAAAATGCACATCTTCCAACAGAACAAAAACGATCTCAGTCCCCTCCATTAATCAGGTTTTGGTCGGGACGTCAGTTGCTCTCTCAAAAGCACCTATTCTTTTCCGCACTCAGCCAAAGCTTCAACAAGAGGCCCGAACAGCTCTTCATGATCACGAAAACTCTTCTTCAAAATTGTTTTCAACTGTTTGACATCAGTATCATTTATAACCAGGTTTACACTCAAGGCAAGGGCTTCTAGGTCATACAGGGTGTGAAAATCAGGTCCCACAAGGATATAAAAAATGGTTCTTCTTTTTGCTGTGGGAAGCCATGTTAAATAGCTATGAAGTGCCGATTCTGCCAGTGAATCTCTCTCAAACTCTGCATGCATTAAGATTGCGGCAAAACTTGTGAATTTCAACTTATTGAAAGCATCAACAGGGGTATCGGCAGTCTCCACCCGGTAGCCCAGGGCCTGCAAGTCAGAAAAAAGGACATCAGTCGTCTGCCCTTTGCCCATAAGGACCAGGGCAGTCGGAATATCCTCCAACCTCTCCTGTTCCTGACAATCTTCTTTTCTGAGCCAGCTCAAATCCGGCGGCTGTGGCGGAACCACGCAATTTCCCTTCGGTTCAGACAGTTTTTTTCCGACCTCTTGTGCAGGTACCTCTGCTGTCCTGCCGCGCCTCTTCTCCGAGCCTGCAGCAAAAAGAGTCTGCATCAGATCAGGAAACAAGGCAAACGCATCAAGCTGATCTGTCTGTCGTCCCTTGTGCATTGCAATACCCACTTCTAATTGGAAGAAAAACCCTGAGTGAACTAAAATAGTAGCATTCAAAAATACCACAAAAAGCATAGAATAGCAGTATCATATCAACCAGACGCAGTGACCAAACACGACTTCTCAGTATTCTGAGGCCGTTCAGCAGATGATCAATTTCCAGTTTAAACAGCAAAACTCAGCAATCCACACCTCATACCTGAATATTTTCACCACCCTCCTCCTCCCCCACCTCCGGAACTGCCTCCGCCGCTGGAGCCACTGCCGGAAGAAGAATCACTGCCACTCGCAGCAAGCGAGCCTACTGCCGTGCTCCATGAACCGCTGGCCCCCCCACCGCCAAAGGCCCCACCGCCACCAGTAAACCCTGGTCCGGAACTGCCAGCAGTTACGCCAAGGGTACTGCCAGCGAAGCGGCCATATTTACGAAACCAGGAATCGCTGATTTCCGGTTCCGCACAAGCCAGTTCCTGCTTAAAATAATTGCGCGCCGCAGCAAACCTGCGATGTAAAGCCAGTCCCTCAACACTCTCTCATGATCTGAGGAGATTAATGATATTATTAATGCTTGCCGCAGCCAAGAAAAAAAGACCCAGTAGCAACAGAGCCGAGCTGGGAAATAACAAAAGTACCAAAAATCCAGCAAGCACCACAGTGGGCATCCATATCATCTTCAAACGGATTTCCCCCTCATCGGTCAGCTTTTCCATCTGCCTCTTCAACGGCTCCTGTATCTTCGACACCGGATCAAAGGTCCTCTGCTTTTTTTGATAATAATTTCTTATAGTTTTTGTATCCGTTGTCATACTGTTGTTAACAAAGAGTCCCTTGATCAGCTTCTGTTCATAGCCCAAAAAAGATCCCCTGGCCTGCAAGAGTTTCAGGTGGAGAACAGGTGCCATACCTGGGATGCGATAATTAAAAAAAGGCAGTCGATACGGCTCCAGCCAACTCTCCATCCTGCCCTCCTGCACTAAGCGGGCAAGGACTGCCGCCACTTCAGCTGTGGACGATGTCTTATCCCATGTTGCCCCAACCACCTCGGGCTTATAGACAAAGAGTTCTTTCTCCAGCCATCGCCGATCTATCGTATCTGCTGACTCCACTCGAACAAAACGCTCAAGACCATTTTCCCACCGAAAAAACATCCTTATCCGCCACAGGCTTCCTGCCATAAGGACGACGAGGAGGATTAAACGAAGCCAGACCGCAGCAGGAGACGCTGGCAACGATGGAATAGTGGCAGGAGCTGAAGGCTGCTTTTTAAAAATGGTTGGGGTGCCCTGCCCGGAGAAATAAAGCTGTTGCCGCAGAACAACCCCCTGCCCCGGGGCGATATTGGTGCGGATCATGCTTACCGGGGGACTCTGCCAGACCGGATCGAACTCAAGGTCCAGGCGAAAATTTTTCACCAGCCCACTCCGCTCCGGAAAACAGAAATCATGGTTGAGCAGATAGCCTTCCTTATTGGCAATCAAGATGTGACTGAGACTGTAGCGTAAAACGTAGGTAATCTTTGTCTTGTTAAAAACGGGATCTGACGGCAAGCGGGAACGCCAACGGATTGTGGTGCTGCCATTATAATCCCAGTGATCCACCAGTTTCATATCTCCTTGGATAAGTGGAATTTCCTGGCCATTCTCATCAAGTCGACTGATCCCCTCAAATTGCATACGCTGGCCAGGCCGCACCTGAAAATCCCGCTCACCACCGTTCCAGTTCCCAGAGAACACCATAGTCTGCTCTTCCCGAATATGAAGACAGCCATCTCCGTCCAGACTGGCCTTGACTTCCATGTCATGCCAGAAAATGGTCCGGGCAACAACAGCATGGGGAAGCAACAAGACACACAAAAAGAATAAGTGAAAAACAGTGGTCATGGCTCAACTCAGTTAAACAGAACAGGAATAAAAAATCTCCACGGACAGAAATTTTCCAAAAAGAACTGTAGCAAGATACTTTTCAAAGCAATATTCAGCAATCCTGTGACATAAATTTTCTCATTCGATACTTAATATTTCTTGTTTTAAAAAAACTGTTCTCTCCAGATGTGATGCCGCTCAGGAGCACTTTAATTTTTCACAATTCAATTTTCTCCTGTCCAAGATTTTCTTTGCAACCAGAAGGTAGACAGAGCCAGCGTAAACCATACATATTCTGTCTTATCAGGATGATAAAACAGAGCGGCCTCCTGTTCAGGAAAACATTCCAGTCAATCAGAAATAACTAACAAAAAATAATTTTCCGAGTATACACGTTATTATACGAAATTTGCTTGTCTGCAGAAGCACCTGACAAGACAGAGATTAAGAACAAGCATTCCGCTCTCGCGGACAAAACTGACTCTATAGCTCACAAGCAATCTACTGCGAAGCCGATCCACACTCCAACAGTGTATTCCTCTTCAATCAGAAAGGACTTTACATACTTTTTCCAGTCAACAACATGAACAGGCCCCTTATACTTTTCTTCCTCATAGCCCCCTTTTTTCTTTCCGGCTGCGTAACGACATTACAAAACAGCCTTAAGGACTTTGGCGGGGTCGTCAAATCAACCGTGCAGGGAGACTATTATCTCAGCCACAAAAAATATCAGGAAGGTGAAAAAAAATTCCAGCATGCCCTGCAGAAAGACCCGGACAGCCATCTGAACAATTACCTTTATGGTCGCATGCTCCTGGCCAACAACAAAAACGAAAAGGCCTTACCATACCTGCAAAAGGCCTGTACGCTCAAACCCGACGATGCCGACTATCATTTCTGGACAGGTGTTGCCTATGGCAGCCTGAACCAGAGAAAACAAGAGAGGCAGCAATACGAAAAAGCCTTAAGCCTTGAGAAAAAGCATCTGCAGGCCCTGCTCTATTATGGCCACAATCTCCTGCAGGCCAAGCAATACACAATGGCTTTGGAAAATTACAACAAGGCGCTTAAACTCTGGCCGGACAGTCCATCAGCACTCTATAACCGCGCACTCATCTTTTCCAAACTGGACAGGACGCCGGAAGAAAAACAGGCCTGGCTGGAGTACCTTGCTCGCTACCCCTCTGGCGCCATGGCCCGCCAGGCCGTTACTCACCTGAACAGTTTACAGGACTTCTCCTATCGCAATTATCGCCTGGGAGCCAGAACTGTCTCAATTGAAAAAATTGCCTTTCAACCGTTTACTGCCAACCTCGAACGGGGTTCCTCTCCTTCGTTAAAACTGATCGCCACAATTTTCAAGAACATGCATAAAGGAAGCCTGCAGGTAATCGTTTATCAGAAAAACAACAAAGCTCTGGCCAAAGAAAAGGCGCAGGCCATAAAAAAACACCTGCTGGATAACAACCCGGAGATAACGAAAAAAGATATTGGTACCAGCTGGTTTTCTCAACCCGAGAAAATCACCATACAAGGAAAAAAACTGTCGGTTGATGAATCTGTTGCCTTTTTTATAAGCGGGATCTGAAATTGTCCACCTCCACCAATTGCGGGGAGGATCACAAACAGATTCCAGCACGAATTCCAACGCTTGTCTGCCATACCAACCATCCCGCCAAACAACTCCTTCCCTTCTTTTTTCACCCTCCAATTCTCAGCAACCATTGTAGAGACTCAAAATAATCTTTTATTTTTGTGACCACTTCCCAGGTTCATCGTATATCTCAACAAAAGGTTAAATAACGTTTCATGGAGCAAACAGACGAATCGATAGTCAGCCAGGTACTGCAAGGGGATACTCAGGCATTTGAAATACTCATATGCCGTTACCAGAATCAGATCTACAATCTGATGTATCGCTGCAGCCGGTCCCCGGAAGATGCGGCAGACCTGACCCAGGATGTATTCTGCAAGACCTTTGAAAAACTGAACCATTTTCAAAGAAAGCGCAGCTTTTTTTCCTGGCTCTATACCTTGTCCATGAACCATGCCCGCGATTGGCTGAGAAAGCAGAAACGACAAGTACAAGAGACCTCCTTTCCGCCCACTCAGGAACCAACGCAACAGAGACAGAAATCTCCGGTAGAGCAAGTGGAAGACCAGGAAAGGATGGATCGTGTAACGCAGGCAATGATGACTCTGCCACTGGAAAAACGAGAACTGCTCATGCTCAGATACCATTATGATCATTCAATCACTGAACTGGCCGAAATTTTTGAGCTCACGCCCAGCGCCGTAAAAATGAGACTGCACAGGTCCCTGGCAGAGCTCCAGAAAAGACTGGGAGGTGACACTGATGCCTGAACAAATCGATCAGCACTATACTACGGACAAGCTCAAGGAACTTCTGCACAAACTTCCGGAAGAAAAGGAACCACCTTATTTGACGCACAGGATAATGCGACAGATAGAAGAAAAACCATCTTCTCTGCTCAGGCAGATAACGAGGCTGTTCACAACTCCCCGGACGTTCACCTTGCATCCCATCCGTCTGGCGGCAGGAGTTACTGCCCTTGGCCTTGCCTTCTGGATGGGCCTGACACTTAATTCACAAAATGCCTCCTTCCTGCAAGGCAATGACCCCAGACAAAAGCTCTCTGTTGTCGAAGCGGGCGCCGATATCCAGGAAATCTTTCAGCAAGGTCGTCACCTGCTGGTCGCAGGGCAGAGAGAAGAGGCGCTGCCCTACCTTCAGGAAGCAGGAAGACTTGTACCCGAGAATCCTGAATACGCCTATTATGAAGGACTGGCCTACCAGGCCACAGACAATCTTGAACTTGAACGCGCAAGCTATCAGAGAGGTCTGGCCCATGCTTCCGACGCACTCCCTCTCCTCCTCAACTTGGGCCATAATTTCCTCGAGTCAGGAGAACTGGATGCAGCTCTTACCCAGTATGAAGCCGTATTGACCCTGAACCCTCAGGAGTCTGCAGCACTGTACAACAAGGGACTGATCTACAGGGAAAAAGGACAACGGAACGAAGAGAGAGAGGCCTGGAAACAGTACCTCACCCACCACCGTTCCGGAAAATGGGCCGGGCGCGCTGTTTCCCACCTCAACAACCTCGGTGATTTCAGCTACCGCTCATACCAGCTGGGTAACCGAAGAATTGTGTTTTCCCACCAGGCCCTCCTGGGGGAAAGCAATTCCCCGGACGACCGGGACAGAGAGATCAGAACCCTTGCTCTCCTGCTGCTGGAGAATCCGAATCTGGACTTGAACATTGTCACATTTCAGGAAAAAGACAGTGAATCAGCGAAATCTCAGGCCCAGGAACTCAAGAACCTGCTCCTTGCCGCCACAGGCAAAAAAGTACAATCCCGAATCCGATTAAGCTGGTTTGGAGAGGCTGAAACCGTTACTGCAAACACTAACCCCTATCATCTTACCAAAGGGATTTTGATCTTTGCCAATAAAGAGATGGGTACAACAGAGGAGAAACAAATATGAAGAAATTTTTACTTTACCTGACAGCAATCAGCTTTTTGATTTTGTCACACGGACAAACCGCTTTTTGTGAAGATTCGGTTGATGATGGCATTGCGGATACTGAAAGTCCGGCAGCCAGCGACCTTGAAAGCGCTGATGACAGCACTCTGGGAGATGACAGCCCGACATTCAGCAATCCAGCCCAGGCAGCCCATGCTGCAAGTCTGGCCGAAGCAGCTGCCGCAGAAGCCAATGAAGCGACAGCTGATGCCCAGCAGGCTGTCTCAGATGCCCAGGACGCCCTTGCTGACGCCGAAGCGGCTGCAGACCAGGACGCCATAGAGGCCGCTGCAGAGGCCCTCGCTGCTGCTGAAGATGCCTACGCCGAGGCCATTGCAGATCTCGCAGGGGTGTTGACTGCTGATATCAAAGAGATGCGTGACGACAACATGGGTTGGGGACAGATTGCCCATGAACTTGGTGTACAACCCGGTCTGTTGGGACTTGGCTACACACACCGCAATCGCCACCGCAATATGATCAGCGGAGAGACCGACCTGACTGCTGGAGACACTGAGATTGCCGAAGCCACCATCAGAGACACCAAAACCGGCTGGGCCAAAGGACACGGTCTGAGCACCGCCAAGGATTCCGGTACCGATAAGGGCATGGGACTTGCCAAGGGTGCACAGACCCAAGGCAACAGCGCCAATGTGAAAGGCGGTTCCGACAACAGTTCCAGTGCACGTGATTCCAGTGGCGGGCCAGGCAACAGCGGCGGCAGCAACAGTGGCGGCAGCAACAGCGACAACGGGAATACAGACAAGGGCAAAGCCAAAAGCAGCACTGGCAACGGCAAAACCAAATAAGCAGAGATCAGCGCCCGGCCTCTCTGCTTTCAACTCTCAAGCAGAGAACCATCAGGATGAAGAGCTGAAAGGGCTGGACATGCCGGAAAAACAGAAGCACCCCGGTCAAAACTGACCGGGGTGCTCCATAAAAAAACGACAACGCATTCAAAAACAAGAAAATTCAATACACTTCCCAACAACAGGTCTCACAGGATTTTTTTCTTACGCAAATCAGCAACAAAAAGACGTTCCAGTTGCTCATCGTCAGTTCTCAGCCGGCCTTCAAGATCAACGCTTTCTGAACGGGCAGACCAGACGGGTTTTCCGCCAGCGGCATCAAAAAGAATTGCTTCTCTCCGCTCGTACAGTTTTTCCACAGTGTCAGCAGGTCCCCAGACCTGTTCATAGACATACCCATAATAGCCGTGGAAAGAATCCCAATACCCTCCATATAGCGCATAATCATCCGCAGGTGACGTGGTAATTGTCTTTTCCGTTTCACTTATCACATGAGTAATCAGCACACTTGTTGCTCCTGATTTCTCCAAGGCCGAGTCAATTGCCTCTTTCCGAGGTTTTTCCGGCCCCAAGTCATACTTGTTTCCGGCAACCGCCTGCACCCCGGCATTTTTGAGAAGATCGACAAAACTGTTCTCATAGATTTCCTGCGTAATGGCATCCTTGAAAACACCGAGAACCAATATCTTATCCGTATGGTATCCTGTCCTGGCTTCATCCATCCAAGAGCTAACAAGTTTGCTCTTGGCACAAGCCTGGAGCAAACAAATGACAACAAGGACAATCAGCACACGAGTATTTTTTTGCATTTTGTTTCCTTTTGAGAAGAAACCGTTTTTTCTTTTATTACTCACGGCAAACAGATCATGAGCGCACTGGGATTTTTTTTAAAAAAAGAGGGGATCGATGACGCCATACAGATTGAATGGCTCTGCATCTGGCAGAAGACTTAATAGGAAACTCGGTTTTTCCCTGTTCTCTTGGACCGGTACAGGGCCTCATCGGCCTTATTGACCAGATCCTCCTTTTTCACCATCTCCTGATTGTACGAGGCGACACCAAGACTGATGGTGACATCGGTTTTTTCAGCAACACCCTTCCTCACCCTTTCTGCAGTAACAAGAGCCGCTGCCTGGGTAGTTTCGGGAAGCATAACCAGAAACTCCTCGCCCCCATAGCGGGCAACGGCATCAGCATTCCTGATATCTTCAATCAGCACCTGGGCGACTCTGGTAAGCATCTTATCTCCGGCGCTGTGACCGTGAGTGTCATTGTATTTTTTAAAATCATCAATATCCAGCATGATGATGGAAAAGGATTTTCCATACCTCTTGGAAAAAGAAAAGTATTTCTCAAGTCCCATATCCATAAAGCGCCTGTTGGCCACATTGGTCAACGGATCATAGAGGGAAAGAAACCGTGTCTGCTCATAAAGTCTGACATTCTCCATGGCAATTCCGACCTGATTGCCGATGGCTGAAAGGAGAGTGATCTTAGCCTCACTCATCCCGGAAAAATCAGATGAGGTGTACAGACAGAGCACTCCCATCACCTTTCCCTTGGCCTTAAGGGGAACGACAACAGCTCCATGCAGTTTTGTTTTCTCCAGACCTGCCCCTTTGATTTCCTCACTACCGAGAATGACAACCTCCCCGGTTTTGACGGCCTTACCACATACACAATCATCAATCCGCATTGATTTTTGACAATCAAGCCAGTCATCCACCACCCCGATCTGGGAGACGAGCTGCATTTCATCTCCATCAACGGTAAAGACTCCTCCCTGCCGGGCAAAGTTGAAAATCTCGATCTTGGTGATCACATCCAGGACTTCCTTGAGCAGCTCCGACATTTCAAGGGTTCGGCTGATCTTGGAAGAAACCGAATAAAGGGCCGACAACTCGACATTGATCAACTCAAGATCCGATTTCTGCCGTTTGATTTCCGTTTCGGCCAAGGTTCGCTCAGTGACATCCTGGAGCATGAGGACAAAGCCGACAAGCTTACGTTCCGGATCCCATATCCCGGTTACCAGAGCCTTGATAAAACGCGCCCCCTTTTCCCCTGCTTTTACAAAAGAAAACTCATGCCGTTTTCTCGCTTGAATCATCTCAACGAGATTGTCAAAACGCACTGCCAGAATCCCGTTTTTCTTATGCACCTCTCTGATATCACGGCCAATCACCTCGGTTGCAGAAAGTCCCAGGAGTTTTTCTGCCGCCGGATTGAAATAGACAATATGACAATTTAAATCTGCTGCGATCATCCCCATATCCACGGAAGAATGGAGGATATTGTCGAGATAAACGGTCTTTTCCGCTAATTTTCGATTTGTCTGTTCCAATTCCCGGTCTTTTTCAATCACCAGCTGTTTGAGATTCTGGAGATATTGGCCATGCAACCCCTTGATGATATCAGACTGGGTTGTTAAGCCTGCGATTTTCCCGTTCTCATCCACCACCACGATTCTGCGGATACGTTTTTCCTTCATAATCCGGGCCGCCTCAAGCAGAGGCAGATCCAACTGGGCGGAATAAACCGGTTTGCTCATGATCTCTTTGACAATCAACCGGGAAATATCCGTGCCATCGATCAACATGCGAGTCATGTCGCGTTCGGTCACGATACCAACGGGGCGCTCATTTTCCTCGACAACCAGACAGCTTGTAGAAATCCTGGCCATCTCCTGCAGAGCCTGTTCCACTGGATAATTTTGGGAGACGGTGAACAGGTCCCTGGTCATGACCTGACATATTTTCTTGAATTCGATGAAATATTCATAACCGAGATGATCCATCATATTGGACTGGGTCACTACTCCGCAGAGTTTATTATCATCGTCGACAACCACCAGGTGCCTGATTTTATGGGTGTTGAGAAGATCATACGCCGAATAGATATCCATCTCTCGGCCAGCAGTCAAAAGCGGGGAGGTCATTATGTCGCTGACGACATACTTATCAAGCTGCAGCCCCTGCTTGGCCGCAAGTTGAACTACCTTGCGCTCCGTAACAATACCTATGGGCTCTCTGTCTTCCAGGACCAGCACACAACTGATATTTTTATTTCGCAGAACCTTAAGAGCGTCGGAAACCGGCGTCTCCGGCGAAACCCCGATTACTCCCGGAGTCATTATTTCACTTAAACATTTTGGGCACATTTTAATTCCGAAAAAAGCAAACAGTAAAAGGAAAGATCACACACACCTTTCTATGAATTGACAAAAACCCATGGCACCTGGCAGACAGGAGAAGATAAGGGTCTTCACACCTCTTAGACTGGAGAGACCTATCAGATTGCAGCTTTCTCCCCCTGACCCACCACCGCAATCTCTTTAAGAGGCATACCAGAAAAAAGCGAGGTATCAAAGAAAAATAACGCCCGCCCCAGCCATGAAGACACCAGTGCAACAGTCAGACCGCATATCTCAGAAGCACCTGATTAGAAAACAGATTGAATGGATTACGGTCCTTTGATCATAGTCATTATTAACGTCGTTTGGGCATTAGATTTGGCCAGGATTGCAGCCAAGAGTATTCTGATAAGAATTGCACAACATACTATCGGTGCTCTGAAAAATGACTTTTCATATTAAAAAAAACTATCACTCCCAGAAAGCTTCAATGCTCATACTATGCGTTAGGGTGCATCCTCTTTCAGCATGGAGTTGGTATACGACAATGCCAACTCCATGCTGAAAGAGGTTTTTTAAAAAAAGCTGTTTACGATTCTACGTTGATACCTGCCTGACTTTCCAGAAATTTCAGATTATTTCAGCACCTGGATTTCTCACCAGGGAGTCTCTGCCAGGAAGATTCTGAAAAGCAATCCGGTGGACTGTTCTGTTAAACCGGTATCAGCGCACCCGCATCCGCCAGAATGGCTTCGATCTTGTAGCCCTGGTTCCGATACCAGCGATACGGCTCACTGGGGTCGGGAACACGCATGTTATGCAGGGCAACCACATGAAACCAGTCATCAAAAACAGGCGAACCGGATGTTCCATAGTCAGTGTCCGTCAGGTACTGAATAAAGTTGTCGCCAATGGCCTTGACCTGATTGTCGCGAAAGGCAATCTGTTGAAACCGTCCCTGTGGATGCTGAATGATATTCACCCGCTGATTGACATGCGCCTCCGCACCATGGCGGAGATTTAGAAATCCCCATACATCCGCAGCAGATCTGTTCTCCTTCTGCTGCACACGGACAAGGGTGTAATCAAGTTCAGGATTCGTCTTGAACAGACTGTCCGGGACACACTGCCATTCGTCTCTTTCAGCCACATCACCATCGACTGAAAGGCGATAGTTAAACTGCAATATGGCAGAACGGGCATCGTCCTCGTTCTCAAAGACATGATGGTTGGTCATAAACAGATCCGGTCCCACCAAAAACCCGGTAGCTGCACCTGCCGGCAGCTTCACCCGGGCAACACTGCGGGCCGCTTTCAAGGCAGCTTCCAGCCACCAGATTTCCTTAAAATTCTGGGAACCTATCACGGCTCCAAATCCCGTCGGCATTTCAGGATGGTTACCCTCCCCACCTTGCCATATGAATTCCTGCGGACCTGTTCCCGACATGACCCAATGTGCTTTCATCTCTACTCCTGTATACCTGTCACCGTCGGCATCGCCGAAGAGTCCTGATCCCACAACCTGACAAGAGAGTGCGAACAGCGTATCAGTCACCCGGTGGCTGGTGTGTCACCTGGAGGTGATATTGGCCAGCCCTGTAGCCATAGACCATTACAAAGGCCTTATCCTGATATTCAGGAACGTCTATATGACATTCTTCATCTCCTCCTATCAGGTAAGGCCTGCAATCGAAAGTCCAGACCATGGGCTCCTGTCCGAAACGCACATATATATCCGGATCGCCGCTCTCCCCTATCCCTGTCATCTCCACATGCAGAATTGTCCCTGTCACCACCTTGAACGGTCCATAATATTTTTCCTCGTTCAAGGCTACGGACTGGTTATCAAATACCTCTGTCAGGGCAGGACCTGGACTGGGCTTAGGTCCCTCACCACCCCCGCCACCGGGACAGAGAGCCGGATCAAGAAGAAACCCCGACGCGGTACCGTAAAGACAGGCGGCACCAATCTTATCCTCGTCAGTCAAGGTGAGCGTCCAGTCTCCCAGTCCATTACACTGGGGATAATGCATCACAGAAAACGGATCATACTCTGTCAGCGGACGCCAGTTACTGTCTTCAAAACATTTTCCCGAATCAGGCCTGGTATGCTCATGGCGAAACCCCAGGGTATGTCCCAGTTCATGGCGCAATATGCCTGCAAGCTGCAGATTCTCTCCCGGCTCAAGGGTAAGGGCACTGTCGTCAATCAAAACATTGCGCTGAGGCCGCGGTTCATTTGGAAAAAATGCACGAGCCAGGTATTCGCCATTGACCTGAACCGGACGAACGTCAAAAATCACTTTCCCGTTCGTTGCCGTGCATGATGAATCCTCTGTATCCAGATGGATGAAATCCAAATCCGCCACAGCTTCCCAGGCGTCAGTGGCGCTCTTCATATCAGCCACTACCTTGGCATAATCAGAACCAAAAGCTGTACTGACACAGTAGGTCAGCTGCTTCTTCTGTTCACTGTTCCAGACAGCATCCAAGCCACCCACCTGATGGACAATTAATTCAACTCCGGAAGCTTCTTCCGGCTCTTTCTGAATCCTGCTCCTGAAAAATTCTTCGAGCTGTTTTCTGTTCAGGATAGGTGTGTCGCCATTGACGATATACTTACCTCCCGGAAAAGGTTCGTGATAGACTGTTTTTTCAAACTCCTCAAAGGTCATGTCCCTGTACTTTTCTCGTTCCTGCTGTGCCGCCTTCTTGGCCAACCCCCTAATTTCCTCGAAATTCTGCACTCCGCTTTCATGTTGAACACATCCAGTAGTGACAAGTGCCAGCAAACCAAAAATAACAGTTGCTCTGCGATTAATTTTCTGCTGCATGCTGCCCTCCTTTTTTATCTCTCCAGCACAATAGATGCCTTTCTTGCAAAGAATTATTTCACACAGGATTCAGGCACTACATCAAACAGGTCTATCTCCACGGCAAGTTTTTTTATCTTTGTGAACATGGCTCGTGCATTTTCGCTGTCTCTAAATTCCGCGCATACTCTGCGTTCTCCTTCCAAACCGATCATTTCCTTTTTCAGATAATTAAGCTTACCGTGTCCTTTCAATTCTACTAATTCTTGATAAATCTGGTTGAAAGCCGTGCGGGCCTCTTCCGGCACTCCTTTCCCGCGGGAAAGGATATAGACGGAAAAACTGCTTCCTTGAAAAGAGGCCCTGTCAACAGATTGATTGTCCACATCCGCATTACCGGCAAATGCAGAAAAAATGCAAACCAGAACACTGAAGCAAGACAATACAGACAGTCCTGACATTAACCGGTTTGACAGTCTAAAAAGCACCCCCCTCATCTTTCCTCTTGAGACAAATACAGGAGATAGAAACATACGGCGCAACCCACACATTAACCTTGATAACAAATGGTTGCCGTTCAGAAAAAGACAGGAAATATCATATATGATAAATGAGCAAAGGTAACAAAAGGGTAACATTTGATAAAAAATTCAGAAAATTGAAAACAGATCCTCATGGGTCTCAGTATGGCTAAGGCCGGAATGACGTGCCGCCCTGCGAATATGATGACATGAATAGAGACAGTAAAATAAAAAAACCAACCATGGTGGCACGCAAATCACCTCACACACCATGAAATCCCCTGTTTTTCTGCCAAGGAATCAATAATGTTCCCTCCAGTAATTTGAGCCAAGCCAAACCTACAAAACCCGGGCCCAGCGCTCAACAAAGAGTAGGCTCAGACACCCTTTTATGTTACAGTTGCGGGTATGTTGAGGTCCATTTGCCTGACTTTCAAGAAAGTCACCTCATTTTTACAAAACCTGTTCCGGAGAGTTACCAAGCCTGGGAATCTTAAAAAATGCACTCCAATCAAGAACACAACCCTTTTGTTAATCGCTGCATAAGCGACATCCTGCATGGCTTACAAGAGGGCTTATCTGAATTTTCCGGGCCAAGCCGGGCAGCGGTAATCTACTGCCTCACCCCTCAATCAGAGATCTGTATCTGCGACCCCCAAAGTCTGCTAAGAAACTATGATCCGATTCTGAAAAAGATATTTATAGAAGAAAAGGTTTGGTGTGCCGATCTGGGTTTAAAGAATGACAAAGCCAAATTCGCTCATATTCTTACGGAAAAGAATATGCATCTAGACGGTCTTATCACCTATGGCGGACGTTCAGGATCGGTCTTTTATCAAATGTGGTTCACAGAACATCATCCGAATATCTGCTCAACCGGACCAACCGAACGCTGGCTTGAACATGCTGTACTCCGTTTTTCCCATGATATTGCCAACGAGGAAGCACTCTACACCGGGATATCGGGCAATTTCCTCAAGGAATATGCCGGCCATGCGGTTCGCGATCACCTTATTGATGAAGGCAATTTCCACATGGGTCTGGACTCCGAGATCCGTGTCTACCCTGTCCTGAGGGCTATCCTGGGTATATCAAAAACACTGGAAGAAGGGGCCTGGCCCCAGGGTCGTCTACTCTTTGTAGAGCCCAAGCTGATGGATCAGGTTCCGTTCCTCGCCCGTTTTCATGAAAACGAGCGACCTCAGCTGGAAAATTTCAAGCATGTACGAAAACTTCTGCAGAGCGTGGAAGGTTCACAAAACAATCTGGTCTCAAACGGTGTCAGTATCGTGGGGATCGCCACTGAAGGCCACCTCAAATTCTCAATACTTACTGAATTTAACGGCAGATATGGCTTTATCAGAACAGGATCACAGAGAGTTTGCAGTTTTGCAGACGGCAGATTTCATTCCACTACCAACAGGGCCAAACTCGTTGAAGTGGAAGAGGCATTGCTGGAGGTAGAATCTGTATCCAGTGACTGTGCATGTACACTTTTTCAAATCATCGCAGCCCTTGTCCATAATGCAGAAAAATCTTCTCACGGCTGTACGCTCGTAATCGATCTGGAAAAAATTCCCCTCAGCATACCCGGACACAAATTTGCCCTCCCCCTCGATCTCTCAGAAAGCAGGTTGCTTCGCCTTGCCTACTCACTCTCTGCGATGGACGGTGCCCTCCATATTGGTGCAGACTGCCATTTAAAAGGCTTCTCCTGTCTTCTGGATGGCCATGCCATTCCCGGGGAGGATCTTGCCCGCGGAGCACGATACAACTCGGCTCTTCGTTTTTCTAAAGAGCATAAGGCCGTGATTGTGGTGGTTGTCTCATCCGACAGACCGGTTTCCGTCATCCGGCGAGGAATTGAGATGAACGGGCAATGCATCTGGCGGGCACCGAAAAGCTGTATCTTTGATTCTTCATTACTGGAAGAGTGGCTGGATGCCGCATCATAACTTATGTGCAGTGACTTCTTCAGCAACCGGTTTTTCGGCAAAAAGAAAACGGATTTTCATATCCATGATGCCACTCTCTTTCACCTCAGGCTCCTTCATAGTCGATAATATAATCATCCCTCGATACGCTGACTATTCCACCAATGCCACACTGGGCAAAGGGTGAAATTTTCTCTTCATACCCCTCTCGGTAACGCCCTCACTTTCCGATAACATCTTCGGGCGAAACAACTCTCAACTCAAGAGGCTTTGAAGTATCAAGATGCACATCGCATTGCGGGTTTGCCATCTCAATGCCAGCCTTGCTGAATAATTCGACAATACGAAAGCGAATATCACTTTCAATGATCCGCCGTTCCAGCAGCTGCAGACTTTTCATGCTGACCCAGAAGTAAACAACAAAATGCAGAGCACACTCGTTCATTTCGTCGAACAGAGCTATGGGTTCCGGTGTCTTCAACACTTTTTTATGTTCATAGACCGCCTTGAGCATCAGCCGTGCCACTTCATGGGGATCTGAATTGCAGGCCACGCCTAAAGTAACTTCGGCCCGGATTTCCTGGTCAGACAAGGTCCAGTTGACAATATTTTTTTCAAGAAAACTGCTGTTTGGTACCAGTATATGGACGTTGCCTGGAGTCCGGACACGAGTACAACGCATACCGATATTTTCAATTATGCCAAAATTGCTTTCCACTTCAATCAAGTCGTTTATCTTGACCGGCCGCTCTGCCAGAAGAATGAAGCCGCTGATAAAATTATTCAGCAGATTCTGAGCACCAAAGCCGACACCGATAGCAACAGCACCACCCAGAAAGGTAAACACGGTAAGTGGTATGTTGACAAAACGTAAGGCAAAAACCAAAAAGACAAGCAGAGCGAAAGAATAGAGCATCTTATCAATGGCTGCTACTGCACTGTTATCAAGCCGGGTCTTTACAAGAATCCGCCTGATTACAGAGTGGGTGAACCACCTCGCCAACCACATCCCAACAACGAGAATAAACAGCGCAATCACCAGCTTTCTGACAGTAACAGAACGTTCATCAACCACCCATAACTCAATTTCCCAGATATCCTGCAGGACACCTCCCACACCTTCGATTTTTTTCTCAAGGGCGATATCTTTTTGTCGCAAATTTATCTCATCCAGCAAGCGCTGACCTATGGCTCTGGTTCCCTGCAGGAGCGAGAGATATTCAAAACTTCGTTCCGCCATCTTGTTCAAGGCGGCCATATGTGTTTCCACCTGCTCTTTCATGTCCGGGCTTATCGCCTCATCGGCAAGTTGTTTCTGAATGCCCGCTATTTCAGACTGTAAATTGGTCTGATATTTTCCTTTAACCCGGATGTTCCGCTCAATATTCTGTACATAATCAGAAGTTTGTTTTTCCCAACTGTCCAGTTCCTCGTAGTGAACATCTTTTTCAAGCAAGCCATAGCGACGCTGCCAGAATTGCTTTTCCTGCTCAAGGATAAGCTGTATAATCTCGGTCTGTTCCAATACCTTCTGATAGGTGTCCCGCCATGCCTCACGTGCCTTGAGAAAAGCCATGGCCCTTGCCTTGACGGCTTCTTCAGCACTTTGGGCGGCCTCGAACTCATTCTGGGCCTCTAACCATGCACTTTCAACATCCTGCTGTCCCTGCCGCAAAGTGTCGACACGTATTTGCAGAGTTATACGCCGCTCCTCCAATGAGTCCAGGTGGTTGTACAGATCCTCCTGGTCAAAGGCAAGTTTTGACCTCACCCAATTCACATGACGCTGGGTGATTTGCTTTTTTAATTGGGCAAGACCCAATTCTGTTTCCGCATTTTCTACCGTCATTCTCTGCAGATCTAATAAGGCCTTAGCCAGTTCCTCCGCAACTTTTGCATATTCAAGACGCCAACTCATCTGCAAAGATTTGTCCGTCTGATCCACTTTCTGTAATTCTTCCGTGGCCGCACGTACGTTATGTCCTGCCTGCTCAAGTTTGGTTTTTGCCTCTTCAAATACTTTCTTCTCAGATTTCAGGACAATAATGATGGTCTGTTCCTCTTGTTGAACAGTTGTCAATTCGTCAAGAAGACTATCATAGAAACTCAAATTATAGGGAGAAGGCTGGGCAATGAGACTTTCCTGTTGAGACTCTAACTGCTTGCCCAGCTTTTCCTTTTCCCTAGTCAAGGAATCCCGCCTTTCTATTGAGGTGAGTTGACGCTGGTAGACTGCCTCAATCTTCCGCAGGTTGGCATTGTACTCCTGCAAACGTGTCAGGGGTACGCCAAGTTGACTGGCTGTTTCCGCACTCTCCATGGATTCAGCAATCTCTAATCTATCTTTTGTTGCTGTTATGCTTTGCTTTACTTGTTCAATATCTATTGCAATTGTCACTATCTCCTGAGGAGAATGTGACAATTGCTCTTGTTGCGCATACGACTGCTCAACAAGCACCAGGTTCATGCCAAGCAGCACCCATACAAACACATGGATACAAAGTTTCATTGCTTTCCTATGTAGCATATTACACTCATTAATTTTGATGCTTTTCGCCACTACTCTGGATTTAAAGCATCTTCCTTTTCTGGCAAAAGTTTTTTACTTTCTACAACTAGCCTCTCAATTCCAGGGGGAACACCTGATTCCAGGAATTCAGAAGCATTCTCTTTTCAAAATGCCATCTTGTTTACACTTCGTAACTTCATGAAAATGAAGAATATGCATATGTTAAAAATTATGGATGGAATGGTAGGGGAGCAGAAGTAACATGAAATTATTCCAGGTCACCCTCTTCAGGAGGTGGGAGCCATGTGCATTCAGTCGCGTTGAACTGTCAGGCTCAGGGAGAGCAAACAGCAACCAGTGCTTTACTTATGTGAGCGCCTCGTTGCAGAAGAAAATATCTCATTTCCGAACAGACACTAGCGGGCTTGCAGCAAGTCAATTTTTTCCTGTCCAAGAGTTTTTGCAAACTGCACATGAACACTATAATCATTCTCTAAGTGAAATTTCACTTTAACGACCCGCCCTATGGCTACGAACTCCACGGGCTTCGTCTTCCCTTTTATTGAAAAAATCATTTTCAATGGTCTGCCAAGAAGGGCCCTGGTCCCTTCTTTTCTTGAGGATTTAATAAAAAAACATGCCCCGCTGCACGAAATATCCTCAAGTGCGGCCTTGAAATGATGACCAGTCGGCTTTCCGGTTGAACTCAGGATATCAACCGACACCTGACCCTGAACAGTAAGGCGTTGAAAATGGTTCTCCTGCTGACGTTTTCGGTCATAGGCCTCTTCATACTGGCCATATTCATGACAAAATGCTTCGATCTTGGCATACAGGCCAGGGGCCTTTTCATTCCAGTCAAAGGTTGCTGCCTTTTCCAAAACCTTTAAGGTTGCCTCAGCCTGAGTAATAACGGAAGAGGTACAGATTGCCATACCAAAAAAGGTTTCTTCACCGACAAAAGCGCCTTTGCCAAGCTGCAACACCAAGTAGTTTTCTTTTCCTTTGCGAAAAACGGCAGCAAGCCTTCCCTGCTCAATCAAAAACAAGCGGTCACTCAATTTACCCTGCCGGGTCAGTATAGTCTTGGCCGGGACAGTCGTATTTTTCAGGGAATAATAAAAGAGACTTGTTTCTTCAGGAGAAAGACGATCATAAAATTCTTTCCAGAGCAGTAGATGTTCCTGGTCAATTCCAGCCAGCTTCGCGGCCTCTATAAGTTCAGCTGACTCTATAATTTCTTTCAGAGCCATGGTATCGACTTCTAAAAGCTCATCTCGGAGGGCCTCTGCTTTTACAAAATCCTGCGCTGTAACAGCACCTTTGATTTCAGCAAACAGACTTTGCACCCTTACCTGTATCTGGTTCCCCGGCTCGCCTGCGGATTTTTGCTCATGGGATGAATCCATGTTGCCTCTCACTGTTTCAAGGATTTCAAACACTCTCTACTGGAAATGCCGCTCACTCAAAGCCTCATGATAGATCAACCACCGCAAAATTCAAATTTAATTTCTACAGACTGCAGAGGAGAGGCAAAGAGTGAGCGACATGCCCTGTGCACGGGCCAATCCACTCCTTGCTCAGAAAGAATACGACTTTCTTTATATCCAACTGAATTTAAAGAATATTCCCAGATCCCTGGAGATAACCACGGACAATACGGGCCTGATCGTAGTCTGCCCGCCCTGCCATGGACTCGACCACTGGTTTCAGGCGGACACTGCCGTTGGCAACAAACTGTGCAGTAAGCTCCTGCAGAAGATCAGGCTCGATAAAGCGCAGGATATCGAGGTCATTTTCCTCCTGCCGGAAAATCTGCTCCAGATGGCCGGCAATGGTAATGGGTTTCAACCCTCGCCTGGCTGCAATTTCCGCAACTCCCAGACCCTCTCTGGCCAGGACAAGGGTTTCCGTCACGGTATCGCTTGCTTGCAAACCTTTATGGGGAGTCTCTTTTCCTTTCTGTTCCACTACTGCCGGTATCACCTTTTCAATCTCCGGATGCTCTTGCAGATAGTCTCTGATAACAGCGAGGAAAGATGCTCCATACTGCCTGAGCTTGACCTGCCCTACACCGTTTACTGCCAGAAATTCTCGGTCGTTTTCCGGATAGCTGCAGCACATTTCATGCAGACTGCGGTCTGAAAAAAGGACATAGGGAGGAACGCCCTCTTCCTCTGCCATCTCACGGCGCAGAAGTTGCAACCGGGCAAAGAGCTCACGGTCATGGGTCTCTTCCTGGGGTACGACCTCTTCAGGGGCAAGGATGCAGTGGTGAATAAACTTTTTCTTGCCAAAGAGGACCTCTTCTCCTGCCGCAGTGAGTTTCAACAAGGGATATTCTCCGCCCTCTGCCTGCAGCAACCCCTGGGCCAGGAGGGCATCAATCACTGAGCGCCAATGCCCTTTTCCCTCCTTTTTCCCTACACCATAGGTCTTGATCTGGTCGTGGCCAAGGGAGACAATACGCTTGCTCTTCGCCCCATAGACAATATCCACAATATGACCGGCACCGAAACGCTGATCTGTACGGTAAATGGCAGACATAACCTTCTGGGCATCAACCGTTCCGTCAATCTCTTCTGTGCCGTGGACACAGATATCACAGGCTCCACAGTTCTCCTGACCGTACTCTTCATCAAAATAGGCAAGGACAGCCCTGCGCCGACACATGGGCTGTTCGGCAAAGGCCATCATCCGTCGCAACTGCTGCAGGCCAAGCTCCCGTTCCTGTTTATCCTGCAGCTGTTCAATAAAGGGGCGCAGGCGGAAAAAGTCGCCACGACTGTAGAAAAGCAGGCAGTGAGCCGGTTCGTTGTCCCGTCCGGCACGACCGGTTTCCTGGTAATAACTTTCCAGGTTCTTGGGAAGATCACCATGGATCACAAAGCGGACATTGGACTTATCGATCCCCATGCCAAAGGCCACGGTTGCCACAATCACCTGCACCTCATCACGGTTAAAGGCCTCCTGGTTGCGCTGTCGTACTCCGGCCTCAAGTCCGGCATGATAAGGCAGGGCAGCAATTCCACGGGCAGAAAGATAGGACGCCGTTTTTTCCACATCATTACGGCTGAGACGATAGACTATCCCCGCCTCGCCCTTATGCTCACGAATGGCCCCCTCAATCTGTTTGTTCACCTGTTGCCGCGGCAGAACCTGATAAAAGAGATTGGGCCTATCAAAGGAGGCCCGGACAAGCAGCGGATCGGAGAGATGCAGACGACGGGTGATATCCTCCTGTACCTTCTCCGTTGCCGTGGCAGTGAAAGCGGCCAGAGGCAGATGAGGGAATTCTTCCCGAATCCGGGAAAGGGCCAGATAATCAGGTCTGAAGTCATGCCCCCATTCCGAGATACAGTGCGCCTCATCTACGGCCAGAAAAGAGAAAGGAGATTTTTTAAGACGCTGCAGGAAACCGGGAAGGGCCAGTCGCTCAGGAGAAATATAGAGCAGTTGATACCCTCCCCGCTGCATCCTGGCCATGACCTCCTGCTGTTCGTTCTGTGGCAGAGTGGAATTGAGATAGGCTGCCTCAAGACCGATGGCGAGGGCAGCATCCACCTGATCCTTCATCAATGAAATGAGAGGACTGATGACAATACAGCCGCCGGAAAGCAGGGAGGCCGGCAGCTGATAACAGAGAGACTTTCCGCCGCCAGTAGGCATCACAGCAAAGACATCTTTGCCGGCAAGGATCGCCTCGACAATCTCCTGTTGATTGCTGCGAAAGCTGGAAAAGCCAAAGACTTTCTGCAATTGTGCAAAAATATCCATCAGGTCCGCCCCCCAAGAGAGATTTCCTGCAGGGTCTGACGAATCAACTGCGCCATGGACTCGCGCATCTCGCTGTCTGCAGAATCTCCATTATTCTGCAGACAGGCAAAAAATCGTTCGCAGATCTTACGCCTGGACCTGTCCCAGTCTGCGGTATAGCCAATCTTGGCCGGAAGATTTTCGCCTGCAGGAGGTGGCTGATCATAGTCTCTACGGCCGTGGGCCCAGTTGATAATATGGCTGTAAAAGAGAAACTGACGGTCGAGAAGGACAAAGAGGAGCTGGACATTTTTCACCGGCCCCACTGTCAAGCGCTGCTCGTCAAGACGCATGCCGAGCAGTCTGGTCCCGGAAAGAAGATCCCGGCCCTTGAACGCTGTCCCTGCCGCCCCCAACAGTCCGCCAATAGTCGAAAAGATACCAAAGGAGAGACCGGCTGCCGCCACATCAACACCTGCCCCAAGAGCTGCCCCGCTCAAGGCCCCGGCCATGACAAGCTGGGAACGGTTGAGACCCAGAAATTCCCAGGTTTTCTTCGAGAAGAGGTCTTCCTGGAGAATGGACTGGGGCGACAATTCACAGTTGAAAATATTGTGCTTATACAGAGCCCGCATCCGTTTCTGACATTTTTTCTCCTCCTTGCGGAGTAACTCCACATAATCCCGGTGCAGCCGATCCTTGAGTGTTTCCTCGTCTGCCCCTGGCGGCAGAGCAACAGACCTGCTGTAGGCCAGAGCGTGCTCAAAGAGGTCAAGAAGCAGTTCAGCCACCTGCCTGCTCCGCGCCTGCCAGTCCTGCTGGAAGGCCGCAATCACCTGGTCCAGGACGGGCTGCAGTTCCTGGTCAATCCCCTTGAGACTTTCCAGAAGTTCGATACGTTCACGATAGGTTGCCTGGCAGGAGTTAAAGACCCGGATCGAGTTGAAATGTTTCCTGAATTCAGACTGCCACCTGGCCAGCCAGGCGGTCTCTTCTTCCTTACAATTGATAATGGCCATGCGCGGGCAACCGGTGAGCCGAAGAATCTCCATTTCAGCCTTGTCCATATTGCGAAGAGGCCTGGAGCCATCCACCACAAAGATAATGCCGGCCCCGCGCAGCAGCGGCTGGAGCAGGCGGCAGTCATCATGGAAATCAGGGTCTTCTTTGTGGGCGTCTATAAAATCCCGTATCAGAGTTTCATCACTGCCCCTGTACTCCTGCATCCACTGCAGACTCTTGCGCGGATTCTGAAACCCCGGCGTATCGGTAAAGCGGATAATCTCCCGGCCATCAATGGAGACGGGGAATGTCTGGCACTCCCTGGTCTCTCCAGGCATGGGACTGATGCGCACCGAATCGTCTTCGGCCAGGGTGGAGAGCACCGATGACTTCCCCTCATTGGGATGCCCGACCACGGCAAATTCCGGTATTCTCTGTCTCATTGCTTCTCCAGTAGAGGGCTCACCTGCAGACAGGGATCACCCAGGGGTGCTGTCTTCTGCCGCCAGATATGGAGATCACTGTCTGAAACCGGGGTGAAAAGGGTTTCCGGCCGAGGCCTGCCCACCAGGGCCACAATGATATGAGTCTCCTGATCACAGGTCTCACGAAGTTCCTGCAGCAAGCGCAGCATCTCCCGGATTGGCGGCTGCCAGGCCTCCTGCAGGATCAGCAGTGGCGGACAAGCGGAGGCCTGACCCTCTCCCAGACGCAGAAGAAGGGCACGGCTATCGCTGTACTCCTCATTGATACGTATCATTTCACCTACTGCGTAGCCAAAGGCCTGTTGACAATAACGTTCCAGTTCCTGGAAATTGCAGTCGTCAAAGAGTTCATCGGGAACCAGCGCCAGTAGCGTCCCGTTTACTGCAGCCGTTACCGCTGCCACAGACGGCTCCTCTTCATCGACAGCAACAGGAGCCGTCTCCGCCAATCCATCCTCAGGCACAACAGAAATCACGTCTGCCGGGGCTGGTGACTGCGGCTCATCGTACGTCCTTGTCTCAAGGCGGGGTGTCAGCAGCCGGTGTACAAGTTGATTATGATCAACACGACGGAAGGAAATCCTGGCCAGGGAACGCTTGCGCCCCACTGTACCGGCAACAAACAGCAGCAATCGCGGCAAAAGACAATAGCAGAAAATTGCCAGACAGAGAAAGGGCCACCAGGAAGCCAGGTCTTCGCTTGCCAGGTGATAAATTCCTTCTTTGAGGATCATCCGACTCCCCTCAATCTGTGCCAGACTGGGGTAGCTTGTGGAGGCAGACAACAGCCAGGACCATGGCAAAGCCAGCCACTGCACAAGGGTGGAGACAAACTCCGAGGAAAGCTGAATGGTCGACTGCCAGCCAAAGGCCAGATCAGCACTTGCCACCTTCACCAGAATACTCCCCAGCACCCCGAAATTAAAAGCAATACCAAAGAGCTGAAAGAGCAGGAACAGGGGCCAGAAAAATATCGCTCCATATCCCTTGCCTCTGGCACGCACAGCCCCCAATGCGGCTGTAAACTGTTCTCTTCGTCCGGCCTCCATACTGTCCAGCCCATACTTTCTGATCTTAAAAAGCAGACTGTTGAGCCCACTGTTGACAAGCGTCAGGAGGAGAGAAGAGCGAAGATCCAATCCACGTATCTTACGATACATCCCGGCAGTCAGGAGAGCGACAAGAAACAGGGTCTGCAAACCGACAAAGAAGAGAAAAAAGGAAGAGACATTCACCGGCTGCCTGCCGGAATAGCTCAGAAAGGAATAGGCAAGTCCGGCACCAGCGGCCACAGCCAGAAAAGAAAAGAGGGACCAGAAAAGACCGTACAGCTCATACCACATCCTTCCCGGCAACAGCGCCTGCCCTCCCTGGGCCTGGTTCTCCATCCTCCTTCTCGCCTGCAGCCAGCGATAGATCAGCCACTCCCGGTCAGGCTCAGCCCCTCCCACCTCCTCATCAATCTCTTCCAGATAAAGGGCTCGGTCCCGGTCCCGCAGCGCACTTTCCCCCTCCTCTTCCGCCAGTTTCTGATCCTGGACAAAAAAGTATTCAAGATCAAGAAAATCCGGGATACGCCACAGCTGTTTCATGAGATAATGGAAAGTTGAGAGTTGGGGGGACAACATAACTATTCTTATCGAAAAGATAAGATATTACCAGTTTCTTTTCATGATGAAAAGGGCTTTACCACAGAAGAAAAAAGCAGACAAGAGACGGTAGCAGCGAGTTCCTGCTGTTTTTTTCTGCGCAGGTGGTAAGATTGAGAAACAGTCTCTTTTTATTCACTCCACACCCGGTATCGCAAAGTATGCAAACAACAACCAGCTGGCAGGCGAATCTGCTGCTGCTCACAACGGCCATGATCTGGGGTTTTGCCTTTGTGGCCCAGCGCCTGGGTATGGAGCATGTCTCACCCTTTACCTTCAATGCAACGCGTTTTCTGGTCGGAGCAGTCTCTCTGCTTCCGGTACTCATCCTCTACAGGCTGAAAAAACCTGTGGCACAGCGCCCTCGACTGCTGGACCGTTTCGGACTGCTGGGAGGGATTTGCCTGGGAGTGGTTCTCTTTCTCGGCTCATCCCTGCAACAGATCGGCATAGTCTATACCACAGCAGGCAAGGCCGGCTTTATCACCGGTCTCTATGTGATTATCGTCCCCTTACTTGGCCTCCTCTGGAAGCAGAGGACAGGAATGGGTACCTGGATGGGAGCCTTGCTGGCGGTTGTCGGCATGTATTTCCTGAGTATCACCGATGGCTTCAACATCTCCCACGGCGACCTGCTGGTCCTTGTCAGCGCCCTGTTCTGGGCCATCCATGTGCAACTGATCTCCTGGTTTACCCAGAGATTCGACTCCCTGCTCCTCTCCCTCTACCAGTTTCTCTTCTGTGCGCTCTTAAGCTGGCTTGCCGCTCTGCAGTGGGAGACTATCAGTATCAGTGCTATCAGGGCAGCCATGTACCCCATCCTCTACGCAGGAATCATTTCCGTGGGTATTGCCTACACCTTGCAGGTGGTGGCGCAGCAAAAAGCCCACCCTGCCCACGCCGCCATCATCCTCAGCCTGGAATCGGTCTTTGCCCTTCTCGGAGGCTGGCTGTTTTTAGGAGAAATACTCTCCCCCAGAGGACTGTTCGGCTGCGCCCTGATGCTGGTGGGCATGATACTCTCGCAGCTGCTCCCCGAAAGAAGAAGGAAATCCGTCTCGTATGAATTGACCTAAGGGCACGTTGACTCCCTGTACAAACCTGTCAATAAAACTCCCGGCAATTTCCGAGGAGCACCCCTCAAGGTGGTATAAACTCCAGGAAGTCCGAAGGACCGAGAGACACGGGTGCCCTTTCTTTTGCTTCGTTTTCTTTTACCCACGGCCATAAAGGGCATGCAAAGAAAATGAAGAGGTCCATACATAATCAAAATGGCTGAACCAATTTGCTCTGCCCTGGCCTGACAGGCCAGGGTTTCTGTTTTAAAATAAAATTTCCGAAAAAAATCTCTCAAGAGAGTGAATCAGGTAGTTAGTCCGTGGTAAAAAAAGAGAAAAAAGAAACAGTGAAGCAGAGAGGATATCCTCCTGCTCTTAGAGCAGTCTGTTAATGGCATCAACATGCCAGCTGCCATTATCCAGGTTTATGATATTCAGACAGCAGTAGTCCTGTGGAATCAGAAAAAGATCTTCCAAGGGGAGTTGCTGCATTCGTGAAAGCAGGACACGATTTACTCCTGCATGGGATACCACAAGGAGCGGACCCGGATTTTCCATTGCCAACTCAGTGAAAGCAGGAAAGCTGCGCTGGGCAAGGTCAGCAAAACTTTCTCCCTCCGGAGGACGATAGTGAGCCAGATCCTGTCCCCGTTTTTCATATTCACCTGGGAAACGTCTGCGCACCTCATCCACGGTCAATCCATCCCAGGCGCCGAGACTGATTTCGGCTAATCCCGGAACCTGTTGCGTGCTTATTGTCCTGCTGCCGGCAATTATTTCCGCAGTCTGTACAGTCCTGCGAAGCGGAGACATGAATATCCGGGAGAACTTGATATCTTTGAGAAAAAAATGCATATCCCGGGCCTGGCGGATTCCTTCATCGTCCAGGGGCAGATCCAACTGTCCGACGAAACGGTGCGGCAGGGACTGGTTTATCCGCCCGTGCCGCATCAGATAAATCAATCTGCTTTTTCCCATTGTCAGGTTATCCCCTCTTGCAGGGCGGCAGCAATGGCATCCAGACTTGTACCTGTTTCATCTTCAATGGCTGCCATAACGTTCATGGCATGGTGCAGACGTCTTTTGATTGCTGCGCAGGCCTCTGGATTGTCTGCATACAGATCCATCTTTTCCTGGAAACGTTCCGCCACACTGACCAGCCTGTTTCCGCTCACCATCTTATCGGCAATGTAGACAATTTCTTTTTCCGTGACCTGAGTATCCGGAGCGAGTTCTGTATCCTTGTGGGCTGCAACGATATCTGCCGTCCGCTCAAACCCGAGTTGACGCAGCCAACGCCCCCCCTCCACTTCATGATTAGCGTGCCCTTTGGCGATATCGTGCAGCAAGCCGGCTGCCCGGCAAATGTCACGGTCCGGCCCCTCTGCCCTTTTCTCGGCTATATGTGCACAAATTGCTACGGCAAGATCAGCAACCCGTTCTGCATGGGCAAGTCCCTTTGCTGGCATTTTGAACATCCTCTGCAACAGAAACCTGCACTCATCCATGGTCGGCACATCTCTTTTGCAATAGAGATCGACACCGGATCGGTAGTCAGTCATGGTATCCATATCAAAGAGGATGTTTGCATCCGGCACCTCAATCTCCCGGACTGACACGATGCTCTGCCTGTCTGCCTGCTCAAGCAGATCACGCAGGCCGTGCGGCGCATCACTTTTGAGAATGTGCTGAGAAAGCGAGGTGGTAATAAGAGGCGGATGCCCCCGCCTGCCCTGAAAGACAGGGTAAATAATTGCTTGAGGAAATGCGGCAAAGGCCTCGAACAGCAGCCCGATTGTTCCCCTGCGGATCAAAGGAATATCCACCGGATGCAGGAAAAAGCCATCTGTCTCCGGGCTCAAGGCCTTGATACCGGTTTTGATCGAAGTGAACATTCCCAGCTCATAGTCATCATTGTATACGGCCCGGGCACCCGCCTCGACGGCAACCTGCCCGACTTCTTCCGACCTGTGACCGGTGACAACGATAATGTCACGGATAGCGCAGCACTGCAACAGGGCAATGAGTTGTCCCAGCACTGTCGTTTCCCCAAGGGGGAGCAGTGCCTTTAGCTTCCCCATCCTGGAGGAAAAGCCGGCAGCGGGAATGATGGCTGCAATCTCATTTCCCACGATTCTGCCCTGTTGCTCTTTGCTGTATCAATTCCGCGACAATACTCACCGCGATCTCCTCGGGCGTATCAGCCTCTATGGAAAGACCGATGGGACAGAAGACCCGATCCAACTGTTCCTGTACCATACCGCTTTCCAGAAGATTGCTGTAAATGGCATCACGTTTTTTCCGGCTGCCGATCATACCGATGTAGCCGGCATTGGTACGGAGCGCCTGTTCAAGGACATCGCGGTCATGCATGTGTCCTCTGGTTACAATAACCAGATAGCTGTCCGGTGAAACGTCATGCCCCTGAAAACAATCGGCGAAGGAGGGAAGGACAACAACTTCGTCAGCGGAGGGAAACCGCTCTTGATTGGCAAACTCGGACCTGTCATCCATGACAATGATCCGAAATCCTACCATGGCGGCAGCTTCCGCAGTACAGGCGGCAACGTGACCGGCACCGAGAAGAAAGATCTCACCCGGAATTGAAAAGTAGGAAACCAGATACTCTTCCTCATCGTAAATAATAACAGTAGGGGAGGATGTGGTGAGACGGAGTTTATTGACAATTGCACGAAGTACATCCGGAGCCTGGCAACGGTTTGATTTTCCACAACCAGCGATAACAAAGCGTGAACTGCTGTTCGCCTGCCCATTGAGTTTGCTGACAAAGGAGACCCTGCGCCCGCTGTCAAGAGCTGTAAGCAACTCGCTGAACACCTTTATATTTTCCGGTTCCGCCGAGATGTATTCCAGAAAAACCTCCATGGTTCCACCGCATATCATATCTGTTCCGGCGGCATCGGCATTGCTCAGATCAAAGAAACGGCGCGTCGATTTTTTATGGGTAAAGGACTGTACCGACTCTTTTATTGCCTTGGCCTCGACCATGCCGCCGCCGATGGTTCCGAAAATTCTGCCATCTGCACGGACGATCATTCTGGCTCCAGCTATACGGGGCGCCGACCCGTTTTTGCTGCAGATGGTAGCCATCACCAGATCTTCACCATCTGCCAAGATATCACAAACCTGTTGAATAAGCTTTTTCATAGCTGTTTTTTTCCTCTTTGGTCTTCGATTATGCGTTTCCCTTTATTGATGCGGCCTGTGGAATTTTCCTCAAGGGAGACCCGGATATTCTCCAGCTGTGCTATTTCCTTGAGCAGCACTGCCGCATGCTTAACAACGTGATTTTTACTTTCCGGTATGAGAGCTAACTGGATAGAGAGTCTGTCACGGCCATTCTCTTCTTTTTGCAGTACAGCCTGAAAATCAAGAACACCTGGCAGAGAAAGCAGGGTCTCATCCAGCATATCCATGGAGATGGCGTGTCCGTTGTCCAACTGCAGGACCTGACTTATTCTGCCGCGCACCTTATCCAGTCGTGCAATGTGACTGCCGCACACACATGGCCCGCTGAGCAGACGACCATAATCACCGGTACGATAGCGAATCAGAGGCATACCCCTGCGGCTGAGAGTGGAACAAACAATTTCTCCCCATTCACCTGCAGCGAGTACAACATCTGTTTTGGGACGGATCACTTCAAAAAGCAGATCTGCTTCACGCAGATGACAGCCACACAGCCCTTCGCATTCAACCCCGCCTCCAAGGCCGGTTTCAACTGTACCGTAATGGCTGAATACCCGGCACTGCCACCTGGCCGACAATTCATCACAGACGGTTTGCGGAATATAATCAGAACAGAGGAGAACGGATTTAAGCTGTCCGGCTGTGCCAGCCTGTGCTGCCTGGGTCCGGGACAGGGCCAGGATCTGCACAGGAAAGCCGACAAGCACGTCAAATGGTTCGACAAACACTTCCTCTGCCGCCTGCTGCGGATCGTTCACCAGTCCGTATACCCGACTGCTGACATTCATTCTCTCAAGGGCGCGGGACAAAAGGTCACCTGTGGAATCAGGAGTGCTGCCCGGCAGCAGAATCACTGCCTTCTCACCCGGTTTGGCCAGGGATTTCATGCCATGATGAAAAAAATCGATGGTACGCTCAAGATCATCCTCGGTAAAAAACAGCCGCTTGGGTGCGCCGGTAGTACCGGAACTCTGCATGGTGATGATACGGGCTACCTCATCCTGACTGACGCAGAGCATATCCTGACCATGGCGGCGCAGATCATCTTCACTTGTAAAGGGCAGGAGGGAAAGCGAGTGATAATCAGTGAAATCCATTGCAGCTATTCCTGCCATCTTGTCGCGGTAAAAAGTGCTGTTTTTCATGGCATGACCGATTGTCTCCTGCAGCCTGCCCATCTGATAGCACTCAATAGCAGCACGATCAGGGAACAACTCTCCTCCCAGCCCCATGCTCTGCTGCATGATAACTTCAACGCTGCTCCTTTTCACTGGCCACCCCCTGCTCTGTGCAGCCCTCTGCCCTGACTTGACGTCAGGTTATAGGCACAGAAAGGTATCAGGTTTCCTTCAGGAGAGACTACATGGATACAGCAGCCCTGCAATCGCTCAATATCCAGATTCCATGCATCCTGGAAGGCCATACCGGAGATGGAAAAGGTATGGGTTTTTGCCCTTCTGAGAAAGAAATCCAGTTCATCTTCATTTTCAGGAACTTCTGCAGGGGTGCACTTGCAGGCGCTGGGAGCAGACCATTGCCTGGCAGTAAAGCTGACACTTTTCTCTCTGCCCACAACAGCCGCGGGGATCTTTCCTTTTTTCTCGGTGGCTGCGCAACAGTTCTGTTGCCAGGAAGTAATTCCTTTCAAGCTATGATCTTCCTGAACCAGAAAATTGGCATGGAAGGAACAGAGGGCATGTTCACAGGAGGGTGGTGAAAAAAGATGTGCCGGTATCTCACCGTTGGTCTGTTCTTCTATGTGCATCAATATTTCCGGCAGTGTTATGCGGGCACTGTCCAGCGGCGGCTCCGGATAGCGGCCGAAATAGCTTACCGGCTGGAAATGGACTCCGCGCACAGTTGGTGAAAATCTCGCTGCATAGTCTATAATTCCGGCAAGTTCCTGGGTGTTGACACCTGGCACAATCGTAGGTACCAGCACGACCCCGAGACCGGCAAGAGCGCAGTTTACAATGGCCATTTCCTTGATCTCTGAAAGGGCACGTCCCCGCAGGGCCAGGTGGACTTCGTCGCTCAGGCCGTCAAACTGGAGAAAGACAGATGATAAGCCGGCGTCCTTCAGGCTTTTCGCATAGGCTTCATCCTCTGCCAGGCGGATGCCGTTGGTATTCAGCTGCAGAAAAGAAAAGCCTTTTTCCCGGCCAAGCCTGACGATATCTGCAAGATCATCTCTTACCGTGGGCTCACCGCCGGACAGCTGAACGTTACAGGAACCGCTTGCCTGCATGAGCCGGTCATAGAAAAAAGCGATTTTGTCTAGAGACGGATCTGCCGCCGTGTTACTGCCGGCATCGGCAAAACATACCTTGCAGCGGAGATTACAGCGTGTTGTGATCTCTATGAGTGCAGTACAGGTATGCTGGCCGTGACTGGGGCAGAGCCCGCAATCGTGGGGGCACCCCCGCTCTGATTTTGTGAACGTATGTTGCGGCGACGACGCCTTTTTCGGACGTTTCCAGGAAGTAAAAGATAAGGGGCCACGCCAGATTATCGTCTTGAATTCTCCGTGCTCAAAACATTTTTTTACCAGATAGACATCGTCACCATGTTTTTCCCGAACAGCAGACAGACGCTTCAGGCAGACAGGGCAGATGCTCTTTGTTGAGGAAAGGATATCACTGCTGCTCTTCTCATTCATGGCCTGATTCTCTCGGCAAACTCGGATCAAAGCCGTATGTGGCCAATATTTCCAGAATCCTGTTGCGGGTCGCAGCGACGATGTCACCACATTTCTCTGTTTCCATGGCAGCCCCACCGGAAATGATCTCATCACATCTGACACCTCCCCATCTGGGGGGAGCCGTCTCTTTGAACCATCCCATGAACTCGGCAAGCATCAACTGATAATCCTGCTCTTCCTCTTCACTGCTGTCCCCTTTTGCAGCATAAAAGGCAATAACGCAGGCGCCTCCACTTGCAGCTCCGCATATTTCTCCGGAGCCCAGGCCATTACACAGGCCCGACAGGGCACGAACCAGACCGACGTTGGCCTCCCCCATATCTTCAAGGGCAAGCTGCATCAATATCTGACTGCAGCGTAATCCCTGGGAACCAAGCTGCATGATGCGCAACGTTGTATCATCCATAGCAATTACTCCTTTGCGGCAATAAGCAGATAATAGCCGGGTTTTGCGTTGGCAATGGAACCGCAGGTAGTTGCCGCTTTATCCACCCCCATGAAGAGCTGCCAGAACGCTTCCAGGCTGCCGAATGAGAAGATTATCTGACCGGCGAGTTGCCGCAGGAATCTGGTATGATCCTCAAGAAGCAGTATGGTAAATCCGGCGGCCTGCAGACATTCCCTGATGGTGTCAATGGAAACCGCGCCGTTAAAGCAGCTGTGAATACCACTCTGCGGCACTCCGGGCAGGAAGTTTTCTTTTCTTGCGTAGATATCGGTCAGGACCAGTCTTCCGCCCTGAACAAG
Source organism: Pseudomonadota bacterium (assembly GCA_018820855.1). Lineage (GTDB taxonomy): Bacteria > Desulfobacterota > Desulfobulbia > Desulfobulbales > Desulfocapsaceae > Desulfocapsa. Next base: position 81,040 of record JAHJNL010000010.1, on the reverse strand, counting down.
TACACGATGCATCTCCTCCAGACTTGCCTGCATATCAGCCAGAAGAGAGAGCACACACTCCGCAATGAGAGCATCGAAGAAATTGCTTCGCACAGGAATAGCTGCTGCATCTGCCTGGAATATTAGAGAAGCTGGAAGCAGTTCTGCCGTTTTCCGCAACATGGATTCTGCCGGATCAAGCCCCATGACATGAAGACCGAATTGTGCAGAGAGAAGAGCCATGGTCTGACCATAACCGCACCCCACATCAAGAACAGTACTGTGGGCAGGCAGGTTGCAGAACTGCATGGCCCTGTTTGTCAGCTCCAGTCCTCCGGGACGAAGGGTATCGCCTGTCATCCGCTGCAGTTCTTTCTGTTCACAGAGCAGGGATGCTGTATGACCGTGGCATAAGAGAGACATGAGAGATTCTTATTTATCTTCAAGAAGCTGTTCAACCTGGAGCATTTTACCAAGGGCCAGGTCTTCCGGAATAAGGACAAAACCGCAGTCAGGACAGACCATCAGTTCAACATTGAAGACAGAGCCCATATATTCCACATTCACCTTGCTTGCCTGAAGGTTTTTATTACAGCAGGCACAGCGCCAGTCCGTTTCTGCAATGAAGGAAAAATTGCTCATTTGACGTCTCCCGGCAGACTCATTCGATGGCTGTAAGCGTTATGAATGATAAATCCCTGCATACCCGGTTCATACTCCACCCAGTATGTCACCCGCACCGGTTTGTAACTGGCAAGGAAGTGTCCGCTTTCAGGATCAACCAGTCTCCTTCCCGTTTGTTCTGCCTGAAAGATAACCTTTTGAATATCGTCCTCCAGGATATGTCGTGAATTCAACAACTCCATAATTAGTGGTGTAATGAAGAGCTCAATTTTTTTATACTCCGGAGTCATATCCGATTCCTCATGCCAAAGGGTGGTAAGCAGGCGCTGTTTCAACCTTGCCCGGTTTTCATGACGCCTTGAGAAGCCGGGATTCCTGCGCAGAGCAGGGTCTTCCGGATCTGCAGCAGGAAAAAGATAGTCCAGTAAATGGGCAATACGTTTTCCTGAAGAGGCGAGATTGTCACGGCACATGGAGCAGTATGCCAGACCGTCGTGGACACTGCGCTGCCCTTTTTTTCTGGCAGTTTTTCCGCCAAGTTCCGGATTGGCAAACTGCATCAGACCGCCATATCCGCAACAATCAGCCAACTTTCCTGAAAGCGGATGCTCTTCAATGCTGAATCCCAGTTTCTTCGTCAAGCGGCGTACACTGTCACGTATCTCTGGTTCATGTCTGGCCGTACACGGGTCATAAATGGCCATTGGCTGTTGGGGGATCAGTCCTCTCTGTTCGGGCAGGTCGATATCTTCAAGAATCTGCCAAAGAGAGCGGAGGGAAAGGTTCGGAGCAAATTCCTTAAAAATGCTATAACAGCTTGAGCAGGCAGTAATAATAATCGGATTACCCATCTCCTCAATCTCAAAAAGGAAATCCTGCATGGTCTTAGCAAAAAGCTCCTGCCTGCCTGCCCAGTGGGCCGGAATGCCGCAACAACCGAACATCAGACCTACCCCACCACTGAGCTGTTGGGTAAGATGCAGGTAGGTCTGTTCAACCGCCTGCGGTGCGGATCCGGCAAGCTGACAACCGGGGTAAAAAAGAAAACGGCTGCTGTCACTCCCTGGCTGGTGCCTTGTCATGGCAAAAAAATCACTCTGACTAAACTCCATGTCCTGCAGGGGAAAATCATGTGCTGAAGGCGGCATGGTGGATTTTTCCACCATGCTCCTTCTACTGGCAAGGCAGACATCAGCCACGGGGATGTCGTTGGGGCAAACAACCTGACACTGACCGCACAGGCTGCACGAGTTGATCATCCTGTTCGCCGACCGGGTTCCCTGGACAATGGCTTCGTTATTATAGATCTTACGGACAAGTTGTTTTGGATAATCGTGAAACTCCTGAAGAAAAGTGCATTCTTTAACGCATTCCATGCATTGACACTGGATGCACCGGGCGGCTTCCTGCACCGCTTCTGCAGCAGTAAACCCTGCTTGCTGATCAGCAGGAAGAACCTCTTGTTGTGACTGGATACCTGTGGTCACCGTATACATCCTGGTGGGGCAGGCTCCTTCCCTTTCACGCTGGGCGGTAAGGGACACCTGCTGCAGATATCGCTCAATGGTCAGGGCAGCGCGACGTCCGTCCTCAACCTGTTTGATGACGGAATAGCTGTTTTCCAGGCACCCGCCGCCGGCAAAACATCCTTCTCTGCCGATGCCTAGCGTAAACGGATCCGGATGGGCGCAATCAACGGCCAAACCATGAAGATCGGCACAATCTCTATCCAGAAAAACAGCATCGTGATCTTGTCGGATTGTTTGAAAAAATTCGTTGGTGAGAGAACAGCCGAACTGAATGGAGACACCGTAGAAATCAAGGGTTTCTACAGCAGTGGCAAGTGCCTGGGCCGGCAACAACTCCTCCGCATAGGTTCGAAGAGTACCGCCAATTGCTTCATCACATGTCAGAATAAGAGAATTACGTCCCTTGCGGGCGAGATCAAGGGCTGCGGTCATGGCGCTCAAGCCGCTGCCTATGACTGCAACACTGCCGCCTTTACCGGGAAGTTTTGGGGGTTTGATAACAGCAGGCACCGTTGACACACAGTATCTTTCCAGACTGCCGATGGCTAGAGGGGAATCAATCTCCCTGCGTTTACAGGCCGTACGGCAGGACTGATCACAGATGCGGCCGACAATATCGGCAAAGGGCATGGTACGATCAAGAACGCGCCGTGCACCACGCATATCACCTTTGGCAATACAGGCCATGAATGGTCGGACATCGATATGGATCGGGCATGCCGCTGTACAAAAGGGTTGCTCCTCCTGTATACATCGTGCTTCAAAGTTCCTGAGCTGCTGTTGATCCATCCTGAAGTACCTGTGTGCTGAGGTCTTATGGAATCAGGGGCAGCTGCGGACACAGCTGCCCCTGTACATGACTCCAATCAGTGCTGTTATTTCGGCAATGCAGCAAGAACCTTTTCAGGTAATGCCGGCAGATGTCTGATACGAGCACCACATGCATTGTAAATGCCGTTGATCACTGCGGCATGGGGACAGGTCAGCGGTAATTCGCCGACACCTGAGGCGCCGAAAGGACCATCAGGTCTCGGAGTTTCCACATAGAGCAGTTCCATATCGTCAGGAATCTGTTTGATATATGGGAATCCAGCACCAACCAGAGTTGAGTGCTTTTTAATATCTTCAAAATCCTCGGTCAGGGCAAGACCGATGGCCTGGGCCATACCGCCGTAAAGCTGCCCGTCAACTACGAGTTTGTTGTTGATTTTACCGACATCGGCCACACAGGTCATTTTTTCAACACTTGTCTTGCCGGTGGCCACCTCAACGGCAACCTCGGCCATGAACAGACCATACATGTAACAACAGAAGGGATTGCCCTGTCCGTTTTCATCACAGTTGCCGGCAGGGGCAGACCATTTGCCGTTTACTTTGGTGGGGATGTTGTCAGCCACCATTTCATCATACGTGCGGAATGAAGCGCTATCCTTTTGCATGGATTTGACCAGCTCTTCACAGGCAACACGGACCGACTGTCCAACCACAACCTGGCTGCGACTTCCGCCTGCAGGACCGGAGTTGGGGCACGTTTCGGTGTCATTCATGACCAGTTTGATCTGATCTGAAGAAATTCCCAGTGGCCTTAAGGCCTCATGGGCCGTACCAAGCGTTCCCATGTCCGCTCCCTGCCCATGATCTTCCCATGTATTGAAAATGGTAACAGTACCGTCAGCATTCAGTTCAGCTACGCTTTCAGCCGTATCAGGCCCATCGAGACCACAGCCGTAGACGCCCAGGGCAATACCCACCCCGCGTTTTATCTCGTCAGTCGAGTTGGCAGCTGATGTCTTTTTTGCCTCTTCATACTTGGGTCGCAGGATATCAAGCATTTCCGGCAGAGAATAGACCTCGGGATCCTGACCCGTTGGAGTTGTGGAACCCTTGCGATAACAGTTTTTGTAACGCAGCTCCAACGCATCCATCCCAAGTTTTTCCGCCAGTTCATCCATGAGTACTTCTGAAGCGAACTCAGACTGGGGAGAACCATAACCACGGAATGCAGACCCCCAGGCATGATTGGTACAGACAGTACGGCCTTCACCACGGATATTTTTGATATCATAGCCTGCGCCGATAAACTGAGCACCACGCAAGGTCAGAAGATCGCCAAATTCGGAATACGGTCCATGGTCAACAGACCAGTCGGTTTCCATGGCCTTGATCATACCGTCTTTATCCGTAGCCATTTTCACATTCATAAAGAATGGAGAACGTTTGCCGGTATAGGTCTGCTGCTGGAAATAATCATAGCAGAGGAATACAGGGCGACCGGTGGCAATGGCCGCGGCACCGACCAGTGCTTCCATGGTAGGGCTGAATTTGTAGCCGAAAGTGCCGCCAGCATTGTTCTGGACCAATATAAGGTCTTCCGGCTCAAGGCCGAGACCCGGAGCGATCATATAGAGATGGAGATGGACACCAATGGATTTTGAATGGATAACCAGTTTCCCATCTTCATTGTGATAGGCGAAACCTACATCAGGTTCTATTGGCATATGGGGCTGGCGACCGACATAATAATCTCCCTCAATAACCACATCTGATTTATCAAAAATAGGAGCAGTCTCTTCACCCTTGGCTATTTTCTGGATGTAATAAATATTTGGAGTACCGGGATGGATTTCCAGGGCATCGTCTTCCATTGCAGCCGGAGCACTCATGTAAGCCGGGAGTTCCTCCAGTTCCACTTTGACCATTTTAGCAGCAGCTTTGGCATTTTTCTCGGTATCTGCGCAGACTATGGCAATGGCATCACCATACTGAAACACTTTTTCATCACACAGAATGGGACGATCCCAACCGTCACCCTTGTTTGTCGGAAATGTTATCAGACCGGTAATACGATTTTTCCCTTTGATGTCTTTAGCTGTTATCACCTTAAAGACACCGGCCATTTTTTCAGCTTCACTGGTATCAACGGAAAGGATCCTGGCGTGAGAAACCTCTGCCTGCACCAGAGCCATCTGCAAGGTATTTTCCGGAAGCTGCAGGCCACGGTCTGCACCGAAATCCCAGGTTCCTGTAACCTTGGCGGCAGCACTCGGACGTGGTTGACTGGTTCCGAACACCTTGCCATCAGCAGGTATCTTATAGGCCAGATCCTTCAGGCTGATTTCACCCTTCATCACCTTGGCAGCATCCTGAACCGCATCGACCAGTTGCTTATATCCTGTACAGCGGCAGGCATTGCGATTTTTCTGAAACCAGTCACGAACATCTTCACGTGAAGGATCCGGATTAGAATCGAGGAGTGCTTTAGCGGAAACAACAAATCCAGGAGTACAGAATCCGCATTGTGCGCCGCCATGAACCATCCAGGCCATTTGTATCGCATGGAGGTCGTCCGGAGTACCTATTCCTTCAATGGTCGTTACTGCGGCACCATCAACAACTCGTGACATTTTCGTCACGCAGGAACGGGTCAGCTTACCATCCATAATAACATTACAGGCACCACACTGGGCTTTGCCGCATCCAATCTTGGTACCGGTCAGTCTCAGGTTTTTTCTCAGTACCTCTGCCAAACTGTCATCAGCCTCAACAACAAGATTTCTTTCAACACCATTGACGTATAGTTTCTTTTTGATCACTTCACTCTCCCATTCAATTGTTATTATTAAAAAATATCACTTACCAGGCAGCAAAGAATGAAAAAGACAGGCTGCGCAATGTCCGGCATTTTTCACTCAATCAAAGCTGATAAAATCGTATTTTTACGGATTTTATCAAAATTTCTATCTGTGGACAGTTCTGGTGCATTCATTTCAAAACAGACATATATGCAATGGGCTTCAGCGGCTTTTAGCCCAGCACGGACATGAAAAAAGCGATGAAGATCTCCCCGCACGATGTCCATCACCTTGCCCGCCTCACTAAGATATGAACCACATCTGTGCTTATTCGGGTCTTCCTTTAATTCATGGTCGCTAGTTGTTGTCTCAATTTGCATTCAGGAGCAACTGTTCCTGCATTAAAGCAAGTAACGTGCCAATGTCTAATAGCGCGCAATTCCTGTTTGTTAGACAGGATTTTTGAAAAACCAAGCGGGGACAAGATGACTCACCTGCAACGAACATTATTTCTGCCGTCAGCAAAACAGAGTGACAATTATCCTGTAACACCTCGGCAGCACTGCCTTTAAATGTATTGGGTCATAATGAACCACACGGAAAGCGAGAAAGGGTCACTCTGCCCCTTTTTTTATGGCCCACAATCAAAAATAACTACTTACACGGTATAAAAATGGATTTTTTAAATCAAGGAATAACTGCACGCGACCGTAGATGACATATAGTTACAACAAATAACACCGCTATCTGACCCACAACAAGACGTCACAAAGATGGATCGAAAGACTGAAGACGCATGAACAACGAGAAAACGGACTCAGAGTGTTTTCCGCAACCAGTCCCTGGACAGAAGACCTTTCAGCACCACCTTATAGAAGACGACAATCAGACCAAAGACCTCAAACGCCACTGATCAAGAAATGGGACACAAACTTCCCCTCCCGATGTGGGTTGCCTTAAGACTCTCCTTGACCTGGCCGGCCATACTGTATAAGCTATTTTCACGTCAAAACCGATAGGTATGACAAACATCCTGTTGTGTTGCAGCCACTGTGCCAACCAAAAAATGATCCTTGGAACAGGTCAGGGCCACTCCCTTACTCCATGTCAAAAAACAGATTACTCAGTGGTACGGCACTTCCCCTCTTTTTCACCCTGTTTTTTGCCCTGTCCGCCTTCCTCTATGGGAATCCGGGCTTCAAGGTTGATAAAACGCAACACGGCCTCCGGATATCCCAGGTCACCAACAGCCAACTCAATCCTGTCCATACCGATGATCTGATCATTGCAGTAAATACTATTCCCTACCCTAAGGTACTGGGACAGCTTGTCCTTCAAACGAGGACTCCTCCAGACACGAAAAACACGATCACTCTCTTGCGCAAAGGGCAGCAGATCACGCTCCCACTCAAAACAATCCCCTTTACTCTTTCCTCATTTCTCCTGCTTGTCTGGCCTCACTTTCTCCTCATTGCTCTCTTTCTGGCATTGGCATCAATTGCTCTTATCCATGCTCCCCCAGGCCATACAACTCGACTTTTTTTTCTGATGCTCTGTGGCTTTTCAAGCGCCATCGCCTCCACACTGGTCTCCCATACCGGGATCATGAATCCAATGCTTATTTCCATGAGCTTTTTCTGTCTGGCTCTCAGTAACTGGTTTGCCTTCGGGGCCTGGATTCACTTTGCCTGGCGCTTCCCCTCAGAACGAGACCTCTTGAAAAAACGAAGCTGGCCTGCTGCATTTTTCTACCTTCTGCCGCCAGTGGCAACTGTTTCAGCTGCACTGCTTACAGCCGGGCCGAATCCTGAATTCTGGAGCTGGCTGCAACGTCTGCGCAATATTTTCCTCCCTCTGATTATCTTAGGCACCTTCGCAAAGCACCTCATTGATTTCATCAAACTTCCTCCGCAACCGGCAAAAAACCAGATCAAGCTCCCCCTTGCCGCCTACTGGCTGACATTCAGCCCCTATTTATTTTTTTACCTGCTTCCCAATCTTCTCATTGACCACCCACTTATTCATTTCCGGACGGTTATTCTGACATTCTTATTTCTACCCCTGGCTTACCTTTTTGCCCTTCTTCGCTACCGCCTGTTCCAGGTAGACCGGATGATCAGCAAGGTCCTGGCTTATATGATCCTGATAATCTCAATAACTGTCCTGTATTCACTTTTTCTCATCGTCCTCAAACGATGGCTCTGGGGAAAGCAAGTTCTTTCCGAAGAACTCTTCCTTGTCTTTCTGGTCATTGTCATAGCCATTTTCAATCCCCTGGCAAACCGGCTGCAAAAAGCCATCGATCGTTTTATTTTCGGCAACAAACCATTCCCCCCGCTCCTGCTCAACAAACTCAGCCGGCAGATCAGTGCTGCCCTGGATATTCCGGATCTTGTCCAGGCAGTAGTCCGTGACATGCCACAGCATTTTGCTCTTCGCCGGGCAGCCATACTGATCATAGATGAAAAGACAGATCCCCTTCCCGCCAAAAACCCCATTCTTAACCCCAAAAAGTGGAGCAGCAGCAGACTGGCTAGCAAATTCAAAGAAAAAGAAGACTTTTTCCACTGCCACACTCTTACCACTGAGCCACAACTCTCTTACGAACTGGAAGAAATCAGGCAGGCAGGATACAGCATGGTCTTCGGCTTACAGGGAAACAGCGCTCTCATCGGTCTGCTTTTCATCGGCCCCAAAATCAATGGCCGACTTTTTACCAGTGAAGATATCCATTTTTTTTCCACCCTTGCCAATCACACCGGCATTGCATTGGAAAACAGCCTTCGCTATGAATCACTGTCCAAAAGTAAACGTCAGCTTGAAGAACTGTTTGAGCAATTGGTCCAACAGAAAAAGATGGCAGCAATTGGTGAAATGTCCATGGTACTGGCACACGAGCTCAAAAATCCGCTTGCGGTTATCCGCAGTTCCGCCCAGCACCTGAGCACGGGAAGGCAGAGCCCTGAAATCATGGAGGAGATACTTACATTTATTGTAGAAGAAGTGGACAGCCTCAATCTGACCATCACCAGTCTCTTGGGACATGCAAGACACCGTTCCCCGATATTTCTGCCCGTCACCGTGCAGACAGCCATCCCTGCTCTCATTGACAAATGGCAACTCTCCGCAGCCCATCACCCTGATATTCTGATAGAATGCGACATTCCAACCCATTTTCCTGCAATCCATACCGACATAAGCCAACTAGGCCAGATCCTGCTCAATCTCATCCGCAACAGTGAAGAAGCCATGGGGAACAGCGGCAAAATTACTCTTTCAGCAAAAGAATACGAAGACCTGGCTGTCATCCGGATAACCGACAACGGCCCGGGCATCGCAGCGGAAGATCTGAAAGATGTCTTCAAGAATTTTTTCTCCACCAAAACGCGAGGACTGGGACTGGGACTCCCGGTCTGCCAACAACTTATCCATGCACATAATGGTTCAATCCGTATCAGGAACGGAGACAACAGCGGTGCGGAAGTAACCATTCATCTTCCATTCAAAACGAATTCCGCTGAACTCCAATCAGTGACAGCAATACCTTCACCAAGGACATCATGACACACAAAATCTTACTCATTGAAGATGACGATCGACTCCGGCGAATCCTGCAACTGATCCTGCTGGATGCCAAATATGATGTACAGACCGCAGCAGACGGTCAAGAGGGCATCGACACATGGCAGAAATGGCGGCCGGATGTGGTACTCACAGACCTGATGATGGAACCCTTGAATGGCATAGAGGTGCTGGGCTTCGGCAAACACTCTGATCCTCAGACGCCCATTATTATTCTTACTGCATTCGGCACCGTGGAAACGGCAGTATTGGCTATGAAAGATGGGGCCTTCGATTATCTGACAAAACCTGTCGACAACCTCGAGCTGCTGGCGATCATTGCAGAGGCACTTGAGTCCCGCCAGCCTCCCGCACAGGACAGCAAAGAGTTGATAGGCTCCTCCGCAATCATGCAGAAAGTCCGACAGAATATCACACGCTTTGCCTCCACTGACAGTTCAGTGCTGATAAGCGGTGAATCCGGGACAGGAAAAGAACTGGCGGCAAGGGCTATCCATCAGTCCTCTCAACACCCGGAAGGCCCGTTTATCCGAGTCAACTGTGCGGCCATCCCCCATGAACTGCTGGAGAGTGAGCTCTTTGGCCATATCCAAGGGGCATTTACAGGGGCCACGGCAAATCGGGAAGGGGCGTTCAGCAGAGCAGATGGAGGCACCATTTTTTTAGACGAGATAGGTGATCTGCCCCTGCAACTCCAGCCAAAACTCCTGCATGCAGTGGAAGAAAAAATGATCACCCCTGTCGGTTCCGGAAAAACACAAAAAATCAACGTCAAAATTTTATCAGCAACCAATCGAGATCTCGGAAAAATGCTTGCTGAAAAGACATTCCGGGAAGACCTCTATTACCGTCTGAACACTGTTCACCTGCACATGCCCCCTATCCGCCAGCGCGATGGTGACCTTACCCTCCTCATTGACCATTTTCTCGGCATGTTCGGCAAAAAATTTGTTAAATCACAGATCACACTTGCCCCGGAAAGCATGAAACTGTTGCATTCTTTTACCTGGCCCGGCAATGTCAGAGAGATGAAAAATGTTATTGAACGGGCAGTGCTGAGTTGCGAAGGAAAAACAATCAATCCAGAGCACCTGCCCTCGTCAATCCAGGTAGCCAGACAAGTAGACAGACGAAAAACAGTAGTGGTCTCAACTGACCTCCATGACAGAGAGCAACAACTCATTGCCTCTGTTTTAGAAAATTGCAGCTATAATCAGTCTGAAGCAGCGAGGGCAATGGGAATTAGTCGGAATACGCTTCGTTACAGAATTAAAAAATACGGAATCAGTAAAAGATAGTATAAAAAACCCTGCTGAACGTAGCAGTGATCTCACGAGCCTGAGCCATTGTTACAGTCCAAGGATTAATGCCGGTACAACCGTCGCCGGACCACTCTTTGAACTCACTCTTTACATCTGCAAGCGCTGTCAGGGTTACATCTGTATCATGCAGAAAATCCGCACTGCAATCTGTTTTACAATCTTCAATACCGGCAAGCGCGCCAGTCTTTCAGGAAAAAAGGTGCAACCGATACGATGTGCAACCTTGTCCGGCCGCACATCGTATCGTTTTTTTAGATGGATGCTATTTGCCAACCAACGCACTAGTGAGAATTGCCGGCATAAAGAGTATCCACGGTGACGCCGAAGAAGACGGAGGAGCGGCGAGCATAACCACCATGTCTTCATTATCATCTGTCTGACTCCAGACAATCCTCTGCCCACGTACTCGGGGCTCTTTGTCGGAATAGTCGTTATTGGTCAGCTGTTTTGTTACACCGCTGTCAATTTCGTAGATAAAGATTTCCCAGTCGTTCCCGTCATAGCCGGAATAGACAATGAGATTGCCGTCCATTGAGGCGATATCATACATACCTACATTGGTGGCAATGACCTTGGTCGTCCCGGCAGCTATATCATGAAAAAGAAGATAATCATTGAGCGTACGGTTATCTCCGGAATCACATGCCCATACCATATGGTTGCCATCCAGGCTGACAGTCATTTGACTTGTACCACTCTCCGTCAGCTGACTGGTTGCATCCGTGGCCCGTTTATTGAGCATCACCTGATTACTGTTGCCATCATAAAAGAGATAGGTAACATAATCGTCAGTAACTCTTGTGCCTCTGCCAAGGGTCAACTTTTGATAAGCCTGCGTGGAGATATCATAAACATAGGCATAATCCAGACCCAATTCTCTCAAGGTTAATGAAACCCAGTTGCCGTATATCCACGGATCCATGCCGCTCAATGACTTGGTGGTATCTGCTAAAATATCATACAAGACAATACCACCGGAAACTTCCCACACCATACGCTCGCCATCAATCTTCGGCCTGTAGTTATTGCCACCTGTATCAGTAAGCTGTGACACGGTACTCCCATCATAAAGAAAGATATCATCACCAGCGTCGGAATCTCTCCAGTTCCAGGCGATATATTTATCACTTGCAAAGAGATTCTGTTCACTTGCACTGCTGTTGGTAAGGCGAGTGACACTATGGCCGTCATAGGTAAACACTTCACTGTTCGTATCGACCCAACTGGTCCAGGCCACATGCGTGTCACTTAAAACAGGCTCACGACCTCCATTCGTGCTGTCAGATATCTGGGTAACAGCCCAGTCCGTAGCTTCTTCCGGCGGATTCGCTGTAATTTTAAAAACAAGGGCGTCAAACCCTCCCGTATGCGGATCAATAGGTGTCCCCCAGGTAGCATTACTGCTCCCAGCCACATAGACATTTCCACTGTCCACCGCAATAGCGCGGCCATAGTCAGTCCCCGCCCCCATAAACGTATTCCAGAGCAAGGCACCATTGGTGTCTATCTTGGCAACGAAGGCATCTTCCTGATCTCCTGCGTGGGCGTTCCACGGCGAGCCCCAGGTACCCTTACTTGAACCTGTCACGTAAATGGTATCCATACAGTCCACTGCGACGCCATTGCCTTCATTGTAATCTGCCGAGCCCATAAAGGTATGCCACTGCAACACACCGCTTGAATTTACCTTAGCGGCAAATGCGTCACGAGGTCCACCTGAGTGAGCATTCAGCGGCGTCCCCCAGGTATCCGAGCTTTCACCGACCACATAAATATTCCCGTTATTATCCACGGTGATAGCCTTGCCCATATCAGAATCTGAAGAACCCATGAAGGTATTCCAGACAAGGGTTGCATCGGCACCCAGCAATTTGGCGACAAAAACATCTTCCCAGACCCCCGTATATTCATCCACCGGTGTTCCCCAGGTGGCACGGCTATACCCCGTCACATACACATTATTACTTCTATCCATCGCAACGGCCATACCGCTATCATCTGCTGCTGCGCCCCCCATGAAGGTATTCCACTGCCGTACACCACTGTCATTTAACTTGGCGACAAAGGCATCGGATTTGTCGCCACCGGCATGTGCATTGGCCGGTGTGCCCCAAGTGACAGGGCTGGTTCCCGTCACATAAACATTGCGGTTGCTGTCCACTGCGATACCGTAGCCATAATCAGAACCTGTTGCGCTGCCCATGAACGTGTTCCACTGCATCACACCACTGTCATCTAACTTGGCAACAAAGGCATCGTAGCCTCCCGAATGAGCATTCACCGGTGTTCCCCAAGAATAGGTACTTGTGCCAAGCACATAAACGTTTTCGTTGCTGTCCAGGGCAATGCCCTTTGGGCTCTCATCCTCTTGGGACGACCCCATGAATGTATGCCATTGCAATACACCAAACGTATTCAACATGGCTACAAAGACATCACGCTGATCACCACCCGAGTGAGCATTCACCGGAGACGTGCCCCAGTCATCACTCTCACCCACGACATACACATTGCCGCTGTCGTCTACAGTAATACCATTGGCAAAATCATAATCCGATGCTCCCAGAAAGGTGTTCCACCCCAGAACAGGATCAATCAGGAGCGGATGAGCGAGACTGTATTCTCCAAGCTCAAAGGTGACAGTCGGCTCGTTACCTGCCGGGTCTACAACTCTGAACGCCACCTGCACCGGAACACGACGGCCATCAATCTGCTGCCAGGCAATGGGCTTTGATTCACTCATCCAGCCGGTCTCATAACTGATCTTCAGATCACCACTGGCCTCAATAGCCAGCGGGGCATTGTAGCGCAAACGAATCTGCTCGGGATCAGCACCTGCAGCTATATGCCAGGTACTCTCAACAATACCACCGGCTGCTGCTTCATAGACCAGATCAACACCAGGCCACAGCTCCTTATAAGACACCATCCCTAAGGACTGAACCCGGCTATCATCATTCGCCACGGAATCGGCCGCTTCCGGCTCAACTCCCTGCGCTCCGGCAAATTCAACTTTCAACATATGATTGGCACTGGCAACATAAACCCCATTACGCTCAAATCCCAACACATGGCCAGCAGTGGTAAACTGCAACAACTCACCCTTCGCCTCCGGTATCATCGCCTGAGCAATGCGCGGCGGCGTCAGTACTGCAAATAAAAAAGCTACGAGTGCGAAAAAAAGATACCTGCGCACCGGATGTTCCTGGAAAGCATAGCCTCGCTGGTCAATCATAATAATTTCCTCCAAAGATATGGGTTCGATCCCCCTACACACAAATTGTAACACTGCCTAACTTAACAAAGACGGACGGTAAAGAAGCATCTTTTGTCATTCCAGATACTTCACGCCAAAAAGTTGTTTCTCCTTCTCCAGCCAGGAAACCTGCGCCCGAATGCAGGCAGGGACATCCGTTTCTTCAATCCCTTGCCGGTCAGGTTCCAGAATAAGCAGATCAAGTTCAGCATCCGGTTGCAGCAAGCATGTGCCTCTGAAACGAATACGCAAACCGTCCATACCCACATCCACGGTCTCCCCAAAAATCCACGCCTGCGGATCATACCGGTTCTCATGGGGATAACAGATGATAGGAACCCGCAATACCCGTCTCTGCTGCGCTCTCTTGTCCTGCTCTGCAAAGGCCATAATAAAAAGAGACAGCAAAGGCTGTACCAATTCTTTAATTTATTATGATATCAATGAGATCAATACGCTCATGGAAAAACAGAGTGTTGTCCTGAGCGAAGAAAGCTGGTGCTGGTTCATATGCACCACCAATGACTGGTGCCTATGAACCAGTCAGGATAAGAAAATTCTGATACAGGAAATACTGCAGATGAAAAAAGTCTCTTAGAGAATAAGCGTCTGGGAGTTCCCCCCAATCAATAAGAAGGAGAATCCAGACTCCGGTATCGCAACAAAGGATAGAAAAATATTTCAGGAAGAGTAGAGTAAGGTCACATTAACGGCTGCCTCAAAAATTGCCTTACTCGGGAGGAACTTTTTGTTACGACAAAAACATATTGAAATCACAGTGCTCTGTGAAAACAGTGTCGCCGGTCCTAACGGGCTGATTGGAGAGCATGGATGGGCGGTGGGCTTAAAGACCTCAGCAAAACGCATCCTTTTTGATACCGGACAGGGCCTCGGGATCATCAACAACTGCGACATCCTTGATTTTGATCTGCACAAGGTGGACAAGATCATTCTCAGTCATGGCCATTATGACCATTGCTCAGGCCTGCCCCTGGTCCTGCAGCGGAGGACCGGCAAGACAGATGTCCATATTCATGCGGAGGGCTTTGGCAGACGCTGTCACAGATATAAGGGCACCATCAGGGAGATCGGCATCCGGCATACGCAGAGCTATCTCGAATCCCTTGGAGCGCACTTCTGTTTCAACAGAGATTTTGTTGCTATCGGAGAGGGTATTTATTTAAGCGGGGAGATTCCCCACTGCAATAAATTTGAAAAACGGGATCCCCGGCTAATACGGGAAGATAATGCAGGAAGACTCCTGCAGGATCCGCTTACAGACGACCAAACCCTGATTATCGACAGCACCAAGGGATTGGTCCTCATCCTTGGCTGCGCCCACGCCGGGCTCATCAACACCATCAACCACGTTCGACAACAGTTGCCGGATCGTCCTATACACACGGTTATCGGAGGCACTCACCTGGGCTTTGCCAGCGATGAGCAATTTGAGGCCACTGTGGAAGCCCTGCATACCTTTGATATCGGCTGTCTTGCAGCCAGTCACTGCACCGGCCTTGAGCGGGGAGCTCGCCTGGCACAGATCTTCGGTTCCAGATTTCGTTTTGCTCCGGTGGGTACCAGAATACAGATTGCGTAAAGGCTTTCAGGCCTCTTCTTCTCTGTTCGTCTTCAAAGCAGATTCAATAGCTCGAGATAATTCGGTCAGATCAAACGGTTTTGCAACTGCTGAATAAAATCCATACTCACGGTAATTGGCCATTACCCGATCATTTGAGTAGCCGCTTGCAACAATGATTATTGCTTTCGGATCAAGCTGGTGGAGTTTCTGTGCCGCCTCCTGCCCGCCCATACCGCCGGGAATAGTTAAATCCATAATCACAAGATCAATTGGTGTGCCGCGATCCTGTGATTTCTGATACCTGTTGATTGCCTGTTCACCATCTGTTACCAGCACAGGTTCATGACCAAGGATTGTAAGTTGCGCAGCTGCCACCGTCCGCACCATTTCATCATCATCCATGACCATTATCCGAGCTGCCTTTACTGAAGGAACAACTCCATGTTTCTCCTCCGTATGCCTGTCCGGGGAAAATACAGCAGGCAGATATATAGTAAAAGTTGTGCCCTTACCTGAGACAGAATCAACAGTAAGATATCCTTCATGTTTATGGACAATCGAATGGCAGATTGCAAGCCCCAGCCCGCTGCCTTCCTGTTTTGTTGTGAAATAGGGATCAAACACCTTGTCTCTGATTTCCTGAGGGATGCCGACCCCTGTATCCTGAATAGTAATACGAACATAGTCTCCTTTATCTACATTCAGGAGCGCCTCTCTTGCAGCATCTTTCACATTGGCACAACGAATCACGATGGCCCCGCCTTCCGGCATGGCATGCTTGGCATTCAGGATAATATTCTGAACAACCTGGCCGATTTGTCCGCTATCAACGTCAACCATCCAGAGGTCATCCGGAAACGTGTACTTACAGAAAACCTGGCTGCCATGCAGGACAAAGTCGGCAGAATCAGTGATAAGTTCAGGCAGGGTGGTTGCCTCTCTGACTGGAACTCCACCTTTTGAAAAGGTAAGCAGCTGCTGGGTAAGTTTTGCGGCTCGTTTGCTTGCTTTCTGTGCCTCAGCGAGCAGGGTCATTGTCTTGGAGTCATCTTCTGCAATTCGATAGGCGGCCAACTCAATATTACCAAGAATAGCAGATAAAATATTGTTAAAATCATGGGCAATGCCGCCCGCCAGTACACCGATAGATTCCAGCTTCCTGATCTTGAGCAGCTCTTCCTCAATTTTTTTCTCATGGGTAACATCCCGGAATACAAGAACAACCCCGACAATCACACTTTCCCGGTCTCGAATAGGGGCACCACTGTCGGCAATGCTTCTCACGCTTCCGTCTTTTGCAATAAGTGCGGTATGGTTGGCCAGACCTATGATTCTCCCGATGTCCAGTACCCGTCGAACCGGACTTGCACATTTCTGCCCTGTTTTTTCATTTATTATATTAAACACTTCCGTGGAAGGCCTCCCTTTCGCCTCCTCATGGGACCAACCGGTCAACTCTTCCGCCACCTTGTTCAGCAAAACAATTTTTCCTTCGGTATCTGTGGCAATAACACCATCGGCAATGGAGCGCAGAGTGACAGCCAACCGCTCCTGCTCCGAGGCCAGATTTTCCTCTGCCTCTTTCCTGGCCGTGATGTCCAGTACCGTGGCACAAACCACTTCCTTATCGCCAAAAACAATCTTTTCCAGATTCACCTGACCAATGAAAGTGGAACCATCATGGGGCCGCCGGAATATCCAATCGAACTGCTGCGGCTGCCCTTCACTGGCCTCCTTCCAGAAATAGGCTGCCATTTCCAAGGGATTTTCCGGGGAAAAATATTCCTCTGTAAGAGACAGGGTAAGTCCTTCCTCTTTATCCACCCCGAACATCTTCAACATCGTCCGGTTCAGGTCAAGAATGCTACCATCCATATCATGAATAAAGATAGCTGCCGGCGATGAGTCGAAGATGGCCTGCAGTCGCTGCCGACCGAAGGCGAGATCGGCCTCGGCTTGCTTTCTTTCCCTGACTTCATGAAGCAGGCTGTCCATCACTGAGCCGAAGGTCAAATAGAGGGCAGCAAAAGCCAATATGAGCAGGACTGCTGAGAAGACAAGTCCTTGCCGGAGAAAACTCTTCTTCTCGGCCAGCAAAGAGCTGATATCCTGTGATACCAAGATTCCGCCAATGACCTTCCCCTGGTAGTCACGGAATATGGGGTGAGCATGAATAGTGTAAGTCTTGTCATTGATGGTGACCTGTTGACCATCCCGATCCAGATTGAAATCACGGGGAAAATGATCATAGATAGGATTGTTATGGCTGAGAACTATGTACTGGCCATAGCGGCGGAGCGTCTTCCTGTCAGGACCGGAGACTGTAAACTTTTGCCAGTTGCTGGCGAGAAAATAGGCAGTCGCCTCAACGTTAGTTTTTGCCTGGATATTCTGCAGGATCTGATGGGCATGAATACCGAATTCAAGCGCACCGACGTACTTATTTTCATGAAAAACCGGCTGCACCACCCGAAAGAAAACACCATGTTTACCGATCTCAAAACCGGAGTTCGGTTTCTGATTGATGTGCACATCGTCAACAATGGGCCTGACATGACGCAGATCATCACCAAAAAAATCGGGAGCATGCATACGCAGGAAAGTGATGGAGTTCGGCAGGTGGTAGTGCATGACCTTAAAAAATTCATTTTCCTTCTGCAGCCCCATATACTTAGACAGAGAAAGCTGATAGAGCAGTTCCCTGTCCCGCCGGGCAAAGGCCTCGACCATGTCGGGATTGAGGTCCAGCAGGTTCTGGATACGGGTGCCATAAGGAGCAAAGGAAAATTCCTCCAGAGCACCAATGGTGGAGTTGAGTTCCGCCTCCTGACCAGCTATGGCCCGATCAATAGCCTTGCTATGACTGATATAACCCTGGTATAAAAAGGCCACGGACAAGGCGATAACGATAAGGCTGACCAGAATAATTGCTTTTGATTTTTCATTCATGGTAGTAACTAACCGACAGTAACATATCCGAGAAACAACAGACCTGCAGGTATGATGTGTATGGAATTTTCCTTATTGATAACGTTTACTAAAAGAATCATATCATTGAAAAGTGTCCATAGCAAGAGAACATGAATATTGTGCGAAGAGTTTCCCTCTTTCGGCAATATCTTGAAAAAGAGTATTGTGCCATCTCCTATGCAGAACTTATAAAAGAGAAGGCCCAACACCAATGGCCCTTCTTTTCAGCTGCCCAACCTGCTCACAGAGTATGAGTTATCCGATAAGCAACATGTATGACAGCGATATATCCCTCTCCACATCCCCCTTGAGCAACTATTGCAGCCACTGTGGTTGCGACCATGTTCTCCCCCGCGAACCGGCAATGGCGGCGGCAAGAAAACTGATGACACAGCTGGCCGGAGAAAAGTGTATCGATTTTGATTCAAAGGCAACACTGCTCCGCAAAGAACTGAAGACGGACAGCCTCTACGGAAAAGCACGAGGGAAAATGTTCGGAGTCCTTTTCTGCCGTACAGCGAATGGGGAAGAGCAGATTCTCAAGGCCTTTTCCGGTCAGTATAACGGCCTGTGGGAAGTCGATGGCTGGGCCCCTCCCCTCTTCGATGTCCAGGAATTTGCCACCCTCACCCAGCCTGCGGAACAACGCATCAAGACCTTGGGCAGAGAAGCCGAAGACACAGCTCTTAGCTCTGACAGGCGTAGCCGTCTCCTCAAAAAACGCAAAGAGCTCTCCCAGCAGCTGATGAAAGAGATCCATAGACTCTATCGTCTGCACAACTTCAGGGGAAGGAAGATTTCCCTTCTTGAACTCTTTCCCGATGGCAGCGGCATCCCCACCGGTACTGGCGACTGCTGTGCCCCCAAACTCCTCAACTTCGCAGCCAGAAAAGGATTTCAGCCTCTTGGACTGGCGGAATTTTACTGGGGCAGGACAAACAAATCAGCAACTCGTCACGAAGGATACTTCTATCCTGCCTGTCTGGATAAATGCGGTCCCATCCTCGGCTTTCTTCTCTGTGGCCTGGAGGAACAGCAATGCAGGAACTAGGCATCATCCACTGTACCCCCGATTTCCTGGTGGTCAACAAACCCGGGGGACTGCTGGCAGTTCCTGGACGGGGGCCTGAAAAACAGGACTGCGTTGTCAATCGCGTGAAAACCCTGTATCCCGACTGTATTGCCCAGCCAGCCGTTCACCGTCTGGACATGTACACCTCAGGAATCATGCTGCTGGCCAGAAATGCGGAAGTCCATCGCCTGCTCTCAAAACAATTTGAACAACGGCTGGTGGAAAAGGAATATATTGCACTACTGGACGGAATAGTTGCGGAGGAGCAAGGAATAATCGAACTGGCATTCAGACTGAATCCGGAGAATCGGCCCTATCAGATCTATGACCCGGTGCAGGGAAAAATGGGGATAACCCGCTGGCAGAAAACCGGAGAGGCATCAGGCAGGACAAGAGTACAGTTTTTTCCGTTGACCGGTCGCACCCACCAGCTGCGCCTTCATGCTGCACATCCTTTGGGACTGGGGATACCCATAGTGGGTGATGCCCTCTATGGCAGAGGGGAGGAAGGGGATGCCATGCTCTTACACGCGAGCCGACTCTCTATCCTCCACCCGTACAGTGGGCAGAGGATAGAGTTTACTTCAAGGCCTGTTTTTTAGCAGATCAACACGAAAGAAAAGAACTGATCAAACTTCCTTTATTCCTTCCAGCTTCCAATCCTGAGTTCCAAGAGGTCGAGCCCAGCTCCATTCCTCGGCAAATTTCACCGGCTCTGTCATGCTTCCGGAGATCAGATCACCACTTTTTTCATCCACAGTGTAATCAAGGAGGTTGGCGGTAAAGAGAACCGTGACAAAGTCCTCACCGTTTTCAGATCCGGCCCCCACAACCTCTACCTTGCGAATGGAAATACTCTCCAGTTTGTTAATCTCTCCCTTGGCCTTCATCTCAGCGAACTGTGCCGCATATTCAGAGGCAAGCTGCGTCCCGAGAAGATGGGAGTAGGAAGAAAGATCACGCCGCATCCAACCAGCCTGAACCTTAAAAAAGACGTCGGAGGCAACCTCTACAAAATATTTTGGATCAAAATCAGGGTCAGCTATACGGATAAGCTCCAGCCCTTCTTCCAGGGAACCCACGATCGGCTCTGCAGGCGGAGGAGGCGGGGAAGCAAAGCCTCCCTGAGTGGGCGAACTGCTCCCGCCGAAACTGTTTTCCTGACGCGGCGGCGGCTGATATCCAGGAGACGAACCACCGGCAGGGCGAGCTTTGAAGCGCCTATATAAAAAGTATCCGGCAACACCCAGAAGGAGAAAGGGAAGAATCCCCATACCTGAACCGCCCATACCAAACATACTGCCAAGGAGCATTCCTCCCAGTGCCCCGCCGAGAAGGCCACCGGCAAGTCCACGACCAAACCCGGACTTCTGCTGTCCGGTATTCTTCTGGACGGCTGGAGACTGCTTCGTCGGGGTAGAACGAAAAGAACGCCCTCCGCCTCGTGAACGGGCATCGGCATAGTCAGCAGTGATCCCTGCTTCAATGAAACAGAGGGTAAAAAAAACAAGAAAAAGCGGGGTAAGTCTTCTCAAAAAATACAACATGTTTGCTTCCTGATAAAAGGTTAACGATTCGGCCTTCCCATAAAAGAAGGCCCCGGCAAAAGAAGATAGACGAGAGCCCCAACAAAAACTAACGATTCCAGAAATACAATGGTCACATCTAAATGTTTCATCCCACCAGAATTGCCCCCTAGTATCCAGAAAAGTATAATAACTCATCTATTCCGGATGTAAATAAAATTAGAATAAAAATCACCCAATCTTCATCCGGCATGGCATGACCTGAGTCTTATACACCTGGCCTCTCTACACGACTGCCTGCTCTCTTGGTCACAATTCTTATCTGTCCCTGTCACAACACTTTCTTTTGACACTTTTTTTTCTATCCCCTACAATATATCTGCATATCATCATAGATTGACCTCATCTTTCCAGGGCGTTAATGCCATAGGAAAAAAGACAGCTGCGCAGTGATGCCATGACCGGTCCCAAAAGCCTTATCCACATAATTCGTCTCAGCACCACCCTCATCTCCCTGCTGATTGTCATCATCTTCGGGTACATGTGGATCAGCGAAGAGGTGAAAACCGCGCAGGAACGACAGGACGAGATCCGAAGGACCTACCTCGACCACCGCGAACAAACCATCAAAGAGCAGGTCGAGCATGCCGTTACTTACATTCATTATCAACAATCCCAGGCCGAAGCCAGACTCAAGAAAACAGTACAAGCCCGCACCGAAGAGGCCTGGCGCACTGCCGATTACATCTACCGGCAAAACCAGAAATCCAACGCACTGCCGGAAATCAAGAAACTGATTCACGATGCCCTGCATGCTGCCTCCTGGGACAATGGCAGCGGTTACTACTTTGCCTTGGACCTTGATGGCACCATGGCTGTCAACAGAAACAATGCTGACCTGGAAAGAAAGGATGCTTTCCAGGTCGTAGATGCCAAAGGGAACTCCACCATAGCGGCCATCTTAGACGTAGCCTACTCGCCACCCCATGAAGGATTCTGCTCCTATCAATGGAACAAGCCGGAAACCCCAAACGTCCTGGTCTCCAAGATTTCCTATGTCAAACTGTTTGAGCCCCTGAACTGGGTCATTGGCAATGGTATGTATTTGGACGATGAAGAACAGACCATCCAGGAAGAGGTTCTTCAATGGATCGAAAAAATCCATTACGAGGAAAACGGCTACATTTTCATCGGGCAATGGAATGGCGACATCCTCTCAGGACCTGCCAAGGGAAAAAACATGCTTGCTGTCACTGACTCCAACGGGGTCAAAATCGTGGAGTCCCTCATCAACCGGGCAAAGGAGGGCGGTGGCTTTGTCCACTACGTCATGCCCAGGCTGGCAGGGCAGCGTCCGTCAGCCAAAATCAGTTTTGCAGCGGGGGTACCGGAATGGCAGTGGTACGTGGGGACAGGATTGTATGTGGACGAAATCGAAAAGATTATTTCCCAAAAACAGCAGGAATTAAAAAACTCATTACAAAAGTTTATCTTAAAAAGCATCGGACTCTTATTCCTCTTCGTCTTCGTCTCTTTTTTCTTTGCCTGGTATCTCTCGAAAAAGATAGAAAAGAATCTCACAATTTTCAGCAATTTTTTTGAAAAATCCGCATTGACCGCCCAGTCCATTTCCCGGCAAGAAATCGTCTTCAGTGAATTTCAGTCCCTTGCAGACGCTGCCAACCGGATGGCGAAGGAACGGCAACAGGCCTGGCAGACAGTGGTGGACAGCGAGAAACGCTTTCAGCAGGTTATCTCAGCAGCCCACATTCCCCTTGCCATTATCGGCAAAGACAGCACAGTGCAATTTATTAATCAGAAGTTCACTGAGCTCTTCGGCTATAGCCTGGAAGAAATTCCCACAGTCGAGGTCTGGTGGCAACTTGCCTTCCCCAACCAGCAGGCCCGAGAAGAAATTGCTGAAAAATGGCTTGCAGCAATGCGACAGACAGAGAAAGCAGGGGAGACGGTTGAAGAATTTCCTATCAATATTACCTGTAAAAACGGAGAGGTGCGGCTTGTGGAGCTCAGCACTACAGCTGTGGGCCAATGGTGGCTCGCCACCTTTAACGATCTGACGGAACAGAAAAAGGCCGCAGAAGACAAACGACTCCTTGAAGCCAAACTGCACCATGCCCAGAAAATGGAGGCCATCGGCCTGCTGGCCGGTGGAGTTGCCCATGACCTCAATAATATTCTTTCCGGCATTGTCAGTTATCCGGATCTTCTCCTCATGCAACTGCCTGAGGGGAGTCGACTTCGCCAACCGATTCAATCTATTCAGGATGCAGGAAAACGTGCTGCCGAGGTAGTCGCAGACCTCCTGACTCTTGCCAGGGGCATTGCCGCAACAAAAGAAGTGACAAGCCTCAATCTGCTCATTGATGAGTATTTCCTATCGCCCGAATTTCAAAAACTCAAAGACAGACATCCCGGGGTCCGCTTCACACGCAAGCTCCACCCCACCCTCCTCTCTCTCATCTGTTCTCCCATCCACATCAGGAAGAGCCTGATGAATCTCGTCCTCAACGCAGCAGAAGCCTGCACAGAGAACGGACACATCCATGTTTCCACCGAGAACCGTTCCCTTGCCGAATCCCCTGCTGACACCCTCGGCCTCGAACCGGGCGAATATCTTATTCTTACCATACAAGACAATGGATCAGGCATTGCAAAAAAGGATCTTGAACACATCTTTGAACCATTCTACACCAATAAAGTGATGGGCAAAAGTGGTACCGGCCTAGGACTTTCCGTGGTCTGGAACACCATTCAAGATCATAACGGAGCAATCAGTGTTGATTCCAGTGACCAAGGCACAGTGTTCACCCTCTTTTTCCCGGCCACCCGGCAAGAACCGAAACAGAGCCAAAACAACCGGTTTGACGATCTCCGTGGGAATGGGGAAAAAATCCTCATTATTGATGATGAACCCCTGCAACTGGAAATTTGCTCAAGCCTGCTTCGCTCCCTCGGATATGAAGTAAAAACTGCCGAATCCGGTAACCAAGCCCTGGCCCTTCTCAAAAAACAAGAGATGGATCTCCTCATTCTTGATATGATCATGTCGCCAGGCATGGGTGGCTGTGAAACATTTACCCGGATTATCGAACTCCATCCGGGGCAACGAGCGGTGATTGCCAGTGGTTTCTCTGAAAACAAAGAGGTAAAAAAAGCCCAGGCCATGGGAGCCGGACCCTTTATCAAAAAGCCCTACACCCTTATACAACTGGGAATGGCCGTGAAGAAAGCCCTGCAGAGGAAGTTGAAAGTAAACTAAACCCTCTTTTTCCTGAATTCAACTTTTCATGATTCTAGCAACAGTAAAAAATCAACAACTATGTTACAGAGAAAGAGCAACGAATAACAATTTCGCATTTCACGTTGCTTTCAAGGCCAATTGAGGCTGCTGCATTCAATAAAAACGGACCCCATTTTTTAAATATAACACTTAACTCAGGAACAACAATGTTACGAGATCTGGCTCTGGCGGCAAAGGCGGCATGCAGTAAAGATGATCAGGAATCCCTGATTCCACTTATTCTTTCTCTCAGAGAACTGGGCGAGAAGGCAAAAAAACGTGGTATCCTCTCTCTGGAAGGAGATCTCAGCACCATCGAAGATCGCTTCCTTAAAATCGGCATGCAACTCATCATTGACAAGACAGAGTCTCAAATCGTCTGTGATATTCTGGATTCAGACATCTATTACAACGAATCAAACGGCAGAGAACTCCTGAAGAAGGTCATCATCCGCGAAGGAGTTCTCCGTATCCAGGCGGGTGACACATCACGAAACATCTTTCTCTGCACCAGAATTTTTCTAGGAAAAGTAGACGACAGTGCCTTTTCCTGATTTCTTTCTCGTGACACAGCCCCTGCATTAGTATGCTCCTGATCCACCCCCCACTTGCCAAGGCCTGTGAACCGCCTGCGGGTATTACCCGTTTGGCCGGAGCTCTGCGCGGAAACAATCAGGACTGCACCCTCTGGGATGCAAACCTCGAAGCACAGCTTTTTTTACTCAAACAGCCTCAGGTACCTGTTGATACCTGGGGCAAGAGGGCATGGAGAAATGTCCAACCCAACCTCACCAAACTCCGTCGCCCGCAACTCTATGAGAACAGCGATCGCTACCAGCGGGCAATAATTGATGTCAACCGGGCCTTGAGCCAGAGCATTGACCAGCCGGGAATCACCATCAGCCTGGCTAATTATCAGGACGAGGCCTTTTCCCCTCTTCGCAGCGAAGATCTCCTCCGGGCAGCAGAGGAATATGAACGCAATCCCTTCTTTCCCTTTTTTCAAAATCGGGTACCTGAACTTCTGGCAAAAGCGAGAGGAGAATGGATCGGCATCTCCCTCAACTATCTCAGCCAGGCACTTCCCGCTTTTGCACTCATTGGTTTTCTGAAAAACAAGTATCCCGACTTCTCTCTTATTCTGGGAGGAGGGCTGATCACCTCCTGGCTGCGCAGCCCTTCCTGGGAAAACCCCTTTGCAGAGCTTATCGACCGCCTGGTTGCAGGCCCCGGTGAAGAATCCTTACTGGAGATCCTTGGGAAAACTTCCGACAGCAACTACAGCCAGCCGGATTTCAGCGGACTGCCACTACAAGACTACCTGGCTCCGGGCCTGATCCTACCCTATAGTGCATCCACCGGCTGTTACTGGAACCGCTGCTCATTCTGCCCGGAAAAGGCCGAGGGGGCTCCATACACACGGATTTCGGCCGATCAGGTCATGGCAGACATCACCGCCCTGGTCTCCGCATCCCAGCCCCGACTGATCCATTTCCTCGACAATGCAGTCTCTCCTGCCCTGATGAAACGCTTGAGCCTGCAGCCGCCAGGACCAGCCTGGTATGGGTTTGCCCGTGTAAGCCCGGAACTCTGCAGCCCCGACTTCTGCATGGGGCTGCGCCGTTCCGGTTGTGTCATGTTGAAGCTGGGTATCGAATCGGGTTCTCAGGAAGTCCTTACCGCCATGGACAAGGGGATTGACCTGCAGATGGTGGAAGAGGCCCTCAGCGGTCTTGCTGCAGCAGGAATTGCCACCTACGTTTATCTCCTCTTTGGGACCCCCTCGGAATCCATCTATGAGGCCAGGCAGACCCTGGATTTCACCGTTCGCCATGCAGACGCCATCAGTTTTCTCAACCTGGCCATCTTCAATCTCCCCCGCAACAGCCCTGAGAGTAATGATCTGGCCCTCCACGATTTTTCAGCCGCCGACCTGGCACTCTATACCGACTTCCACCATCCCCGGGACTGGAACCGCAAGGCAGTCAGAAATTTTTTATCAACGGAATTTAAACCTCATCCGGCAATCAGGCAGATCCTGCAACGAGATCCACCTTTTTACACCTCCAACCATGCGCCCTTCTTCGGCTGACAAGCTTCCCAGGATTACAGGTTCCGGGCAACAATAAGACCGATGACCATTTCCTGAACCGCCAGAATAGAGGCCTGGCTGATTGCGAGATTAGCACTTTGCAGCTCCTGAGTGAGAATAATCTGATCGGCGGCAAGACCGATATTATCGGCCATCACCAAAATGAGATCTGCCATCTCCAGGATAGAATTGGCAAGCATACCCATATCGGCAGACATGGCCAGCATACTGGAAAGCGAGGCATCAAGATTCCGACTGGAAATCACCGATTGCAGACTCTCAATGGTCAGAGTATAGCCATCCAGGACTGTGGAAAGAGACGTGGCCATGACGGACAAATTGACCAGGCTGGAAAGTGTTGTGCTGTTTACATTGAATGTACTTCCGTCACCGGCACTTTTCAGAGTCTCACCCATGCTTTTCACCTGCAACAGAAAAGCCTTTACGTCATCGGCGGCAGCAGCCAGCTGGTATTTTATGGTGACAGGATTTAACAGAGTAGCAGCAAGATTTGCAGCCAGCAAGTCACCCTGAACAATAAGTGCATTTAAATCAAGATCATAGCTTTCACTTTCCACCACAGAAACCAGAGTAAGCATATTGGTCTGGGTCTGCAAAATAGACTCCTGAGTAAGAAGCAGATTCTGACTCTGAATTTGCTGGGTCAGAAGAATACGATCAGCCATGAGACCTATATTATCTGCCATCAGCAGAATATTGTCAGCCATCTCGCCAATACGATCAGCCATGACGCCGATATCATCGGAAAGCTGGAGCATGGCCACCAGACCATTCTTGATCGACAGGGCATCTAATGTCGGTGCCAAAAGCTGAACATCCGCAGTCAGGCGCAGAGCCTCGCCAGCGATACGGACAGTGGTAAGAGACAGATCGTCCAAGGAGGTCAGCATCGTGTCATCGATGGTGACGGGAGCGATCAGGCCGTTATTTACAGAATCAATGCTGTCCGCCATAAGCCGTGCAGCCTGATTCGCACTTACCAATGGTGCACAGACGGTCTCAGTTGTCAGTTGAATTCCTGCCAACTGACTGTGCAGAGCATCTGCCTGAATGAGCAGATCCTGAACATCACTGCTCACATTAGCCCGTGACCGTTGCGGCAGAGCCAGCGCAGCTACCATGCAAGAGATCATTAATAAATTTTGAAGTACTGTTTTCATCTTTCTTCTCCCTGGGAAGGCGCCTACAGGCCCATATTTTTAATAACGGTTACGGTGACACTCTGAGCCGTAAGCAGAGAGCTTTGTGTCAATTCGATATTAGTCTGCTGAAGTGCCTGAGTGGCAACAATATTATCAGCCATAAGACCAATATTATCGGCCATGATTATAATCTTATCCATCATCTCCATAATCCTGCCGGCCATGACGCCGATATCTGCAGTAAGACGCAGCATCGCTGCCGTGGCATCTGAGAGGATCACGGTGTCGGTGAGAGGTGCCAGTTCACTGACCTGAGCAGCGTAAATCTCCAGAGAAAAGGCAAGGCCTGTAGAGATATTTGAAAGATCAGCTAAAGAAGTCAGAGTATCGCCATTAATATAATGACTGGCTCCCTGACTGCTGACACTCATCCACGTAGAGAGATCAGCAATGCCCTCTGCAAGTAGACCGGTGCTCATCTCCAAATCTTCAAGCCCCTGTGCCATATTTTCTGATGTAATAGGAAGAATAGTCATTTCAGCCAACAGGGTATTGCTGTCCGAGACAAGCAGCCCTAAAGTCATATTATAGATAATGGATGAAATACTATCGCTGAGGAGGACCATGTTCTGCTGCGTAGTGAGCAGTGAGGCCTGAGTCAAAGCAATGTTGGCGTACTGAATTTGCTGGGTCATGAGGATACGCTGGGCCATGGTGCCGATATTATCGGCCATGACAAGAATACGATCCGCCATTTCCAAAATACGGTCAGCCATGGTGCCGATATCATTAGAGAGCTCAAGCATGGCGCTCAAGGCTGCCCGATACTCGAAAAGGTCGGCAACTGCTTCAACATCCTGAATCTCCATGCTCATTCTCACAGAGTTCAGGGCCATCTCCTTTGCCATGTCTGACAGGCTGTCCAGGGCATCCAGATCTTCATCATTGAGAGTCAAAGGAGCGGTTAACCCGGCAGTGACAGTCTGAATACTGGCCGTCATATTTTCAAGATCCCGGTTTATAAGACGGAGATCGCTACAGGACTGGTCTGCAAAAGTAAAAAGATCGAGAGAGGAGTTGATCGCACTCCCCTGACCCACCAGATTTTCCAGGCTCGCGGTAATGCCTGCCCAGGCCGGCAAAGCCATTACAGTAAGGACAAGTGCCACCACAAATCCTGCTGTTTTTTTCTTTTGTATCATCGGTATTTCCCCCGCCGTTAGTGTTTAAGCATTAAACTAATTAATTGATTAGATTAATGCTTAATATAGTACCCATTCCCACATAGGGCAAATTCTTTTTACTAGATGCGGCAATGCCGAGAGCTGAACACACGCCTAGTATTTTGATATAATTGAGAAATAAAAATACAATTAGCTCTACACAATTCTGTTCCTTTTAAGTACACGATGAGAAGCTAAAGAGTAGCCATGGCAGTCTCCCACTGCAACAGGAGTTAGCCAGCGATGAAAATTACAGAATTTATCGAAAAGAATAGTTTGCCGGGAACTGGGAGCAATCCGACGGAAATGGACAGCAGGTTATTTATAACGATGCAGACAGCATAAAGAGAAAAACACAGGGGGAAGGATACTCGAATGATGCAAAGGAAGAGTAACAAAATGATAGAGAAAGTGTTCAAAGAGAGAAATAGCCTTCCACAAAATGTGCAAAGCTACTCTTCAACGTTTAATGAGATCTAATGTGGAAGCCACAGCAACACTATTATCACGAATCGAGTAACGACCTCACGGCAGTGCCTATTTTCTCTATAGAGTATGGTTTTCTCAAGTAGATGGACGCACCAAGATGCAACACTTCATGAATGCGTTCGGTCTCGGAAAAGCCACTGGCAATGATCGCTTTCTGATTCGGACGGTGTTTAATGACTTCTTTGTAAGTGTCCAGACCATCTATCCCCGGGTCCATGATCATATCAAGGATCATCATATCAATACTGTTTTTGCGAAGATAATCGACTGCTGATTCACCACTGTCAACAGTGCTGACCTTATATCCCAAGGTGCTTAGAATGGCCGAAGCAATTTCACGCTGCTCTTTAACGTCATCAACCACAAGAATCGATTCACCATGGCCCATATATGCCTCCATGTCTCTGGGCCCTGTATCCTCAGAGAGTCTTCGGGTTACTGGAAAATAGATCGAAAAACGGCTTCCTTCATCCTCGCAGCTATCAAAATCGATATACCCCTGATGATCTTTCACTGTTCCCCATACAACTGCCATACCCAGCCCTGTACCGCTTCGACCCATTTTCTTTTTGGTATAGAACGGCTCGAAAATTCGATTAAAGTCAGCAGACGATATTCCGATGCCGGTGTCCTCGACGGTAAGAGCAACATAGTCGCCTTCCTTAACGACATCATAGCCCTTAACCGGGTTGTCGATATAACAATTTTTGGTTGAGATGATAACCTCACCGGCTCCCGGAATTGCCTCAATGGCATTGGAAACCAGATTCATCAATGTCTTGGAAAGATGTACAGGAGAACCTAAAATATTCATCAATCCGGTTCCCAGTCTGGTTTCTATGCGGATATGCGAATGAAAGGAAATTAAGTCCATGTATTCCGGGCTGTTCAGATAATCCTCGACAATCCGGTTCAGGTTGACGACTTCGGTGGCTGCAACCCCCCTGCGAGCCATGGTTAACAGGTCCTGCACGATGGCAGCTGCCCGTTTCCCTGAACTGAGAATGGTTTTGACGGGCTCACGAATCTTGCTGTTTTCGGGGAGTTGAAGCAACAAGAGTTCAGGATAACTGACAATACCTGACAGAATGTTGTTCAGGTCATGTGCCACCCCGCCAGCCAGGGTACCGATGGCTTCCATTTTTTCAGCACGCCGCAACCGGGCGGTCAATTGCTCTTTTTCCTCGGTCGCTTGCTTTTGATTGGCTGTGCCAATAGCCAGTCCGACAATATCAGCAATGGAAGCGGCGAAGTTAATTTCATCCAGATGCCACTCACGCGTATTGCCAAGTTGGGCAAAGCTGACCCAACCCGCATAGCGACCATGCTCATTAATACTTGCTATCAGTAACGATTGAATACCGCGCGATGGCAGATAGCTGACAGCAAGTTCAGCCAGGCGTTCATCCTTAAACACATCGTTGGCAACAATGGTTTTGTTGTTGCTCAAAGTTGACACAAAGTTTGGATAGTCGGTCACAAGCAAGGGTTGTCCATCAGGGTCGATGACTGTACCATACACACACAACTTCCGGCATACCGTCGAAAGGCATTCCTTATTGAGCAGCCAGACACCACATCGATCAACATGCAGGGTCTTGGCAACCAAAGGCACAATCACAGCAAGCGACAGGTCAAGGTCTCCACTGTACAAGGCTTGATTGCCGGCCAGATGGAGCAAAACACTGTTCTGCTCACGAAGTCGCCCCTCGACTTCCTCCTGGGTTTTTTTGACCAGTTTTCGCTCAACAATCTCATTTTCAAGCTCCCCGGTACGCTCTTTCACTATGATTTCCAGGTTGTCACGGTTTCTGGAAAGCTCCTCCTGAGCCTTACGCCGCTGCTCGATCTCCTTCCCCAGTGCAATGTTGACATTTTCCAACTTGGTTTTGGATGCTTCCACGTCGCAGAGGTAACTTTGGACGGTGTCAGCCATTTCGTTGTAGGCATGAGCCAGCTGTCCCATCTCGTCTCGGGATTGCTGTTTGAGCCGATAACTACGGTCTCCCTTTTGGAAACGGCGAATACCCTTGATGATGGTGATGATGCGAGCGGTTAAAACGCCTGCCATGAAAATGGCAATCAAGATCACAACCACGCTCATCAGAACAGTATACAAGGAAAGGTTGCGGAAGGCTTTCTGCAGTGAGAAGTGCATCAGCTCGATATTTTCTTTTTCTTCCGCATCCAGTTTTTGGGTAAAACCAGCTTCGATGTCACGGATCTTTTCTGCGGTTTCCATGGCACTGCGATGAAATTCATCCACATTGGCACCAATCGTGACAAACCCGAATCCGCGTGGAGACTGACCATAGATGCCTGTGTAATAGGGGATGGCTGCCGCCGTGGTCAACTTCCACAGCTTGCTCCAGAAAATGAGAAAGGAACCGGAACCACCGTTTTGAGTAAGATTGAACCACCCGGTGCACTGGGGTGCGAAATTGAGATAGCGGCAATCAAGCCCAATCATCCCGGATTGAGTCAAGGGCCCTGCCGGACTCTTGTCCAACTTCTGCTCCTTGAATTGAGGAGCAGAAGCTTCAAAGGCATCCATGGACATGCCGCTTTGCTGCAACAGCCCAAACATCTCCTCATCCAGCCACGGCACGGCCTGCTTTCCGGTTGCGACATCGTAGCCCACGATAAAATAGTCCCGCGGATGCGAAATATTACGCCCTTTGTAATCCCACATAAAAGCATAATTACCACTGCCGGCATCTGAGATGGCTGAGTAACGCTCGGAGGTAGGAACGATATGGTCGGTGAATTCCATGATATGGGTATGATCAAGTGCCAGGGTCACATACCCAACAATTCGGTCATCTTCCAGAACCGGCGTAGCCCAACGAACCAGCCCCTGAAAACGTTTACCTACCGGATTTTCCTTGCCTGCATATCCGGATTGATCCGGAGCGAAATCAATGCCATTCTCATTCGCTTTCGCCCTGCTGTAAGTGCCGATCATATGGCCTTGGACATAGGGGCCGATCACTTCTGAAACAAATATTTCTCCAGACTTTAATTGCTTCAACGCCTCGAAATAGGTTTCTGAGCGACAATAGGTATTTGCCGGATCGGCCACGTTCTGCCGGATGGAGGGCAACTGCTTTGATGTACCGACTTTTACAATCTCATTGCCTGAGAGATCGACAAAGGTCATTTCCATGTACAGCGGCCGATTTTCCACTATGCTGTCACGATCCGGCGGACGATAGTGAAATTCGTTTCTGTTGTCTTCTGCCCAAGCCTTGACCATCGGTTCATCGTTTATTTCAGGGACAGTTTGGGGGATCCAGCGCTCACCCTTTTCATCCATCACCCATGGATGGTGCAGAATAACCGGCCGGAACCGTGAATCCAGAAATTGACGGTATTGCGATTCGTTTGCCAGCATTCTTGATGCCAGCAAAATATCCCTGTCTCGGTCATAGAGGAAGGCTGCCACTTCTCGAGCCGTATCTGTGCTAAGCCTTTCAATGGCTTCGCGGGATTTGAGATCTAAGGCACGAATGGAGTTCTGCTTGGACAATTCCGAGACACCGCTGACGACCTCGTGGGTGTTGGAGATTATCTGGGAAGTTCTTTTTTCAACGGCATTGGTCAACTTGGCAATTTCATCCCAGGCAAACCAAGCCAGAGCGATCAACGGCAGGACTTTGATCAGAATGAAGATTGCTATCAGTTTGGTGCGTATACCGGGAGAATAGTGCGTCATCGTTGTTACGGCCCTGTCTGAGTATCGAGTCTTGTTGATACTGTTTGGGAAACTCAGTATTGGTTCTTCTCTTCACAGCCCTATGTACAGCGATCGAGCATTGTAACGCAGTGCTATCAGGCCTGATTCTCTTGTTTTGTCATACAACCTCAGGGCGTTGCTTTTGTGGGGAGCCTGGAGGAAGCACAGAGTGCAACCAAAGGCAATCGGGTACCTTTTCCCAGCCCCCTAAAAAACATCATATTATGTTAACGATCAAAGTCCCGATTTGACGTTTTGGGAGGTTCCGAAAGGTATGAAAGTCAAGCCAGCACAACACAAGCTGCACATTGAACCATATTTATAATTAGACCTGACCTCCTGAAAACCCAGAGTACACCATCTGCCAGTATTTATTCAAATCAGATCTCAACACTGTCAGATCGGGCCTGAGCACCCGAAACAAAAATAGTATCATTCCCATACGATCACCCCAAAAAGACACCTGCTCCACGGAAAGAGAGGAAGCAGGTGTCTCGTCGGTCTTTTCTTATATGGATCGCTTTCCCTAGTGATGGAAAGGAATCCGCCTCTTATTTTGCAGAGGTAAGAAGTCGATTGGAGAGAAGACTGATGTGCTTCATCTCTTCTTTGATGATGGCATTGATACGATCCTTGCCACGACTGCCGCCAACCATATCCTTCATACCGAGATAAAAAACGATGGAATCTTTTTCCGCAGCGATTGCACCTGTCAGGATACCTTCCATGGAGGAGAGATCAATAGCCTTATTGTAGAAAACACGGGTATCGGCGAGCGCTTTAAGATATTGGGCGGCCTCGTTCTCAGGATCGAAGGTCACGGCCTCTTTCTCATTGGAACTCAGCTTTTCTCTCAGGTCTGCAAAGGTCACTTCATGGTCATCTTCCATGGCAGCCAGTTCAAGGAGGAACTTTTTGTCCTCTTCGTTGGTCACCGCAGTGGCAGCCTCTCGATAATATTTGGCTCCGTTACGCTCAATCTGCTCTGCCATTTCAAAAACTTCATCTGCGTTAAAATCCAGGCCCATCTCTGCTCTCCTTATGTAATAAACAACGAATGGTTCACTCTATCTACAGGAGCAACTTCAGCCGCGACCAGCCCCCACACTGCCGAAACAGACAAGCGGACAGCACCAGGCCCTCTTCACGGATAAACCAGCTCCCATAAAAAATACAATTTCATTTACTCTCTTCCCTCAAGCACACTGCATTCCAGCAAAATGCCGTTACAGAAACAATAAAGAAGGAGACAATACAAATTTGTATGGTTCCTGCCCTCTTCTTTATTCAGCTGTCGTTGGATCAATTATTTTCCTAACCTTACAGATACTGTCGGCTGGAAATTCGCCTTTGCTGGCATGTTCTCGTATTGTTTTTTCGTTAGGTGCAATATACACGCAGTATATTTTTTCGTCAGTAACGTAGCTATTAACCCACTGAATTTCCGTTCCCATTTCGCCAAGTACTCGACAGGATTTCTGGGAAATAGCCTGCAACTCCGCTGCAGTTAAATCACCAGCGCCTGGAATTTCTCGTTCAATAATAAATTTTGGCATTATTTTTCCTTTCAAATTAGTTAGGGATGAGCAGACCTTCGTATAGCCGTGTTCTATTGTGTTCATCTGCACAACCAGTCCATAAAAATCCAGCCCACAGGCCAGACACCTTCAACAACCGGTTTTATTACACCAATTCAGTCAGATAGCAGCGCGAAGCGCCGATGACTCACCAGAGATATCTTGCAAATTACAAGCCAGAAATATAGTTGAATAAAATCTACAGATTAGCCAGAACCCCTGAGACATTTATGGGACTAAAGATCTTTCAGAATAGAAGGAAACTCGAAGTTGAAGCTTAAACAACAGGAGGCAGCTGTCTCAAACTGCATACTGAATGGGCAGCACAGGAAGGACGGACAAAATGACCCGAAAAAAACAGCGTTGTGTGACACAATGACCCGTATCTTTGAGAAAGGTGTGTCTGAAAGATGGAAAAAAGATTTGGAAATAGTATCCGACAGGACCATTTATATTTTTGTGAAGGCCTCGTTCCCAAAAAGACAAACATAGGCAAAACGTTTTAGAAAGCTTTTTCTGTTACGGTTGGCAGGCGGCCCATGAACCTGTTGGAGCCATGATCCTCTACTGCCTGAATTGCGTTTTTCCTCACGGCAACCTTATAGACTTCTAAACCTGATCAATAGTGGCAATCTCTGAATCTTGAGCTCCAGATTTCGGTAAAACGTAACTCTGGTCTCTTTATTGCTATACGAGTTGTTGCGACTCAGACAGACTGCCCTTTCGAATTCCACAAAGGCAAGAGAAGCTGGCTGGAGAAGTGGCACTATCTCCTCCCGACAATAATATGCAGAATACCTTGGTGAATGCCGGAAGGTCTTGTGAAAAAAACTGTTTTTAATGTGGGTTGAGTGCTATCATGGCCGCTGGAGAACTAGGGCATAAAAAATCACTGACTCTCAAAACTTGACTTCTGCTGTCATCCCCTTTCCATCCTATAGCTACACAACAAGCCAATATTAAACCTTTAGCTAAATATATACTTAGAGAATGAACACAAAAAATTATCGCGAGATTCCCTATAATTTCACCTCTGCAGATGACAGACTGATTATTAATCTGCTTTTTGGCCCGGAAGTCTGGGAGGAC
This sequence comes from Pseudomonadota bacterium, assembly GCA_018820855.1. GTDB lineage: Bacteria > Desulfobacterota > Desulfobulbia > Desulfobulbales > Desulfocapsaceae > Desulfocapsa. The sequence goes on along the minus strand of JAHJNL010000010.1, from coordinate 45,356 downwards.
ATGGAGGAACTCAGGAGCCAGAGGATCTCCGGCAGATCGGCACGACTGGTCATGCGTTTTATGGGTGATCTCTTTATCCTCAGACGCAACCCATTTCTGTACCAGGAACTCATCGATTCCTCATCCAGACGGAAACATTTTTTTTCAACCGCCGAAGAGGATCTTTCCATCATCGAAAAGGCTGGGAAAATCATCCGGGTTGGAACAGAGGGCAGCACCAAAGTGCTGCGCCTTGTCAACCTCTGCCGGGTTCGTCTCGACGAATTAAAAGACGAGATTGCCAAGATATCAGCCACGCGTACCCAGTTACTGAAAAAACTTGGTGCAATCATTGGTAAAGAAAATGTCAGGTTCGATCCCTTCACCCTGATCAGCCACGCAACAGATGCCACTGACTGGCGCCTCTTCCTGCCTCTGGCCGTCTTGCGGCCAGGCACCGAAGAACAGGTGCCGCCATTGATGGCAGCCGTTGCCGAACTCGGTTTAAAAATCATCCCCCGTGGAGGAGGAACCGGCTTAACCGGAGGGAGCGTTCCGGTCACAAAAAACTGTGTCATCATCAATACCGAAAGGCTGACCAGGATTCACCCTATTGAACACCAGGACTTCCCTCATCTTGGAACCGGCAGCAAAGTACCGACCTTAAAAGTTGAGGCGGGCGTTGTCACCTCAGATGCCATGGGCCACGCTGCCCAGGATGGTCTTGTCTTTGCCACCGATCCGACCAGCGCCTGGGCTTCGACCATCGGCGGCAATATTGCTGAAAACGCCGGAGGCAAGACCGCCGTACTCTGGGGCACAGCCATTGACAACATCCTCTCCTATTCCATTGCTATGCCCGGCCAGGATCTCCTTACCGTACAGCGGGTCAACCATCCGATGCGCAAGATCCTCCCCGACGATTTGCTCCATTTTCAGGTCATCAATTCGAAGAAAGACGTCCTGAAAGACATCAGACTGACGGGGACAGACCTCCGCAAGAAAGGGTTATGGAAAGACATCACCAATAAGGCATTGAAGGGACTTCCCGGCTTTCAAAAAGAGGGTACCGACGGCATCATCACCTCCGGTGAATTTGTCCTCTATCGCTCCTTTGAGAAAAAAATCACCTTTTGCCTTGAATTTTATGGTGATGATATGGACGAAGCCAGCAAGGTCATCGTCGAAATCTCCAGAGAATTTGTTAATCAGGGTGAGGAAGCTCTGATGGCCCTTGAGCATTTTGACGAAGAGTACATCCGGGCAATCAAGTACAAATTCAAGGCAGCACGAAGCGCACATCCCAAGGCAGTTCTCCTCATCGACATGGTGGGGCACACCTCGGAACAGGTACTGCGGGGTAAACATCGTCTCAAAACGCTCCTGCAACCCTACACAAACACCGAACTTTTCACTGCCCAGGATGCCGACGAAGCAGAACGTTTCTGGAGAGACCGGAAGCGCCTGGGGGCTATATCCGCTCGAACCAATGCCTTTAAACTCAACGAAGATATTGTTCTCCCCCTGCCGGCCCTTGCCGAGTTCAGCCGCTTTGTGGATGGACACAATATCGAGGAAGATCTCTACAACAAACAACAGTGCATCCAGGCGATCATGACATACCTGGAAACAGCCGAACCCATTTCGGATCCGGACTGGCTCGAGGCCAAAATACCAAAGGCCAAGGAAATGTGTCAGGAGACTCTGGAAAAACTCATGCTGCGCAGCACAGAGTCGGTTCGCCACGACGCCCATATCAAAAAGTTGATGACGGATTTACTGGAGCTGTTCAGTGGCTATCAGAAAGTCAGTACCCTCATAGAAAAAATTTATACGGATGTCCGCTCGAAACGGATTGTCATTGCCACCCATATGCATGCGGGAGACGGCAACAACCATGTCAATATCCCCGTATTCTCCAACGACCGGGAGATGATGAAACGGGCTGACAGGACCGCCGAGGATGTGATGACCAAGGCTGTAGAACTCGGTGGCGTAGTCAGCGGGGAGCACGGTATAGGTATCACCAAAATGAAGTTTCTTGAAGAAAAACGCTTTGAGGAACTGAAAACCTACAGGAAAGAGGTGGATCCCGGCAATCTCATGAATCCAGGGATGCTCAGCGATCCTTTTATTATTGAAAAAGTTTTCACTCCATCCTTTAACCTCCTGGAACTGGAAGCCAAGATATTACAGTATGGTTCCCTGGCCAAGCTGTCATCGATGATTTCCCGGTGTGTCCGCTGTGGGAAATGCATGCCGGACTGCTGCGTCTACTATCCCGGAAGCAATATTTTCTTTCATCCCAGAAACAAAAACATGGTCATCGGGTCGCTGATAGAGGCCCTGCTCTATGATATGCAGCGCTCGCACCTGCCGCGCTTCAATCAGCTTAAAAATCTCGAGGAGATCGCCGACCACTGCACCATGTGTGGAAAATGCCTTGCTCCCTGCCCTGTAGACATCGACACAGCAGAGGTGTCCATCCTTGAACGGGAAATCCTCAGTGATCTTGGCTACAAGCATACGGCACCTGCGACAAAACTCTCACTCATGTATCTGCAGAACAGAAATAAAACTCTTAACAGGGTATTCCGGAAAGGTGTTGTGGAATGGGGAAGTTCGCTGCAGCGCCTTGGCGTCAAGGCCTTTAAAAAGGCCCCTCCCGCCATCACCGGTAACGAGTGGCGGCCCCTGAACATGCTGAAGTCCCCAATGATGCCGCCATCCGGGACAACGCTTTTTTCCTTGCTTCCCCCTTGTTCGGAAAATGAAGCATTACTGATCATGCCCGCAGGAAAGGTGAAGAAGACCGTCTTCTATTTTCCGGGTTGCGGTTCGGAACGGTTATACGCAGACATCTCCATGGCGGCGATCTACCTGCTGCTGAAAAACAGCGTCAGGGTCATCCTGCCTCCGCCTTTCCTCTGTTGCGGTTTTCCAGCCAAGGTCAACGCAAAGAAGAAAATGGCCGGAGAAATCTCACTGCGGGATACAATCATTCTGACCCAGATCCGGGACATGCTCGGTCATCTGCTATTCGATGCCTTTTTGATCAGTTGCGGCACATGCAGGGAAGCACTGCATGAGATGGGGTGTGGAGAGATTTTTGAATGTGAGATCGAAGATGTTGCCCAGTTCGTGCTGGAACATACAGGGTGGCAGTACAACAGCATCAAAAAAGATGAGACGGTACTCTATCATACCCCCTGTCATGATTCTTTTGACGGCGAAGGGGTAAACCTGCTGCGGCGGTTCTATGGGGAGGTAAAAAAAGTGCCCAATTGCTGTTCCGAGGCGGGGACACTGGCCATCTCCCGGCCGGATATCTCCTATGCCATGCTTGAACGGAAACGAGAATCGATCGAAAAGGCCCAACTGGATACCAATGCGACAATCCTGGCAACAAACTGCCCGTCCTGCCTCTCAGGTCTTGGCCGTAACAGGGACCTGAACATACAAGCGCAACACATGACGGTTCTTCTTGCTGAAAGGATGGGAGGAGCGAACTGGCACAGCGAGTTTAACACCCTGGTCACTGGCGCTGAGAAGGTTACATTTTGACCACTTCACTCAGTTCTGACGGAGAGTTACTGCTGCCAGTAAGCCTTGGGTTGATTTTTCCGGAAAAGAAACTGTAGTTGTTGCCGCCATTTTGCTTAGCTTGGTACATGGCCATATCTGCATTCTTGAGCAGATCCACGCTATTCCGGGCATCCAAAGGATAGAGAGCTATGCCTATGCTGAGAGATGAAAAAATTTCTTTCCCCTCATATATTACCGGCTCGACAAATGCTGCAAGTATACGTTCTGCCGTATTAACCACATCCTGAGGCTCATAGAGATTGGCAAGTATCACGGCAAACTCGTCCCCGCCGAGACGCGCCACCGTGTCACTCTCGCGCACACAGCTACTGAGCCATTTGGCTACATTTTGCAGAAGAGCATCACCAGAGTCGTGCCCCATGGTGTCATTAATCTCCTTGAATCGATCAAGATCAAGAAACATCAATCCCGCCTGCTGCCCTTTGCGATGCGCCTGTTTCAAGGTCTGTTCCAGCCGATCATTAAAAGTCATGCGATTGGGCAGGCCGGTAAGAAAATCGTAGAGAGCCATCTGCTCAAGCTTCTGTTCGGCTTTTTTACGTTCAGTTATATCTTTAGCAACATAGACCAAGCCCTGAGCAGCATTTTCGCCGTCATTGAGCAGGGACACAGACAACAACATCGGGATTTCATATCCATCTCTGGTAAGAAATATTTTTTCAGCATTGCTGCATAATTGAAAAGCCAGTTCTGCATCAATGTCATCGCCCTCACTTTCTGCTCCCCCACAGAAAAACTCACTGAGAACCTTATTAACATGATGGCCAATCAGCTCATCATCTTTATATCCGAGCAGATCCAAAGTAGCCCGGTTAACACTGCAAATGAGAAAGTTATTGGAGGTTACAATAAGGCTATCATTCATATTATGAAAAACACTGTCGACATAAGCCTTAGAGACCGTACTGTTTACCAGGTCTTTTGTCATGGTTCTGATAGCCACTCCCAGTTCACCGATGTCATCTTTGTCATTCATGTCCTCAAGGGCTGGAAAGCTGCGCTGCCCACGCCCAAATGCCCGCACCGCCTCCTTAATGTGAGTCAGCGGAGTAATCAGGGTTCGTTTTGCAGCCCAGTTCACCACCAGCGACATGGTGACAAGCAATAGCACAAAAAAAACAGCAAGGACCGCACTGTTCCTATTGGTCATTCTCATCAAGGTCGTTACGTTGTTGCTAAAATGTTGCCGATAGAATCCAGAGAAGTATTCAAGATCATTCTGAATTTCAGTCTGCGCTGCAGCCAGCAACTGAAGTGCCTCAATGTAATCCTCAGGATCATTGCCCTGAGCAAGCAGAGGGTAAAGCTCTGTAGCCTGTTCAACATATTCATGATACTTCTTTTGCAACAGCCCCAGACTCTCGACCCTGTCAACAGGAAGACGGTGAAGACTACGTTTGATTTTTATGATTGCTTCAATATCTGTCCTTATTTTTTCACAGAGCGCATTTCCTCGACTTGCCGAATCCGAGGAACCGAATAAAAAACTCTCCTTGTAATAATTTTTTTGTATGACAAACAGATTCAATAATTCATTGCTGCGCATTGCCAAGTGAAAATCAAAGTCGCGGATATGAGTAAGGTGGATTTGTTGTTGATAGTTTGAATAAAGAGCAAAACCCGTTGCCACGATAAAGCCGAGAAAAGCCACATTAACGCAGAACCAGACTTTCTTGCGTATTGTGTTGATTAACCGCACAGAATCCTCACTTTTTCAATCTAACTTGATTTTTTTGACAGACTCATCAAACTGAAGAATATCCACATAACCAATTGCCTGTGGATTTGAGGCAACTGCTGCTTTAACAGACTTATTATCCGGAAGTTGTTTGGGGGGAACACCTGTTCCGGAAAAAAGCTCCTGCTTCCAGTACAATGTAAGCTGACGTGGTGATTTGTTCAAAATATCATAAGCAAAGATCTGATGCACCTCACCTTCGGCCAGCAACACCACATCGATTCCCTGACCATCAGGCCAAAAGGTTTTCTTCCCCAGAAAGATTTTTTTTACGTCAGATCTGTCCATGGACTCAAGCGGATTTTTTTTATTTACCACTAACACAAAATCAGCGGCTTCCATCCTTACAGGCAAAAGGAGAAGGAAAAAAACAATAAAACTCTTTGCCAGTTTCATTATCCCGCTCCTAAAAGTTAAATGAGGTTTTCAGGACAAAATAACTCCAGTCCTCATCAACACCTTGTGGATTAAATATAGGGAGTTGAAGCGCGGCCCCATTTAACCAGTGATGTTCTGCCTTGACAATCCACTGATCGCTGATATTCCAACGGACACCGACGCCAAAGTCCTTACGCCAGCCAAGGAAATCAGGTTGCCCATCAGCAACAAAATTACTGCCATCATGATCATCTTTATCGGCATAAAAAACATCGTACAGTGCAGACAATACAACCGGTTCAAAGATATGGCAGCACAGTTGAACATAGGCACCCTGGGAACGACCGTCATGAATATCTGTTCCTAAGATCTCACGATCACCGGTAAACTCAGAGTACTCTGCAGAAATTTTCCACTCGGGGAGGAAATATTCCATGGACAAAACAACAAAATCTTTGTTGGTACCCCTGGCAGAACCTTCTTTTGCACCAACATGAAAATCAAAATCAGTTTGGCCGGTAAAATAGGATACCCCCAGACGCAGCCCGTCAAACGGGGGAGCATACACCAGTGACCCTCCATACACATATCTGTTGTCAGCCTCAAAATCAGACACTTCCCCCAGACCCCTCTGCAGGGCGGTCCTACCCAGAAGTTGTTCCATTCCGCGTGCCTGTCCTGAATCTTCACGGAAATCCACCCTTCCATAGTAAGCCTGATAGTCAAGATCACCGCTGCCGCCAAAAGAAAGATTTCCGTATATGCTGCCGCCTAGAGCTGCAACAACGAGAGTTCGTTTATTTTCGTCATAGATACTTTGCGGCAGAAAGGCCATTGGCCTCAAAAAATCTATATCCCGGCCCTGATTATATAACCCGATGGGAAGCTTAACCTTGCCAAGACGCAGGCCAAGCCAATCCTGCCAGCGATAATCGACCACCGCCCAGTCAATCAGAATATCATTATTTCCTTCCGGTCCTACATCACGGGAAAGAAGCTGAAAGCCAAAGCGCAGAGTATCATTGGCAATATAGTTCGTCGTCAGGGCGAATTCATTCAGCTGAAAGGAACCATCTAATGAATTTCCCAGAAAATTATTGTGGCGGCTTTTAATGTATCCAAAGGACAAAAAACCGTTAATACTTAAATTCTCACGTACATTGTAGGCATGACAGGGAGAAACAGGTTGCAGAGAAATGAGCCCGAACAGAAAGATGCAAAAAGCAGCCAATGATCGATTCATAACACCTCCATAAGACAAGACTGCTTTTCAACCTTGTGCAACTTCAGGGTGACAAGTCTCACGCCTCCTCCATCCAAACAACAGGAAACCAAAGAATATCCGGGACAACGAGAGATACCTGTTATCAGCATCGTTGCCGGTCCTGTAAAAGCGCACCCTCTCATTTTTGTTGCCATCCCACTGTTGCTATGCCCCATTATATCCCCATTAGTTAGACCCAGTTATCAATTTGGACTATAGTAAAGGAGATTGAGAGTCAATACTTTTCTCAAAATCACAAAAACCTCGACATCAGCAACACGACTGACTGTGGGGGAAAAAAGTTAAAAACCAACACATTGCCAGAATAAACGAAAAATCCATGTCAAGCAGGCCATCACTCAATAATACATGACATATATCTCATTGTACGCTGACCAGCTGACAGCAAAGGTCAGTATCTAAAACAAGCGTCCTGAAGAAAACATGGTCTCCAATGAACCAATCCCTGCAGACAACCTCGAAACGACTGAAGCGGTCAGCAAGAAACTCTTTCTACGGGTAAAACAAGACATAGTTTGATACAATCACGATGAATGAACACAGGCTGATGAATCAACAACTTCCGTTGATCCGTCCCATTCTTGAAGAGGCCCCGCCTTTTTTGACTTCCAAGTATGCTTCCTTCTTTGCCAATGAAGACGAACGCCCTAAGGACATAACCTCATGAAACAAAAAACTATAGTGGTTGTCGGCGGGGGAGCAGCTGGCCTCATGGCCGCGGGTCAGGCCGCCCAATGTGGTGCCCGTGTCATTCTCCTGGAAAAGATGAAACGGCCGGGACGCAAGATCTGTATCAGCGGCAAAGGGCGCTGCAATATTACAAACAATGCTGCGACTGCTGATTTCATCAATCGCTTTGGGAAAAACGGCCGCTTTTTACGCCAGGCTTTTTCCCGCTTCTTTGCCCCTGAACTGATCGATTTTTTACAAGGAAACGGATTGGAAGTCGTCCTTGAACGGGGCGGCAGATACTTTCCTGCAAGCGGTAAGGCCCCGGACCTCCTGAAGACCTTCCTTCACTGGCTAGGCCAACTGAAGGTGGAAATACGTATCGACAGTCCTGTACAAAGTCTCCTCATAAGCGGCAACCAGCTGCAAGGTGTACTCACATCCACAGGAAAAATCAGCTGTGATGCAGTCATACTATCCACTGGCGGCGCCTCCTATCCTGCCACCGGCTCCACTGGTGACGGTTACAGACTTGCAGAATCGGCCGGACACAGCATCATTCCCATCCGCCCGGCCCTGGTTCCCCTGGAAATTACAGGGGGAATTCGTCCGGAGCTTGTCGGACTTGAGCTGAAAAACGTGGAGGTACGCCTTTTAATCAATGGAAAACGTAGCCAACAACTCTTTGGCGAGATGCATTTTATTAAAACAGGAGTAAGCGGACCGGTTATTCTGACGCTGAGCGGGGCAGTGGTGGATGGGCTGCGGAAGGGAGAACAGGTGGTTCTGGCGCTGGACCTCAAACCGGCACTGGATGAGCAAAAGTTGGACGCGCGATTGATTCGGGACTTTGAAAAGCGGCGGGAGGAACCCTTTGATCAGGTTCTGCGCGGCCTGCTGCCCGCCCAGCTGATTCCCCTGTGCCTTGAGCAAACCGGTATCCCGGCAAAACAACTGGTTGCTCAGGTCTCAAAAAAAGAGAGAAAAAAGCTGCTGCACTGGCTCAAAGATTTGCGCATGGAGGTTAGCAGCCACCGTCCCTTTACCGAAGCCATCGTTACTGCCGGAGGGATACATCTCAAAGAAGTAGACCCCAGAACCATGGAGTCAAAAATTCTTCCTGGCCTGTATCTGGCCGGAGAAATCCTGGATCTAAACGGTGATACCGGAGGCTACAACCTCCAGGCAGCCTTTTCAACCGGCTGGCTGGCTGGACGCTCTGCCGCCCTTGCCGCTCCTGAAGAGGGGCAAGGGCAACAATAACAGCTATCAGGCAATAGCTACCATCTCCAGATCAAAGATCAGATCTTTCCCGGCAAGGGGGGCATTGGCATCTAAGACAATAAACTCGTCATTCAGGTCAACCACTTCCACGACCATAACCTCGCCGCCTGTACCACCAACCTGCAGCCTCTGTCCGATCTCCGGATTCAGATCGGGTGGAATCTGATTCGCCGGCAACTGCATCACCATGTCCTCATTATGGGGACCATAGGCTTTGTCCACAGGAATGAGCACTGTCTTCTTTTCACCCACCTTCATACCTGTGAGGGCCTCGTCAAAACCAGGAATCACCTGGCCGGCGCCCAGAGTCACATCCAGCGGTGGCCTGCCTTCGGAAGAATCAAATACCGAGCCATCCGCAAGTGTTCCCTTATAATGTACCTGAACCTTGTCACCTTTTTTTGCCTGTGTCATCTCTACATCCTCTATTCTTCATGATTTTTTTAAGCATAGGACATTCTTTACGAGGGAAGCACTGTAGCACATCTCTCCTGAAATTGGTAGCCGGATCTGAAATACTGCAAAAGCCATCGCCTTCGCACCTGTGACTTTTTTTGCATATGTTCCCTATCCTCTTGACAGAAAACTGCAAATAGGCAAAATTACTAACGGCGTACACCATACAAATTCAGATAGCTAACTCAACAACTCTCCAGCAAAATTTGCTCTCACGAAAAAGACAAACTTATCTTTTCCAGCTGTCTGCTGTCACCATAGACTGACTACAGACAACCAGTCCACTCTTTCCACAGGAGAAAAATACATGCACAAGACGACAAGAAGACTCTTAGTTGGCAGCAGTGCGCTTTTGGCATCCTTTGCAATACTATCCACCACATCAGCTGAGCAGGTTGACAAAGAACAGTATCCCTATGCCCCTTCTCTTATGCAATGGGAAAAGAGCTCGGCAGAATTTACCGAACCCACCACCTGTGCGGAATGTCATCCCGAAAAATACGAGGAATGGCGAGGCTCCATGCATGCCATGGCCTTTCAGGATCCCGTTTACCAGGGTGAACTGAATCTGGCCATTGAGGCAGTGGGCCACGATATTGCCAGGCAATGTGAAGGGTGCCACACGGCTGTGGCTGTGGTAACCGGAGAAGTTAAAGGTGCCGGCCTGAAAGATCTCAGTCCCATGGCCATGGCCGGAGTCTCCTGTGATGTCTGTCACTCCATCAAAGGCCACACCCACTGGCAGACGCCCACCCATCAGCCGGAAAACGGCTCCTTCATACTCTCTCCCGGTAAGGAGGTCAACGGAGAGGCTGTTCTGACAAAATACGGCCCTTTTCCCCCGCAGGAAGACTGTGGAGAAGGGTTTCATGAATGTGTGGAATCTCCCCTTCATTTGCAGGCCGAGCTCTGTGCCTCCTGTCATCAGGTCACCCACTACGAGACCCATACACCTCTGGAGGCCACCTACAGCGAATGGAAAAACAGCACCTACGCAGTCAAAGGCATCAGTTGCCAGGACTGTCATATGGTGGAGCTGGAAACTTTCAAGCGCTCTGCCGATAAGCTGCAGCGCCCCACACGAGAGGAATACCGCCACTACTTCAATGGTGCCAACTTCCTCGTCTATCATCTGACAGGACTGGCGGCCAAAAAGAGAGGAGATGAAGAACTTGCTGCCAATGTGCAGCAGAAGTATGAGATGGCAGTTGCCCGCCTGCAGGCTGCGGCCGAACTTGACATTACCCCTATCTACGAACAGGGCAAGCTGCATGAAATCAAAATCCGGGTCAACAATAAACGGGCAGGTCACAATCTTCCCACCTCACTCACCAATATCAGGCAGATGTGGCTGGAAGTTACAGCCGTCGATGCCGCCGGTAAGGTGGTCATGAGCAGCGGCCACCTGGACGCCGACGGAAAACTCCCTGAAAACACCCGTCTTTTCAACTCGGACGGCATGGGAGACAACATGCACTTTGCCCTTAATCCCTGGGAAATCGTCTCCTTCTCCAGACATGACACAATCCCCCCGAAAGGGTTTCGCGAAGTCTATTACGGGATCAATACTTCTGACAACAGCCCTCTGACCCTCACAGTCAAACTCCGTTTCCGTCAGGCCACTCAAAAAGTTGCGGAAAAACTTCTCAGCCACGTGCCCGACGACATGCATCTTGAAGCAATCTACGGCATCAAAGAAGTTCCTGCCGTTCCCATTATCGATATGGTGGAGGAAACCATAGCCATCAACCCACAAGGCTAAAAAGCCACCTCCTTGCAATTAAGGCAGGAAAAACCGGCGGAGAGCAGATTCACAGATCTCCGCCGGTTTTTTTTATTTGCCTCTCAACGATGTCCGCCACCGCCCTTCATTGGCCTGCCTGAAGAAGGAGGTCGACTACGCTGATAATTCTGGTGGGATTTATTGCCTTGAGTACGGGCACGATCACTCCCTTGCAGCTGCTGGATGTTATTAGTGGAAGGCCGTTTCCTAACCATGTCGTTTTTGTGGTCCGGATTCTTCTGTACATTCCGGCCCCGCTCTCCTGACACCTTTCCACCTGAGAGATTACCACTCTGGCGCATGGCCTGATTGTTCTCACGAAACCAGTTCGTTCCGTCTTTACGATAGACATTACCGTTTCTGTCAGTATAACGGTTATTGGATCTGATCTGATTGTTGTTGATATTTATATTGGTCTGATTATTCACCTGCCGTGTTTTAACGCCCGGTCGGTTCCCCTTGCGATAGATATTATTATAATGATTCTGGTATCTATATCTTTCACGAGACCCATCCCTTATCCCTTGATGGTACCCTCTGTGATACCCCGCGCCGTAGGCTGCTCCCATCCTGAATCCCGGATAATAGCCCCTGGGCCCCCAATACCTTGGATAGGGGTGATATCCCCAATTCATCCAACCGTAGGAATACCCGACGCTGAATCCCCAGCCGGTGTAAGAATTATAATGTACGCCAAACCCCCAGGTCACAGGCCGAGGGTAATAATAGTGCTCATACCAGGGGGTGTAATAAAATCCGCTGCCGTATACCACCACTCCGGAATAAACGTAACTGTATGTATAACCAGGCAGATAGCCCACATAAACAATATCCGGTGTGTAATCATAAATATAGACATACCTTACATTATAGACAGGTGAATCAGGGGGGAGAACATCAATCTCCACCGGTCTTTGCGTGGCGACCTGCCAAGGGCCATCAGCCGTGACAGCTATGTACCAGACCCCATCCACCACGGCATAATAAACACCCTTAATCTTCAATACAGACTGACTGGTATTCAGCGCATATGAAACTGCGGTTCCTGGAACCTCATTGAAAACCGGTTTTCCGTCATACCTCACCTCAACAGTTGCTGTCTTCCGATCCACTGCCGCAGTCTGAGGTATGGCCTGAGAGAGAAGAGCATCCTTTGCCTCCGGAGTTCCAGGTACAGACATCCGGACATTGGCAATGTCGCTTTCTTTAGGAATCTTGGCGAAATCCGCTGGCAGCTCATCCGGTTCAACAAATTTCCAGTCGTTATCCAGCAGAGATCTGGACGCATACCAACGACCAGCCAGGAGAAGATAGTGGGTCTGGCTGGGAATATAGAGAAGCAGATCACTCTCTGTGTTTTTAACAAAGAGGAGCTGGGTCTCCCTGACCGGTGTATATTCTTCTTTGCCGTTGACAACAATCAGTTCCGAAGGTCTGGTCACCACCAGCAGAGCAGGTGCCTGGCCCACTGTCTCAGGTATTTCCACCTCCCGGGACATGTTTTTCTCTGCAAACTGTCTGATTGATTCAGGAACCTGCCCGGTAACCTTCCACCCCTTGCTGATTGTATCACTGATATACCAAAAGCCTCCGCCATTCAGGTAATAAGACGAACTGTTTTTTTCTCTGACAATAAAAAACGGAGTATTGCGAACCGCTTCCAATTTGGTATCGTCCACCGCCATCCACCTGGGTTCTCCGTCAATGGTTACCAAGAGTGTTGGTTTGTCACGAAAATAGATGTCCGGAGGCGCGTTATTCAATTGCACAACCTCTCCACCGGAGTTCATAGTATTACTCAATTCCGCCACGATATTATCAATAGCGATGACAGGATTGATCCTTTGCACTTCCCGGATGATATGATCTTTAATTTCCTGAATGGAGGCCGAATCTTCCATATCGGGAAACTTCACTTCAGGTATCACAAGCTTGTTCAGGGTGGCTGTTCGAGAATCCAGGTCGGTATCCAGGGTGGCCCTGAACCATAATGCCCCAAAAAGCGGTCCTTTGTTTGGTTCCGTAAAAGACAGGGCCATTCTCCCTTCCAGGATGTTCTTTTCAAAAGAGTCGAGCTGCGGCTGGTAAAGGGTAATTTTCCCCTTATCTGTGGACAGTTCAGCGGGCCAGGAAAAATCCTGGGCATAGAGTGAAGAGCTCAACAATACCAGAAAAGCTGTCAGAAAAAAGAACTGCCTCCCAATCCTCCATCTCAATGCGGAAGTCCTCAAAGGATAACCTGCACTTACCATCTTCCTTCTCCTTGTTATAAGTTTCTTATATCTGTTTCGTTGCATTAACTCTCTACGCCGCTTGCCCCTGCAGGTAAAGGATGATATAAGTTATGGAGTACAATGTCCCTGTTGCCACCAGTCTTGAATAAATCTGCAGACATCAGCGACTGAACGGTCGGTGCAAGGAACAATCAGATCGGCATGGTTTCTGTACAGAGGTTGTCTTTCAGCAAACAGTTGAGCAAAGCTCTGACTTCCCTCTTTCACCAAACCGCGCTCAGCAAAGTCCCCTACCCGCTGTTCCAGGACCGGCAAAGCCACATCGAGGAGAACAAGGTAAGCTGTTTTTTTCAGGTGTTTCATCCCCGCGTCACTGTAGATAGCACTGCCACCAGTGGCAATGACATGATTTTGGCGATTCAAAGAGAGGAGTATCTTTTCTTCAAGAACACGAAACCCTTGTAAGCCTGAGGCCTTAAGTACTTCTTGCAGTGGCAGACCTTGATCCTCTTCAATCAAGATGTCCACATCAACAAATGCGAGACCGAGAAGGCTGGCAAGTTCAGAGCCGACACTGCTTTTTCCTGCACCAGCCATGCCGATAAGAGCAATATTAGTTTTCATTTTAGTGCCTTATAAGTAATTTTTTGTTTTTTTATGACAAAAAGCTAAAATATTAGGTAAACTGTCCGAGTAAAGAGGCTGAACAAAAGATAACACTTTTCAGGTGGAATACCTGGATATTATCCCGTCATCCCTTAGCCTAACCACCTGCGTAGTTGCAATCAATACAAGCCAACCCTCTTCATCCGAAAGAATAAAACATCATGCTGCACATATCTAACAATTTAAGTATTCCTCAGCAGGAAATCGAGCTCAATTTTATCCGTTCTCAGGGGGCAGGCGGACAGAATGTCAACAAGGTAGCCTCTGCAGTACATCTCCGTTTTGACATCCACGCCTCCTCCCTGCCGGAAACAGTCAAGATACGCCTCCTGGCCCTGCATGATCAGAGGCTGACCAAAGAAGGTGTTCTTGTTATCAAGGCCCAGCAGCATCGAAGTCAGGAAAAAAACCGGGAAGATGCCCTGCTCCGCCTGAAAGAGCTGATTATTCAAACACTGCAGCAACAAAAAAACCGGCGTCCGACTCGTCCCGGCAGATCCGCCCGAAAAAAACGGCTGGAAACAAAAAAGCATCAGGGAAAACTCAAGACCCAGCGCAAAAAGGTACACTTTTGAGTCAGGCACGGATATAGTTGGCAGATTTTCCGGATTGCCTTTACCATTGACTCGTCATTAAAGATCTTTTATCCGCAACCTGTTCAATACACATTATGAATAATTCCTTGTCATCTCCCCCCGCCATGGAAGGATTTTTGACCAGTAAGAAACAGGTCATGTTTTTCTTCACTCTCATCATCACCCTCGGTTTTCTGGCCACCAGTTTTTTCAGCTACAGTGTCTCAAAAAATCTCCTCCAGAAACAGATTACCCACAGTGATCTGCCTCTCACCAGTGACAATATCTACTCCGAGATTCAGCGGGACCTCTTGCAGCCGATTTTCATCTCCTCTCTCATGGCCAATGATACCTTTCTGCGGGACTGGGTTCTGGCCGGAGAAACGGAGACAGTGCAGATCAGTAGATATCTGAAAGAAATTAAAGAAAAATACAATACCTTCAGCAGTTTCTTTGTCTCAGACAAAACCAGAAACTATTACCATCCGCAAGGGATTCTGAAACAAATCAATGAACAGGAGCCCCGTGATGTCTGGTATTTCCGAGTCCGGCAGCTGCAAGACGACTATGAGACTAACGTGGATGTGGATCTTGCCAACAAAGACACCCTTACTATTTTTATTAATTATAAGGTATTTGACTACAAGAACAATTTCATTGGGGTGGCCGGGGTGGGACTTGCCATCAATCACGTAAAAGAGCTGATGCAGAGCTATCAGGAACGCTATCATCGCCGGATTTATCTCGTCAACCCGCAGGGGGAAATCACGGTTAAAAGCGCGAACAGCCGCTTTCCTGAAAAATCAGTCTTTGAAATTCCTGATTCCGAGGTCATCCTCAAACAAATCCTGACAAAACAGGAGCTCTCAACTCGTCACCATTACCAGCGTAACCGTGCTACAGTCTACCTCCACAGTCGCTACATCCCCGAATTCAACTGGTACCTGTTTGTAGAAGAAACCGAGGGCGAGGCCATTGCTGCCGTCACAAACACCTTTCTCTTTAATATTGGTATCTCTCTGGCTATTGCCATCCTGGTCCTTTTTCTGACCAACTGGCTGGTTTCAGGATATCAGAAACGGCTTGAACTCATGGCCACCATCGACAAGCTGACAGGAATTCACAACCGGCAGGCCTTTGAGATGTTTTTCCATCAGCATGTGAAAGAGCAGAATCGCCAGTATCTTCCCTTCACCCTTCTCAGTATCGACATCGACCATTTCAAACGGGTAAATGACACACATGGCCATCTGGTCGGGGATGCTGTTCTGCAGGAGGTGGCAGAAATGATAGCGAAAACCATCCGCAAGGAAGACCTCTTCTGTCGCTGGGGCGGCGAAGAGTTTCTCCTTCTCCTCAAAAAGTGTACTCTGGAACAAGGCTGCCGCGTTGCCGACTCTATCTGCCAGACAATCCGCGACCACCAATTCTGCCAGGACAAAAACAGTATTGACGTAACAGTGAGTATCGGAGTTACCCAGCACAAGCAGGAAGAAGAGGAAAGAAATCTGTTTGATCGTGTGGATAAGGCCCTGTACCTGGCAAAAGCGAGGGGCCGTGACCGTTATGAATCTGATGCTTTCTCCTAAGCGGCAGATTCACACAGGTACGGATTCTGAAAACAGTAATTTCCCCAGGAGCACCAGATAGGCCACAACAGCGACCACAGCAAAGGGTAGAAAAAAATAGCCCAGGGGACAGAGAATAAGCACGGTAATCCAGTGCAGCACTATCACTTTGGTGGAATGGAGCTGAATAGGAAAATCACCCTGGCGGCATATCACTGTCAACCCACTCAGATTCCAGCCGTAAAGTGCAGTGAAGGCGTGAAGACGCAACAGAGGTTGCAGCTGTTCCGGGCTCCAGTTTCCCGAATACTTCATAAAGATATAGAGCGTTCCGGAAACAGCCGTAATCAGAAGAAAAAGAATCCCTGAGGTGAGAAAGCTTTTCTGCTGGCTCCTGATGCCAAGATGCCGGTACAGGAGAAAAACAAGAAGAACCAAGAAAAAAAGAGTGGTGGCAATGGCCATCTGCGGAAGATACAGATGGCCAAGGATAAAGAGGAAGAAAACAATCACTCCCAGGTTGACCCCCCAGAAAGCAATCTCTTTCAAATAGTGTATAAGCCCGACAGGCTCCCTGCGCATAAGGGCAAAGATCACCGCCATGCTGATAAGTGACACCGGAAAAGAAAAGGCAAGGTAGAAGGTGTTGAGGGTAAAGCCGTCCAAGGTAACCCATGGCCCGAATTCCTTATTAAAGACAACAAAGCTGGAAAAGACCAGGGCCAGCGACAGGCACAGGAGGGCAGCCTGGTGAAACTTACGCGACACACTCTCCTTGCCTAAAAAGAGGGCATAAGGCAGGACTCTGCCAAAGGTCCTGACCCGGACCTGCTCCACCAAAACAGCCAAGGGCCAGGGAAGAAGCATGGCTGCCGGGGAGTAGTCAAAAAAAGCACTCAGGGCAAAACAGACGGAAAAAAAGAGAAAAAACCTGCCCCGGATGGAAAGCCCGGCCTGCCCTTCACTGAAATAGAGAAGCAGGGTGCCGCCGGTACAGAGATTGAAGAGAAAGATATGGAGACGCTCAAAATTCAATTCTTCTACTGGCATAACCTGATGCATAAAGCCAAACATCAGGGCAGAACTCATCATGAGCAGAAAAAGCCATTTCAACGGTCTACTCATTTTTTCTTCTCCTGTTCTCTGTCGCTGCCGAGCAAATGCGGCAGGGCTGAGGCAAGGGTCGGGTGGCGGAAAGAAAACCCTGTTCCCTGCAACAAATCCGCCCTGACCCGGCAACCGGCGAGAATGGCCTGGTCTGCCATCTCCCCGAACCAAGCCCGTAAAAGCCAGGAAGGGACAGTCAGTGGTGCCCTGACAGCCAAGCAGTCGGCCATGGCAGCCATCAGTTCTCTGTTGGTGACCGGCTGCGGGGCAGCAACATTCACAGGCCCGTGAAGCTCCGGACAGACTGCAGCATGAAGGATGGCGGAAATCATATCATCAAGACTTATCCAGCTCACATACTGTTCACCACTGCCCAGGCGGCCAATACCGAAACGGAGCGCCAAGCGCAGCTGATGCAATGCGCCTCCTTTAGGAGTGAGGACAACACCGATACGCAGGAGCGGGGAACGTATGCCAGCTTCCGCAGCCGGGCGCACCGCCTCTTCCCAGCGCTGACAGACCTCTGAGATAAAATCACCGCCGTATGCTTGCTCCTCTGCAACCCACTGGCTCCCGGCATTCCCGTAACAGCCAATGGCCGAGGCGGAAACAAAGACCTTGGGCTTTACAGGCATCGATGCTGCCGTTCTGGCAAGAAGGAAAGTCCCCTTGACCCTGCTGTCGATGATTATTCTTTTCTTTTCTTCTGTCCATCGTCCCTGAGCAATATTTTCACCGGCGAGATGAATGATCCCGTCAATCTCAGGAAGCCCTTCGATATCGATTTCGCCCTGTGCCGGATCCCAGTATATCTCACGGCTGTCCGCTCGCGGAACTCTGCGTACCAGACGCCACACCTCATGCCCACCGGTGGTGAGAAAGGGAAGCAATTCCCGGCCAAGCACTCCTCCGGCCCCGGATACCAGGAAGCGGAGAGACTGGTTACTGCAACGCCTGTGCACGGCCAGATCTGCGGCCAGGGTTGCATGCCGGCTGACAAAGGTATTTTCCAGTCGTTGCCTCAAATGCTTTTTCATGACAGCCGGCATGAATCCATGGAAACGCATCCGATACTCAATCCGGTCTTCAAGGATGGAGCCGCCGTCACCGCTGTCAGTAAAGAGATGCTGATGACGCCAGAAGGCAAAGGGCCCCCGGCTCTGTTCGTCACAGAAACTTCTGCCTGGCTCATCACTGAGGTGCAAAGCATGCCAGGAAAGAGGGATGGGGCCGAAATGGACCCGCAATCTGGCCCTGGTACCAGGGCTGATGCCCTCTCTGTTTCGCTCCAGCACCCAGGTGTCCTCCCAGGGAGGAATCAGCCGTTCCAGAGCCCCAGGCCGGGCATGCCAGTTATACAGTTCGGCAACAGAACAGTCAAATCGGCTTTTCCAGCTAAAAAGAGTGGTTGTCTTCATCATACCAGATCATTCAGAGCCGCAGCCAGACCTGAAAAGGTAAAGGAAAATCCAGACCTGAGAAGTGCGGCAGGAACTGCTTTCTGGCCCTGTAGCAGAGAAGCACCAAACTCGCCGAGGAGCAGTGTCATCAGGAAGGCAGGCGTCGGCAGGAATGCGGGACGATGCAGTGCTCGGCCAAGGGAACTGGCAAACTCCTTCTGTCGTACACTCTCAGGCGCGGTACAATTGAAAGGCCCACTCAGGCCTTCTCCTTCCAAGATCCAGCAGATGGCAGCGGCCAGATTCTGCAGATGAATCCAGGGAAACCACTGTTTCCCGCTGCCAATGGAACCGCCCAGTCCCAACTGAAAGGGAAGACGCATGGTCTGCAGGGCTCCGCCACCGGCTCCCAGCACCACCCCGAAACGGGTAAGGGCGACCCGTACCCCTTTCTTCTCCGCCGCCCTGGCCTCACTTTCCCAGTCAGTACAGACACGAGCGAGAAAATCATGTCCCGGGCCGGCATTCTCATCCAGGTCATCCTCTCCTCCATTGCCGTAAAATCCGGCAGCAGAGGTGCTGACAAGAACCCGTGGTCCGTTGTCCTGAGGCAACGCCTCCACCAGATTACGGGTGGTGAGAATACGACTGTCATAAATCTGTTTCTTATAGGAATCACTCCAGAGGTGAAAGACAGAACGACCGGCCAGATTGATGAGCGCATCCTGCTCCGCAACCAGTTTCTGCCATTCCCCCTGTTTACTGGTATCAGCCACTACATACCGATAGTTCGGATGCAAAGCCTGGTTGTCATGGCTGTGCCCGCCCAGGGCAGTTACCGCATAACCCTTTTGCAAAAGAAGATCAGTGAGAAATCGGCCGACAAAACCGGAGCCACCCGTTATGAGCACTTGCATTGCTACCCTTCCTTTATGATCTTAAATGAGAAATCTGGGAATTCGGTTTTTTATATTATAGTGCAACGGTCTCAAGGTGATAGAAATTAAGAAAAAACCTGCCTGACAGGAGAAGAAGAACAGGACAGATATTTTTGTACATAACATGCTTCTTCATGTGCAAAAAAGAAAGAAAAAGAAGTAAACAATAACGAAGATATTGACATACTACTAATATACCCAATTCATGACAAGGCCCCCCTCTCCTTCCCTTTCTTATTTCAGGGGTTCCTCAAAAAAAAGTCCGTTTACATCTCCTCCAAAACGGGGTACTGATTTCTCCATTTACAAAAAATCCAGTCAATGAGATACATACCAAGAGGAAAAGAACATGTTTAAGACAAACGAATATTTTGACGGTAATGTAAAATCAATTTCCTTTACCTGCGCTGAGGGACCTGCCACAGTTGGAGTCATGGCAGTGGGAGAATATACATTCGGGACCGACTCTATCGAGGTCATGACAGTCGTTTCCGGAGCCATGGACATCAAACTGCCGGACAGTGATGAGTGGCAGACCTTCCAGGCAGGGGAGAGTTTTGAGGTGGAAAAAGGAGTAAAGTTCGGCGTTCGAGTTACGACAGAGACAAGTTACCTCTGTCTCTATAAATAAGAGCATATCCATAAACCGTTAGCGGAGATTAAAAAGCAAACGGACACAAGAAAAGGGTTGCGCCACTCTCCCAACTCTGCTATACTGCTCGTCCTTTATTGAACTTCCTCTGTTCTAAAGTACTCCACAGGAGGAAATGGGCCTTTCACAAGTACCATTTCCTCCTGTTTTACATATATTATCTGACAATCCACCTGCTCCCCTATCAAGGGTAACAGGTTTTTTTATTCCCCCCTCCTTTCTCCCCCTCTTGCCAGGCGAAGCACCATGCTCACCCACTCCTTTATCCATTTACCCGGGATAGGAACAAAGACTGAAGCAAAACTCTGGCAGGCAGGAGTTCATAGCTGGGACCAGTGGCAGGCAACACCCCCTCTCAGGCTCCCCAACAGTTCTCTCCCGGAACTGAACAGACTCCTGCAGTGCTCCATAGAGGAATTGGACAAAGGGCCATCTTTTTTCAGCAACCGCCTGCCTGCAAACGAGCAGTGGCGGATTTTCTCCCATTTCCGGGAACGGACTGCCTACCTCGACATCGAAACCACCGGCCTGGGACCGCAGGCAGAGATCACCACCATCGCCCTCTATGACGGTCGTGAAATCCGCTGCTATATCAACGGCTACAACCTTGATGACTTTGCAAGAGACATATGGGATTACGAGATACTTGTTACCTACAACGGCAAAAGTTTCGACATCCCCGCCATCGAACGCTGGTTCCATATAAAAATCACCCAGGCGCATATCGACCTGCGCTTCATCCTGGCAAAACTTGGATTTAAAGGGGGCCTGAAAGGCTGTGAAAAACAACTTGGCATAACTCGAGGTGCACTGGACGGAGTGGATGGTTCCTTTGCCGTCCTCCTCTGGCATGATTACATAAACAACAACAATGAAAAGGCCCTGGAAACTCTTCTTTCCTATAATATCGAAGATACCGTCAATCTTGAACGGCTCCTGGTAGAGGTCTACAATCGTAACGTCCTACAAACCCCATTTGGAGAGGATCTCCGCCTCCCGCACCCGGTCTCCCCTCTCATTCCCTACCGACCTGATTTTAACTCAGTACAACGAATCAAAAGAGGATTGCGATAGGGTTCACAACACTCTGCCAGCCACTCTGAAGAAAACGGAAAAAAGGAGCCAAAGAAAACTCCGGGGCAACTCCGGTTCAGGGTTGAAAGACAAACAGATTACCTGCCGGCAACTTCTGGTTACGACAGAAATTCTTTACTCACTTTGGAGAAGATGTGTGAGTATGGCGCCAAGAGCAGGCGTTCCCTCTCCACCCTCTCCACCACTAGGTCCATCACCAGGTTCATCACCAGGTTCATCCGCGACAACCCTGTAGGTAGCCGAACGGTAGTTGACCAGAGAACAAACAGTCCGGTTGGCCTGTTCAGCGCTGAACTGGTACATACAGATATCATCGGTATAATCCATGTAATTATGGATGGGATCAGGACTGCTGCAAGTGTAAGTTTGGGTGCAGCCGTAATGGTCTTCCCCCTCAGCCGGGGTGTCGACAATGAGGTCTCCGCCAGTATAGCTGTTAATGCAGGTGCTATATCCTTCAAAGGTGTGATAGAGACCCAGATAATGCCCCATCTCATGTACCAGCGTGCGCCCCTGATCATAGAAAGAAAAGCCATTATACCGGCCACCCACAGCCGCATGCAAGAGAACAATACCGTCCCACCATTGCCCGGCCGAATCCTGGGGAAAATAAGCATAGCCCAGATAACCACTGGCACTTGTACTGTAGACGTTGATAAACCTTGACGGATCCTGGTTCAGGGCAGGCTTGTAGGCGTCTTGATCATCATCATCAAACCATGCATCATTCTGGGTTCGGGTAATACCGGCAAGTTCAAACTGAATACGGGTATTATAGCCATCAGCTCCCATTGTTCCGGTCATGGCCCCATAATCCTCATTCAATACTTGAATCTGAGCATTTATCCTCTCATCACTGACATATCCGGCTCCATCACTTCTATAAATCACATGAAACCAGAGAGGCATGACATAGGTCACCGACAAAGGCCAATATTCTGCCTGAATTGACGTAACTGTTGCGGTGCAGTCAGCAACAGATTTGGCTATTGATGACTCTGCCACACCAGGTAAAGGAGACTTGGCGCCACAGCGCATACCCTGTTCACGAAAAAAATCCGACCGCAGATAATTATCCATATCGAGAAACCGAAGGCCCTGTATCTCAACGGAACCATTAGCTCCTATCCGAAAATTCACATCTCCGGCAGATGCAAAAGAGGCAAAAGCAAGTGCCAACGCAATCACAATCAGCAATTTTCGATACATCAAATCACCCACGGTGGTTTGATAAAACAGCATGCAATCACTGCATAAATTTCAAAGAACAATTTCTGTACCTTCAGTGGCAAAAAAAACTTCCGTATCTCCATATTTTCGCGGCTGGCAATAGTTCTTCGCCATCTCATCGATCTGGGCATCACTTCGATCCGGGTCATGGTGGAAGAGCGCAAGCTTTTTCACTCCTGCCCGATTGGCTGCAGCTATGGCATGCTCAAAAGTTGAATGTCCCCAGTTAACCTTGTCCTGATACTCTTTATCCGTGTACTGGGCATCATGGACCAGCAAATCCGCCCCTCGAAAAAACTCTTCAACAGCCCGGTTCTGCTCCTCTGCAACCTGCTCTCCCTCATATGCCATGCCCTCATCATATTCAGGATGATTGGGGTCAGTGATAAAAAGATTTCGGTATGGCTCGTGATCATAACAGGTACAGAAGACCTTTCCCTGGTGTTCGAAACGGTAACCGAGAGCCGTGATGGGATGATTCAAAAACTTGGTAACCAAAATCAGGCCGCCACCCAGATCACGGCCGGGCTCTTCACGAAGACGTTCATATTTGATGTTCGCAGACAATTCGCCCACGTTGATCGGAAAATACCGATATTTCATCTGACCACCCACCACATCTTCCAGCGGATCATCTTCATAGGTTACAGGACCGTGCACTTTCAACATTGTCCCGGGAATATAGATGGGGGTGAAATAGGGAAACCCCATGATATGATCCCAGTGAGTATGGGAAAGATACAGAGCAACTTCCAGGGGACCATTGCGTAACTCATTTTTTACAAGAGAATTACCAAGTTCCCTGACTCCTGAACCGGCATCAATAACAATGACTTCCTTCCTGCCCTCCACCCGCAGTTCCATACAGGCGCCATTGCCACCATATTTCATAGTATAAGGTCCGGGACAGGGAATAGACCCCCTGACCCCCCAAAACTTGATTTTCATCATTAAATTATCTCATTTTTTTATATCTGAAGAAATATCTGGGCCTTCTCAAGCTCCGCCTCTATACCTTCAGCAACATCACCGAACATTTCCCACGTAAGACCGGTGAGCGCCAGCATCTTTTCCGCATCAAGATCTGAAGGGAAGGGATCTCCGGCATAGCCAATATCCAGGATATTGGCATACATGTTCGCCAGTCCGACATAGGCTGCCCGTACTTTATACTCGTCTGCAGCAGCCTCTACATCATGATGAAAACAGATAGCACTTTTCATAGACTCATTTAACGTCCACTTTTCTGCTATCAATCTCCCTACTTCCTGATGATCGACACCCAACATTTCCCGCTCCACCTCAATGAGTGGACGTTGCTCATGTCTGGCTCGTAACAGAACATCACTATACTCATCCCCAAAAGGAATCTTGCCCAGATCATGGAGCAGGCCTGCAACAAAGTATTCTTCACACTCCACCACTGGAACATCGTTGGCCCGGGCCAACAGCTTAGCACAGACACCGGTACCAATGGAATGAGCCCAGAACTTTGAGGTCGGCAGGGCCTTGGATTTCTTTGCCCCTGACACCGTACAAATAATCGCCGTACTGAGCGCCATATTCTTGACCGTATTCATACCCAGCATGGTAATGGCCCGGGTCAGCGAGGTCACCTTATTCATGAGAGAATAGTAGGCTGAGTTAATCAGTTTCAGCACCTGCCCGGTGAGAACAGGATCAAGAGAGATTACCTTATTCAATTCATTGGGCGATGCATCCGTACGACTGCAGATCTCCATGACCTTCCCCACAGTTGTAGAAAGGCTGGGCATCCGCTTGATAAACTTTTCTATCTGTTTCCGATGGGCTTCTTTATCTGTTTCCATCTCTTGTTATTCCATATAAAAAATAAGCAATTCAACACCTTCAAAAGAATAAAAATCTTTCCGTTTTCTATTGTATAGTAAGCTGACAGTGAGGTCAAGGGGAGAGGAAGAAACTGTAACGAGCAAAAAGGCAATAATCTTCTTGCCGAAAAACAGACGAATATGGTAGGCAGACGCCATGGAACGTTTCTCCAGAACACGCTGCTTCCTCGGTGAGAAAAAATTCGCTCTTCTGCAAAAAGCCATGGTTACCATTGTCGGCCTTGGAGCTGTCGGAGGGTATGCGGCCGAAGGTCTAGCCCGTGCCGGCATCGGCCATTTGCGTCTGGTTGACTTTGACACCATACAGCCATCCAATATCAACAGACAGATACTCGCCCTTGAGAGCACTGTCGGTCAGGCCAAAGTCGAGGCCGCCCGGGAACGAATCAACCAGATCAATCCGGAGTGTCACGTTGAGGCCTTGCAGCTTTTTGCCGCAGACGAAACTTTGGACACCATCCTCCTACCGCACCCTGACATCCTCATTGACGCCATTGATTCCTTAAACCCAAAGGTCCAACTTCTTGCCGGGGCCCACCAGCGCGGCATTACCACCTTCTCCTCCATGGGAGCCGCTCTGCGTACAG
Source organism: Pseudomonadota bacterium (assembly GCA_018820855.1). Lineage (GTDB taxonomy): Bacteria > Desulfobacterota > Desulfobulbia > Desulfobulbales > Desulfocapsaceae > Desulfocapsa. The sequence continues at coordinate 20,255 of JAHJNL010000010.1, read as the reverse complement.
ATCCCTCCAAGATCAGGACCGGCGACATCATGACCTCCAACCACTGCCCCTTGGCCAGGCACGTCCGAAACCGCCTGCGCCGACAGGGCATAGAAGGTGGGATACACTGTATCTATTCCACTGAACGGGTAGACTTTTCCTATCAGGGCCCTGAAGAGACAGAAACCCCGGCATCAGCCTATGAAAGCAGAGGAAGAAAACGAAACACCCTGGGTTCCCTACCCACCATTACCGGAATTTTTGGCCTGATTCTGGCCAACGAAGTAATTCTTCGACTGACAAAGGAAGGGCCGACACACTCTTAACAGCAATATTTGACTATTATTAACTCGTTGCCACACAGCAATAAAGCAAAAGCCGTTGGCAGAATACCCTGAACCGACAATGCCAAAATTGATTACAAAAAAGCAGACAGGAGCCCAACTTCTTAATTTTAACAACGTTTTCCACAGAAAGGTTCCAGGCATTCCGCCTCTACCACCCTGTTGCCATATTTTTTAATGCTTCCTCTATATTTTTGTTATACTATATAGTCTGTTTGTGACCATCTCCTATCCTTTGCACAGCATCCTGACCATACATGCATAAACTATCCATCCCCATTCCGTCTGCCAAGGCTCTTCAGGCCATTATCAACACCACAACGGATATGATCCACCTCAATACCCCTGATGGTCTTATCCTCTATGTTAATCCGATCACAGAGAGCATCCTCGGCTACCACGCTGAAGAACTCGTCGGTCGCCCTGCCATGGAACTGATCCATCCCGATGACACACAACTCATCGGCGAAGATATGGCCCTGATTTTTTCCGGGGCCGAATCAATCCCTCGCGAGATTCGACTGCGGAGAAAAGATCACAACTTTATCTATGTGGAGGTAAAAGGCTTCCTGGTCGATTCCGGAAAAAAGAGCGAGTGCATAGGGGCTATCATTCGTGATATTTCCAAGAGGAAACAACGGGAAGAGGAGCTTGCCAATTACCAGGTGAACCTGGAACGCATGGTACAGGAGCGGACAGCCAGCCTGAAGGAACAACAACGCTTTGCAGCAGCCATTATTGACGGCCTGCCTTCCATCTTCATGCTCCTTGATCAGGATCTGCATCTGCTCCAGGTCAACAAAAAACTTCTTCAGTCTCTTGGCTATAAAACCCGGCAGATTGACAAAACAGCGGCGCTTGATCTTGTAATGCCTGAAGACAGGAGTGCAATGAACAGGCAGATCGAAATCATCCACCGCTCTGGGCAGGCGCACTTCACCAGTCGCCTTTGCCGCCGTACAGGTGGAACGATCCCCTTTCTCTTCACCGGAGTCCCCTTCAGTATTGAAGGAAAGAGCTGTGTCATCCTCATCGGACAGGATATCAGCAAGACATTACAGATGGAGGCCGAACTCCTCAAGAAGAAAAAGCTGGAATCCATCGGGGTCCTGGCCGGAGGCATGGCCCACGATCTTAATAACATCCTCACAGTGATCATGGGAAGCCTGGATATGATCGCTATGATTGCAGCCCCTGGCAATGAGCAATTCACGTTCCATATCTCCAACGCGAAGAGCGAATGTCGAAAGATCAATCAACTCTGTGAAAAACTGATAACCTTTTCCAAAGGCGGATCTCCCCTGAAAAAAGAGGTCCACCTGAATGCACTGATCCATGAATGTGTAATTCCAATTTTTGCAGACAGCAGCGTCCAGTGCACGCTTCCCCTCTTGCAAGACACTCCGCCCCTTGTTGCCGACAGAGAGCAGATCAGGCTGGTCTTTGAGAGTATTTCACGCAATGCCCTGGAGGCCATGGCAGAGGGTGGGCACTATTCCATCGATCAGCAGTGCATAACCTTAGGCAACGACAACCCTTACTCACTGCCATCGGGTGCCTACACCTATTTGACGTTTACAGACAGTGGAAAGGGTATTGCCCAGGAGACCCTGCCTTCAATATTTGACCCCTTCTTTACGACCAAAGCCATGGGAAGCACAAAGGGCATTGGATTGGGCCTGTCACTGGCTCATTCCATCATCCGCAAACACGGTGGCGCCATAGAGGTGAACTCGAGCCCTGGCAACGGTACCATCGTCACTGTCTGCCTGCCGGTTTCGGAACTGCACCTGCAACCAGCGCCTCCCCTGTGATCAGTGCAAGAGCTGGGGTCAACACCCCTTTTTCACTAAAAAGTCATAGACCATCTCTTCCATAATCTCAAGCTGGCCTCGACCTGTTTCATTGATAATAATCCATGAACAGCGCTGATAGGCACGATAGAGATCTGCCGGGACTTTGAGTTTCAGTTCAATCAGTTCATCGGCTCCACAGCTCCCTCCTTCCCTCCTCAGCTCGTCATCTTGTTTCCCGTCGACCATTATTGCTGCTGGGCTTTGTGAAAAGCCACAACCTCCTGATAGGTCATAGTAGTGCCCCCGAAGATATCGAGAGCGCTCCCCACGGTTGCATGCAGGCGCCCCTGTCCAAGGTCCCGGATCAGCTCCATATCCGAAAGATCTTTGACGCCTCCTGCATAGGTCGTAGGAATCGGACTCCACTCTGCCAGCCTCTTCACCAGCTCCGTCTCAATTCCGCGACACTGCCCTTCCACATCTGCCGCATGAATCAAAAACTCATCGCAGAGGTTCGAAAATTCTTCCAGAATTTGTGGGCTGATAATAACATCTGTGAAATTTTGCCAGCGATCAGTGACGATATAGTAGTCACTGCCTCTCCTGCGACAGCTGAGATCAAGTACCAAATATTTTTTACCAACGGCCGTAACCAACCTCTGTAGCCGATCACGATCAACCTGACCCTCCCTGAAGACATACGAGGTAACAATAACATGGGAGGCGCCTTTATCCAGCCACTCTCGGCCATTGTCAGCACTGATTCCGCCTCCAATCTGAAGGCCGCCGGGCCAGGCGGCCAGGGCCTCAGCCGCTGCCTGATCATTACCTGGACCCAGCTTGATTATATGACCGCCGGTGAGATTGTCACGACGGTAAAGCTCGGCAAACCAGGTAGAAGGATGATCCGCTGTAAAATTGATCTGCAGGCTCTCCGGCTCATCATCTTTCAGGGTCGAACCGACAATCTGTTTTACTTTACCATTATGGAGATCAATACATGGACGAAATTGCATGGGGATGATTTTCAGCTTTAAGTTTTAAGTTTTAAGTATCCAGACCTTCAGTCTTCAACCTTTTGCCCTCAATCAAAAAAAAGGCGGGTGCTTCCTTTTGGAAACACCCGCCTTTTTTTAAAAATCTAGCTGACAGTCATGGAGACTGTTTATTTCTTTTATCAGGCCTTCTTAATCAGCATGCTTGCCGGATCGAGGAGCAGGGATTTCCCGGCATCCGCGGAACAGGCCGCCGAACATTTCAGAGTCTTCAACTTCAGGGCGTTGTCCTCGGGAGAAATAATGAGAACGGTATCAAAAAAGGCATCTACCTCGTGACAGGGGGCGGGAATGCCATTAGCACTGACCCGGGTATCGTCCCTATGGCTGACAGCGGAAAACCAGATCATTTTGACATCGTTCTTTTCCATAAGTCCCTTCAGCTCATTCAAAGAAGACCTACTGTCTGAAGCAGCAAAATCAAAGCCATCTATGACCAGACAGGCGGGCTTGAAGATATTCTGCTGCGCCATATCCGCCATTCTCTCTTCAAGCTTTGCAGCACTGAAGCCACTTTCCATAAAGGTCATGATCATCCGATGCTGCATGACATCAACTACTATCTCCTGGAAGTCTTCAATCTTATTTTCCTGATTCATCAAATTCAGGATATCATCGTACCAGGTTCTGGTTTTATCAACACCTTCGCCGATGGAGACATGCAGGACCTTATTGTCGCGGAGCATGGAGTCCAGGGCGATCTGTACCAGGATAGCGGTTTTTCCCAAGCCTGCTCGGGCCATAACCAGACCAGCGCGACGCTCTTCACCCTCTTCTGTCTTTTCAAGCCCGAGGGCACGTAACGGATTACTTGATACCAGGTCTTCTTTTCCCATGGCAATGTACCTCTTTTATCTATTCATTTGCATCAGCCCTACGGGGCCAATCTTGCCGGACAGTAGTCTGCCCGAAACAAAATAATTGTATCGTATTTCAGAAAAGAATCCTATTTTTCCTTTCTCTCATCCTGATATTTTTTGATCAACTCTTCACTGACACTCTTTGGAACGGGCTTAAAGATGGCAAATTCCATGGTAAATTCAGCCTTACCCTGAGTCAATGACCGCAAGGTGGTAGAGTAGCCAAACATCTCAGAAAGGGGAACTTCAGCCTCGACCACAGTATAATTCCCTTCCTCTGTGGTACCAATGATAATACCGCGACGCTGATTGATACTTCCCATAACTGAGCCCTGAAACTCGGAAGGGCCTTCTACAGCCACCTTCATGATCGGTTCCATAATAACAGGCTTGGCTTTCATATATCCTTCTTTGAAGGCACCAATAGCAGCTAACTGGAAGGCCACATCAGAGGAGTCCACGGCATGAAAGGCACCATCATTGATAACGCAGCGAACACCGGTCACCGCAGAACCACAAAGGACACCTTTCTGCAGGCTCTTCTGAAAGCCCTTATCACAGGAAGAAATAAACTCACGGGGAATAGTACCACCCACGATTTTATCTTCAAATTCGTACTCACCCTCTTCCAGGGGTTCCATGTAACCGGCCACACGGCCAAACTGTCCGGAACCACCAGTCTGTTTCTTGTGGGTATAATTAAATTCCGCCCGGGTAGAAATGGTCTCGCGGTAGGCAACCTGGGGCGCACCAACTTCAACCTCAGCGCCGTATTCACGTTTCATACGCTCGATATAAACCTCGAGATGCAACTCGCCCATACCGGAAATAATAGTCTCACCGGTCTCATGATCAACAAAGGTCTTAAATGTCGGATCCTCTTTGGTGAAACGATTAAGGGCCTTGGACATATTGACCTGTGCCTTATTATCCATAGGCAGTACAGCCAACGAGATAACCGGCTCGGGGATATGCATGGAACTCATGGAGCAGGAGATCTTGCCGTCGGTAAAGGTGTCACCGGAGGCGCAGTCCACGCCAAACAGGGCCACGATATCACCGGCAGTACAAGAATCAATCTCCTCCATCTCGTCTGAATGCATCCGCACCAGGCGACCCACTTTGACTTTTTTATTGGTACGGGTATTGTAAACGGTATCACCCTTAGCAAGTGTTCCCTGGTAGGTACGAACATAGGTGAGCTGACCGTAACGACCATCTTCCAATTTAAAGGCAAGCATGATCAGAGGATCATCGGAATTATTGGATACCGCGAACTCTTCCTCATCTTTTTCCAGGTCCAGACCTATATTCTCAACATCGGTCGGAGAGGGCAGATAATATTTTACTGCGTCAAGCAGAGGCTGCACCGCTTTGTTTTTATAGGCAGAGCCAATAAACACGGGAGAAAATTCAAGAGCAAGCGTTCCTGCGCGAACTGCCTCTCGGACCATAACAGGATCAATCTCTTGTTCCTCAAGCATGGCCTCCATCAGTTCCTCGGAGAACATGGATACTGCATCAAGCAGTTCTTCACGTTTCTCATCAGCCGCATCTTTCAAGTCGGCAGGAATCTCCTCTTCACGTATGATCTCACCATTATCACCATCAAAATAGAGGGCCTTCATGGTAACCAGATCAACCACACCTTTCAGATCACTTTCAAGTCCGATGGGCAACTGGAGCATATGGGCATTCAGGCCCAATTTGTCACGAAGCTGACCAGTCACTCGTTCGGGATTGGCACCGGTACGGTCACATTTGTTGATGAAGGAGATGCGCGGAACATTATAACGGTCCATCTGTCTGTTCACTGTTATGGACTGAGACTGAACTCCACCCACGGAACAGAGGATAAGTACGGCACCGTCCAGAACACGAAGAGCACGCTCAACTTCAACAGTAAAGTCAACATGGCCGGGAGTATCAATGATATTGATATTCAGGTCCTTCCAATTGCAGAAGGTTGCTGCCGACTGGATGGTAATACCACGCTCTCTCTCCAGCTCCATGGAGTCCATCTTGGCACCAACTCCATCTTTTCCACGTACATCATGGATGGCATGGATCCTGTTCGTATAAAACAGGATGCGCTCAGTCAAGGTGGTTTTCCCTGAGTCAATATGGGCACTGATCCCTATATTTCGCACATTGCTTAAATCTACACTCATGTCTGCTAACCTCTACCAGATTCTTCCTGCCGGTGGGACCCGGCTCAGCTCACTTGAGAGCTCAATATGAAATAAAAAAATAAGGAGCCACAGCACACTGCAACTCCTCATTCAACAGGTAAAACAAAAGGAGGCCATCTTCTCCATCATTGGATTAACCAAAATTTCAGAAGATTACCAGCCTCAAACTCTGCCAACCAATAGGTTGGACGAGAAAAATTACACATAATACCTTATTTAGACAATCAGGGGAAGACTTTTTTTCCTTCCCTCTTTCATCCTGATTTTTTTGTCAGGCAGTGTCCTTCCAAAAATATTTTTTTGTGCATAGGTATAGTTCAGGAGTAACCGGTTTAGCCACCGGCTCACAACAAAAGCGGAACAAGAAAAGGAACAACACTAAAAATACGTTTTTCAACAGCTCCAATGTCATATCCTTTCCCCTGCGGCCTGACATCGCCTCTCTGATCAGAGAGTAGCCCCTGTTTTGATAAATCCTGCGCACTATCTATGGCCGGGCTGCCAAAAAGCAGAGCATGGGTCCAGGTCGGTCCGCCATTATCGCGGAGTGGCCCCAGGAGTGGGTTCAGTCTGTTCAGATCTGTCTCATGATTCAGATCACAACTACCGTCACTGTCCAGATTGCCGCCAAAGGAATGCAAAGAAGAGAACAACAGACAGTTACGTCCTTCATTAGAGGCGATAAGACTGTTCATGATCGTAAGTTCGCCCTCATTGAACAGACCGACACCCGATCTGTCTACCTTATTTTCAGCAATGGTTGACTGGACAACGTCGAGGACACCGCTGTTATGGATGCCTCCCCCCTGGGGAGTTCCGTTACCTTGTATCCTGTTGTTACTTACTGTCGTGTTATTAAGATACAGTGCCCCCTGATTCAAAACACCTCCACCGCCGGCACTGGTGTTTTGACGCACCGTTGTTCCATCTATATGCATTGTGGATCCGGGACCGTTCCAGATGGCACCGCCCATCATTGCCGTGTTGAAGAAGAGGGAAGAAGTGATCAACCTGCAATCCCCCCGATTATAGAGAGCCCCGCCCCCGGCCACATCAGAGCCTTCCTGCACATTGTTTTCAGTAAAGGCTACAGCCCTCAGAGTCAACAGGCCACGATTACGGATAGCCCCGCCACCCCGGTCAGGATCTCCAGGATCTGGCGCCAGATTTCCGTGCTGAATACTGAGGTTTTTTATCACCACACGGCTGCCCGCTCCGTGGATATCAAAAATCCTGTCCAGTCCCCCACCGTCGACTACGGTAGCTCCTGCCCCCTCTCCGGAAATTGTCACCGACTCCAGAATATCCAGATCGCCGGTTGCAGCCTCGTCTTCTCCGAAACCGCTCTCTTCCAGAAAATAGCCCCCGGAACGGAGGATGATGGTGTCTGCCCCCGGCAGACTGTTCGTCTCTTCAATGGCTGCCCGCAGGGTACAGTAAGGAAAGACATAAAAGGGCGGAATAAAAATGAGATAGGCCACACAGAGCCCATTTCCCGGCGTCAAGTCACCCACATCAGCCCGGGAATTGACAGTGAAGGTGGCAGCAACACCATTGCCTGGAGCGAGGGTGCAAAAAAGACAAAGAAACAACAAACATATAGCCAGCAGCCTGTCATTATTACTGTTTTTTGTCACTTTCACCGTCCCCTGCTTTCCGCATGATTGTTTGCGGATTAAGGTCAGTTGCATACCGTCATCACTTCACCTCTTCCAGAAAGACAAAAATGTCTGCTATCTCCTTATCAGAAAGGCGTTCTGATGAGTAAGAGGGCATAATAGCCGAGCCCGAATTTCTCACCTTTGCCTGTAATTCGCCATAGCTTAAACCCACGCCCCGGATCTCAGGGGCTCGGCCGCCTGCCCCATCCTTGCCATGGCAACCATTACAATGCTGCATGGCAAACCATCGCGCGCCATCAGAACCATTACCTTCAGGAGGCGCAGTGCAGGAAAGAGCAAACAAACAACTCCCTGCAAGAAACAACAAAAAAGCTTTTGGTATGCTCTTAACCACAGTGTCTGTCATGAGGCCCTCTTCTTGTGAGATTTATTGTCAGCTTTCTTTTTTAATACTATATGCTCAGCTTTGAGAATCGCAAAGCAAAAGTGTTGATACGACACAGACAGGTCACGCGATCAGCACAGGGTCCCGGCTGATCAAGGAGGCTGCCCAAAATGTCAGCCCCAGGACCACAATGCCGATGATGACAAAGGAAGGCCCCAAGCCCAAAAAATCAACGCTTACCCCAGCCCCGAGTGCGCCCAGAAGCACCCCCATGCTCATGGCCAGATTAAATATGCCCATCATGCTACCCTGGCCATAACGCCTCCCCTCCTCTGTGGCCAGAGCCCCTAAAACCGGCCAGATAACGGCCTCGCCAACTCCGAGAATCGCAAAAAGGATCAGGAGGCAGACAAAATTCCCAGCCAATGGCACCAGACACATCACCCCGCTCACCACCAGACAGCCGATCTTCAAAAGCCAGACCTTATCCCTGCGATCAGCAAGCCTGCCAAAGGGAGTCTGGAGCAGGGCATTGACAAAGGTCCGACAGGCAATCACCAATCCGATCTGCAGGCCACTGGCATCAAACCACTGATGCATGAGGAGGGGCAGGAATGCCATGGTGGGGACCATGATAATCATGGTCGACATGCGCGCCAGGAGGATTCCCCGGGTCCTCCGGCCTGCCAGAAGACTGGTCATAACCTGCAACAGGGTCATCTTGCGGACAACCCCGGTCTGTTCAGCAGAAGCAGGCATCTGCAACAGAACCAGGATGAGTGCAACTCCGCTTAACGCTGCCATGGCATAAAATGCTGACTCCATTCCCCATAAATCGGTAAAAATCCCACCGACGAGGGGACCGGTGCCGATTCCACAAAAGATGGCAATATTGAGCATGGACATGGCCTGCCCCTCCTTGCCCTCCTCCGCCATATCTCCCATATAAGCCATGGCCACAGGCACGATCATTGCCGAGCCCACCCCGTGCAGGGCCCGAATAAGAACAAGATTGCCGACAGAGGCAGCCTGGGGCAGAATAAGACCGATCAGGGTATAGACAAAAAGACCGCTGACCAGAAAGCGCTTGCGACCCCAGCGATCAGAGAGGCTACCGACCATGGGTTGCAACAATCCCCGGCTGATGGAAAAAGCGGCGATAATCAGACCCAGACCAAAACCACTGGCCCCAAGATCAGTGGCAAAGACCGGCATGACAGGAACAATGATACCGATACCCAGCAGGGCGATATAGACTGACAGCAGAAGTGTGATCACCATTCGACGGGGCATAGGCTGAGTTGATAGTTGACAGTTGATAGTGAAAAATTATCTCAATGAGTTCCCGATACCACTATCTCCTTACAAAGTCGAGCAGACAATAGGTCACCTGCATGGTATCATGACAACCAAGACCTACCGATTTTCTTCATAATTTCTTGACTTTCACTCACTTTGTCCCGTACTCTTACAGAAGACAACTCCATTAACAGAAAACATCCTCTGGAGGATCCCCCCCATGCATGATGTTATGACCATCTGTAACTACTGCGGCTGTGGCTGCGGAGTCTACCTTCGGGTGGAACAAGACAGGGTCGTGGGATCCTATCCCAGCAAAAACCACCCTATCTCCCAGGGCAATCTCTGCTCCAAGGGCTGGCACCTGCACGAATTCATCCATTCGCACAAACGACTGACGGAGCCTCTGATACGCAGAAACGGCAAACTCGTACCGGCAAGCTGGGATGAGGCCCTCGATTATACCGCAGAGGCCCTGCGCAGGACTCAATCACGTCTCGGCCCTGATGCCATCGGCATCCTGGCCTCTGCCAAGTGCAGCAATGAAGAGAACTATCTGCTGCAGAAACTGGCCCGGGCAGGCCTGCAGACCAACAACATCGACCACTGCGCCAGACTCTGACACTCTTCCACTGTGGTAGGTCTTGCCACAAGTTTTGGCAGTGGGGCCATGACAAACTCCATAGGCGAGCTGGAAGGTGCCGAAGTCCTGCTGGTCACCGGATCCAACACCACCGAGACCCACCCCCAGATCGCCCGCAACATCCTGAAAGGCGTAGACCGGGGTGCAAAACTGATCGTCATCGACCCCCGAAGAACCGACCTGGCCCGAGAGGCCCATATCCATCTGGCCCTGCGCCCGGGAACAGACATCGCCCTCATCAACGGCATGATGCGGATCATCCTCGACGAGGATCTGGCCGATGACCTATTTATCTCCATGCGCACGGAAAATTTCACTTCCCTGCGCGACTACCTGCACCGTCTGGACCTGCATGAAATTGCGGCCATCACCGGAATCGACCTCGAGACCATACGCAAGGCAGCCTGCACCTATGCCAGGAGTTGTAAATCCGTGATCTGCTACTGCCTCGGAGTCACCCAGCACACCTGCGGCACGAACAATGTGCAGGCCGTGGCCAACCTGGCCATGCTCACCGGCAATGTGGAAAAAGAACATGGGGGCGTCGATCCCCTGCGTGGCCAGAATAATGTCCAGGGCGCCTGCGACATGGCAGCTCTGCCCGCAGTCCTGCCAGGTTACCAGGATCTGGCAAATCAAGAAGTCCGGGAACGATTCAGGGTGGTCTGGGGTACTGCTCCACCCAAGACTCCGGGCAAGAGTCTCACCGAGATGACCCACAGCGGCAATGACGGAGCAATACAGGCCATGTTTATCATGGGCGAAAACCCGGTGCTCAGCGACCCGCATCTCAAGCGCGTACAAGACACCTTGGAGCATCTCGATTTCCTGGCTGTCTCCGATATTTTTCTCACCGAGACTGCAAAGCTTGCCCATGTGGTCTTCCCGGCGGCCTCCTTTGCGGAAAAAAGCGGCACCATCACCAACTCCGAACGAAGGGTACAACTCTGTCACAAGGCCATTGAACCCATCGGCAACTGCCGTTCCGACAGCCGCATTATCATGGATCTGGGCAGACGGCTGGGATGTCCTGGAATGGATTTTGCTTCAGACGCCGAGATCATGGAAGAGATCAGCCTGCTCGCCCCGATCTACGGCGGCATGCATTACGACAGGCTGGAGGGGAGCTGGGGGCTGCAATGGCCCTGCTGGAACCGCGACCATCCGGGCACGACTTTTCTCCACAAATACTATTTTGCCAGAGGCAAAGGGCAATTCACCATTACCGAACACCAGGAACCACGCGAAGGGGTCGAAAAAAAATACCCCTTTACTCTGGTTACGGGCAGAGGATCCTACCATCACTATCACACCGCAACCATGACCCGGAAGTCCAGACGGCTGGTTCGTGAATACCCGGAGGCCCTCCTGGAAATAAACCGGGAGGACTGCGTTACCCTGGGAGTGCAAGGGGGGGACCTGGTGGAAGTCGTTTCCAGACGCGGCAAGGTGCGCGTCAAGGCCCAGATCACCGACCGGGTACAGCCAGGCTCAGTCTTCACCTCATTCCACTTCTGGGAAGTCCCGATCAACTGCCTGACCAATGATGTCCTGGACCCAAAATCAAAATGCCCCGAGTTCAAAGTCTGCTCGGTCAATGTGAAAAAGGTGGAAAATGATTGACCTGAAAGAACTCATCCTTCCCAAGGACAACCTCACCTCCCTGCTGCGCAAGCTGGCAAAAGAGGCCAGGCTGATCGCGCCTGTGAAAAACACCTACGGCGATACCATTTTTACGGAAATCTCTGATCTTGACAGCACCCGCATCGACCTGGCCAATCAGCCCCAGTCCTCTCTCAAACCATTTCTCCTGCCCCAGCAGGAAACTCTGGCCCACTACACTATTGCTGAAGAAGGATACACCTTCACCGCCCCGCAGAACGAAGAGACAACGATCTATTTCGGGGTACGTTCCTGCGATCTCACCGCTGTCCTCTACATGGATCTTATCTTTTCCAAGCCAGCCAGGGACAGCAACTACTATGCCCGACGCAACCAGTCTCTGATCATCAGCCTGGGCTGCAACAACCCGTTCCCCAACTGTTTCTGCGAGGCCACCGGGAGCGGTCCCTATCTGGAATATGGCTACGACCTGCAGCTCATCGACCTCGGCGACTGCTATTTTGTTTCTGCCGGACGAAGAAGGGGAGCAGACCTCCTGGAAAAATGGGGATACTTTTTCAGAGAAGTAGGTGAAGAAGACCGAAAGATCCGCTATCAGCTCTTCCTGGAAGGCAGGGGAAAATTCACCAGAAATGTGCAGGTGGCCCATGCCTGCCGCAGGCTGCAGAAATATCCGGTTCCCGAGGCCATATGGGAGAGGCTCTCCCGTCGCTGTTACGACTGCGGAGGCTGTGCCTACGTCTGTCCCACCTGCACCTGTTTTTCAGTGGATGATATGATCCTGGGCGAAACCAAGGGGCTGAGACTGCGAAGCTGGGATGCCTGCACCAGCAGTGGCTTTACCCGGATGGCCGGTGGCCACAACCCTGTCGATCGTCGCCGCCAAGCCCTCAAACGGCGCTTTCTGCACAAGCTCAAAGATGACTTCACCCTACACGGAAAGGTCTCCTGCACCGGCTGCGGCCGCTGTATAGACATCTGTTTCGGTGGGGTCGACATCACCACCTTTATTGATCTGGTCACTGCTGCGGAGGTCCCATGAAAGAAAATTTTATCCCGGAACGCGCGGTGATCCGAGAGATCATCATTGAAAACGAGCAGATCCGCACCTTTCGTCTGGAACTCCTGGACAAAACCCACCCCTTCACATTTCTCCCGGGCCAGTTTCTCATGCTCTCCGTGCCTCACTGCGGTGAAGCAGCCATCTCCATATCCTCGTCCCCCACGGCCCTGCCCCTGATAAACCTTTCCATCCGCAAGGCAGGAGAACTGACCGCTGCCGTCCACACAATGCAGCCTGGCGCCCAGGTGGGAATTCGCGGTCCCTTTGGCAAACCCTTTCCCGTGAACAGTTTCAGCGGCCGCAGCCTCCTCTTTGTCGCAGGCGGCATTGGCCTTGCCCCCCTCAAAGGGGTCATTGATTACTGCCTCTTTCAACAGGAGCTGGAAGAAGATTCAGTGCAGGATATAACCCTGCTCTACGGCAGCAGAATGCCTTCCGATATTGGTTTCCGGCAGACGATCAAAAAATGGCAGGAGCAGGGTGTTACCTGCAGACTTATAGTGGACATTGCAGACGAAGAATGGCAGGGAGCAGTAGGACTGGTAACAGATCTCCTGGATATGTGCACCGTGACAGAGAAAACAACAGCCCTCGTCTGCGGACCGCCAATCATGATCCGTTTTGTCATTGCCCGTCTCTCTGCCATGGGCTGTGCCGATGACGCAATCATCACGACCCTGGAACGCCACATGAAATGCGGCATGGGAATCTGCGGACACTGCCATCTGGATGGGAAACTGGTTTGCGTGGACGGACCGGTCTTTAATCTTGCTCAGCTGAAAACCATGGATGTAATGGAATTAGGGTGAAGGAAAACGTTAGCTGACAACCATTGAACTTCAACCTATTCTAGTGCAGAGCAAAGATAGCTATCAATATTAACGAGGTCTGAATGAGTGAAACTCAATCGAAATATAGGATCACCTTTCTTCCGGCAAACCGGACCATACGAGTCAAAGCCGGGAGCAGTCTGATCAAGGCAGCCAGGAAAGCTGGTCTGCACATCAACGCCTCCTGCGGCGGGGCCGGCGTCTGCGGTAAGTGTCGGGTTATCCTGGAAAAGGGAGAAGTAAGGGGAGGAAGGAGCGAGAAACTCTCTCCGGAAGAGTATGCACACGGGTATCGACAGGCCTGTATTGCCGAGATCCATGCAGACATCACCGTACGTATCCCCGAAGAATCCGGGCGGCAGAAAGGCGGCCTGAGTACTGACATTCCGCCCCGACATCATGCACGCATGCATGTCTTTGACATGGAAGGACTCAAAAAAGAAGGACTCTTTTATCCGCCGGTGGAAAAGGTCTGCGTGGAACTCTCCAGGCCCGATGTCCATGACAACCGGGCTGACGTGGGCCGTCTTATCCAAGGCCTGGCCGATCAGATGGACAAGCACCGGCTGGTCACCGGACTCACGGTGCTGAGAAAAATCAGGCGGGCACTTAGGGAAAATGATTTTCTGGTCACAGTGACCATTGAACTGCCGGTGAACGACAAGTCTAAGAGCCACCTTCTCAACATCCAGCCGGGCCGCTGGACGCACCGCAACTTCGGTCTGGCTTTTGATATCGGCACCACCACGATTTATGGGGTGCTCATCGACCTCAACAGCGGCAAAATTCTGGCCAAAGATTCCTGTTACAATCCCCAGATGAGCTATGGCGAGGATGTTATCTCCAGGATCATCCATGCGGAAAAGCCTAAAGGCCTGGCAATGATGCATGAACTGGTGACAGATGCCATGAACGAGATCATCACCAGGATGCTGAAGACCGTTCCCCCACCCCCAGATTCAAGCCACGGTCCCATCACCCGCGACGAGATCAACTCCATCACCATTGCCGGCAACACCACCATGACCCACCTGCTCCTGGAGCTGGAACCGGATAATATCAGGCGTTCCCCCTATGTGCCGGTCTCCACCTTCTTCCCACCCATGCGCGCTGAAGACCTGGGCCTCACCCTTCCCCACCACTGTGTTGCCCTGCTCTATCCGGCAATCTCAAGTTATGTGGGCGGCGATATCGTGGCCGGAGTCATGGGATCAGGCATGTACCGTACCGAACTTCTCACCCTCTTCATCGACGTGGGCACCAATGCCGAGATCGTCATCGGCAACAGGGAGTGGCTGGCCTGCGCCGCCTGCTCGGCAGGCCCCGCCTTTGAGGGTGGCGGCATCACCCACGGCATGCGAGCGGTGGAAGGGGCCATCAGTGACTTCAGCCTCAACCCTGAGACTCTGGAACCGATGAACGTCACCGTGGGGGAAAAACCGGCACTCGGCATCTGCGGATCCGGTCTCCTCATTCTCGTGGCCACTCTCTTTGAACATGGGGTGCTGAACCAGAGCGGAAAATTCAATGCCATTGATAATCCCCGCATACGTGAAGGGCGGAACGGCAGGGAATACGTGCTGGCCTGGAAAGATGAATGTGCTGCCGATCACGACATCACAATCAACGAGGTTGATATCAATAATTTTATCCGGGCAAAAGGTGCCATTTTTGCCGGAATAACCACCCTGCTTGAACAGGTAGGGTTACAGGTAAGCGACCTGGAGCAGATCATCCTGGCCGGTGGCTTCGGTTCCTTTATCGACCTCGACAGCGCCATGACGGTGGGCCTGCTCCCGGAAGTGGATCCGGACAAGATCCTCTATGTCGGTAATGGCTCCCTTATGGGTTCCTGGATGAGCGAACTCTCCAACCATATCCGCAAGGATGTGGTGGAGGTGGTGCGTAAGATGACCAGCTTCGAGCTCTCCGAGGTTCCGAGTTTTAAAGATCAATACGTAGCCTCCATCTTTCTGCCCCACACCGACCTCAGCCTTTTCCCCAAGGTCGAGCAGCGCAGAAATATTCGCGAATGTACGGCAATGCAGACGGACAGGACCAACAGCAACTCATGAATCGACCCAATACAATAGACCGCAAAGATCTGCAAAAAGGGTTCACCCTTGTTCTTTCCGGTGGCGCAGCACGGGGCTATGCACACGTAGGTGTTCTTTCCTATCTCTTTGCAAAGGGACTGGTGCCGGATGAAATCATCGGTACCAGCATGGGAGCGATGATAGGCGCCGGCTGCGCAATCGGCCTCCAGCCAGATGAGATAACAGAACATATAAAGAAATTCTCGAGGCTGAGCCGCTGGCTCAGGCCCTCACTCTCCCACCCGGCATTGCTTGATTCGCAAAAGCTGAAAGATATTTTCTCAAGCCTGTTTACAGAACGGCGCATGGGAGATACAGACATTTCCCTGAAAATCATTGCCACGGATTTTAATGATGGCCGGATTCGTATTTTTGAGGCCGGGGACGCAGTCCTGATTCATGAAGCCGTGTCCTGCTCCATGTCCATTCCGGTCCTGTTCCCGCCGATTTCCCTGGAAAACACATCCTATGTTGACGGGTTTCTCTGCGCCAACCTGCCGGTGCAAGAGGTATCTGATCCCAACAAACCCATCATTGCCGTTGATGTCATGTCTCCCCGTGCCAACGAGCCCTACCAGCCTGAAAATTCGTCATGGCTCGGGCGTCCGGCGGAAATCATAGACATGTATGAACGCAGTTTCTACCTGATGATACAGAATCAGACACGGACTGCCTGTGCAGGCCGGGGAAATATTATTTCTCTGCAACCGGAACTGGCAGATTTTAATCTCTACGATTTCGACAAGTTCGAACCGATTATAGCAAAGGGGTATGAAGAAGCGACCGCTGTTCTTGGATAGGAATTGAGCAGAGTCAGCAGAAAGGTTAATTTTTTCTATTCAGCCTTTCTGCTGACTGGTAAAAAACATTCCGTCACTTCACAGCAGATAAAATCGCAGGCAGCATCATTACCCAGAATTTTGCAGAAGTCTCATCAGGGCTGTAGCCTTGGCTGTCGGGAGAGTTCAGAATAAGCGGATCAAAGGTTTTGTTGCTGCTATCAAGAAGACCTTGATTCCAGTTGATATATTCCCAGATGTCAGTATAGCCGTCATGATCACCATCCGAGATGGCTGATGCCGCCGTCAGGGTGTGGAAATAATAAATCTCCCACTCATCGGCTATGCCATCCTCATCTGTATCAACAATGGTACTGCCCGTTACAAGAATAGTGAGGTTGACAATGCTTCCCGCCTTGTCATAGAGGAAGTGAACGGCGCCTTTTCCTACATATTCCACATCTGTCAGACGATCAAGGACATCATAATTGTATTTGACAGTCTCAGCACCAGTACAGACGGCACTGCTGCTTAAGAACCAAAACAGGATCATTATAAAACTCAGTGTTCTCTGCAGGGGTGCCATCATTTCACTCTGGTGGAATTTATTCATCAAGGGAGAAGGGTGGTATGGTGAATTCATAAGAGGATGGATCCGGTTTTGAGTATTTATTGTAATAGCTGTTGGGGTCGGCCTTTGCTTTCTCAATCAGAGCATTTTCTTCTTCTTGAGTCACTGTTTTGCTTGCCCCCATAAACATGCCAAACACCCCGGCACCCGTTGAATACATGCCGATAGCAGTGCCTGCTCCATCAAGGATGGCCTCACCCAATTCGTATCCCCCTCGACGCAATTTATCCAGCATCTGGAGTACACCGGCAGCCGCACCGAAATTCCCGTTCTGGCTGGTGGCCATATTCCAGGCCGTCCCAACAAGGCAATCATCGCCTTTGTTACTTGGTGGCTTTTTGTAGTAGTTCCAATCAGCTGGTGAGGAATCTCTTCCTAAATTACCTTTTATATCCGATCTCATATAGACACGGCCGCTCGGATCAATCCAGTTCACCGGGTTGTTTCGCGCATATTCGCGGGCATTGGCCGTCACCCCAAGTCCGACGGGATCGTTGGAAAGAAAGGCCCGGGTCAGGGCATCATAGGTCCGGCTGCGCATGTAATAGAGTCCCTCCCCCAGATCAAGGACACCAAAGGTGCCGACAAAGGTGAAGGGATTGCGAACCACGCTCAGTGATTGTGTCTGCAGACCAAAGGGCAGATAGCGATAACTCGCAACGATCTGGCCAGAGGTATCCGACAAAAAGGCCACATTGGCGCTCAGGTCATTGTGATAGAAGTAAAGGCCGGCACTATCTGCCATGGCCACGATCTGTTTGCCGCGATAGAGCCACATGGCGGTCAGTGTATTGTTCTGGTCGGTCTCGAAGAGCAGTCGATCCAACTCATCATAGTGGAATCTTCGGATAACAGTCCCCTGTGTCCACTGGATCAATCTGTTCTGCCCGTCATAGACAGCTCCATTGCTGCCCATGTTCGTGCTCCAGCTGGTAAGCAGATTCTGGTAATCAAAGACTCCTGTGAAGGCACGGGGTCCTGGGATTCCCGTCTGGTTGCCGACCACATCGGTTGCGGCCGCCTGCCCATTATGCGCCACGATGGTGAAGGAGTGATTGTACGTATACTGGCTATTGGTATTTTCGGCCGTTAGCACCGGGATCCAGGAAACCGCATCTCCAGACTTGGTGCATTCCGATATCAACCCTCGGGAATTCCTGCTGCACTGGAGGTCAAAGAGGGTCTGTGAGGTCGTATAATGGTGTATTCTGGTCGGCTGGCTGTTTTTGTCACTGCTAACCGCAGTACTCACTCCATTTGAACGTATTTCTTTGGTAATGTTACTGAGCGGATCGTATTGCGTCGCAATTGAACTTCCTTTCCAGGAAATATTGGTTATCCGGCCGCGAGCGTCATATGCATAGACAGCTGTCGAGCCGTCGGGATAGACCAGGGTAGTAAGTTGTCCCGCAGCATCATAGCTGGAATCCACCTGCAGACCGTCATACCAGGTCAGCCGGGTCACCTGGTTGCGGGCGTTGCGCTGGTAGGTGTCGGTTCCCAGCGGGTGGGTGGATGCAGACAGGAAGCCATTGAGATCATGGGAAAAGGTGGCGATGGTCGTCCCGTTTTCCTTCTTTTCGGTGAGCAGGCCGTCGGCATCGCGACTGAATTCGATGGTATTATAGTCAGGAGTAAGAATACGTAACAGGCGCCCCATCTGATCACGGACATAGCTGTAATCGTTGGCCCGATAGGGAACACCGCGCCAGGTCATGGTCGCGGAAACCGTGACGCCCAGAGCATCTGAGAGAGTATGCTCGAATAACTCATCGGTATTCGAATAATAGCTCCAGCCGACAGAATCGCCATCCGGATTTTGGACAGCCGTCACCTGTCCGAGATCATTATAGGTGGTGGTGGTCAATCGCCCTGCCGGATCACGTTGTTTCACCTGCCTTCCCGCAGGGTCGTACGTGTAGCTCACCGTATTGCCCAGATAATCTGTCTCACTCAGGACCTTCAGGGATGGTGATCGGGTTACGGTACGCAGATCGCCGTTCTCGTTACGGGAGCCGATGGCGGCACAACAGTTGTACACCGTCTCTCGATAGGTGCCGTCCGGGTTTGTCACCCTCGTCTGCCTGCGGTTGGCGTCGTAGGTATATGAAGTTGTCCGCCCAAACGGATCGGTGATGCTGGTCAGCTCAATGCCATAGACATCATAGCCGAAGGTGGTGGTGGCACCTTCCCCATCAGTGACAGTTTTTATGTTGCCGAAGGCGTCATAGGTCCTTGTCGCCAAATTCCCTTTAGGGTCAGTGGACTGTGTCAGCTGCCCGTATACATCATAACTATGTTGAAAGACACGCCCGGCAGGCGATTGGGTACGGATCAGATTGCCCAGGGCATCGTATTCGGAAACCCAGCTCTTTCCCAGGGCGTCGACGTATTCTGTGACAAGATCCAACTCATTATAGGTGTAGCGATGAACCCCGTTATCATACTCCGTCACCTGGGAGAGGGCACCGTTGCTATTGTAGGCAAGTGTCCGAGTCGTCTGGGAAGACCCCTTTGCCTGGATTTGAACCGGGCGTCCCAGAGCATCGGAGACAACGGTTGGCGCCTGCTGCCGACTGTTTTTAGTATATTGCCCGTAAGGATAATTGTAGATAAAACTGCGGCCGCTGGCATCAATGACCTGTGTTTTTCGGATGGCAAAATCGGTGATAAAAAATGAATAGCTGGTCGTATTTCCTTCCGGATCAGTGACGGAACTCAGGTGGTCGATATCAGCGGTAGCTGTCCAGGCGAACTGCCAGGGCTGGCCTTCTGTATTCATTGTTGTAATCAGATGATCGCCGTTGTAGCTATAATCGGTCTGATTTCCGATCAGGTCAACGACCCTGACCAGATCGGAACCGCTATAGGAGAAAGCAACCTGACTTCCATTGGGAACGGTCAGAGTCGTACACTGGCCGGCGGGATTGTAGGAAAGGGTGGCGGAACGGCCTACCGCATCGGTTATAGTGGTAATGGCGCCGGATACGTTTCGTGTCAGCTGGAGAAAATTTCCGTTCCAGTCCTCAATGGCAACCAGCGGCAGCGGATCAGTAGT
>JAHJNL010000077.1 GCA_018820855.1 Pseudomonadota bacterium | reverse complement strand
TTGATGCAAGGTCACCCAGAAGTTCGCGCTCTTCTTTGGTGAGTGTCACAATGTATTTGTTCATAATCGAACCTCCTGGGTTGAGTATGAACAAATTATAACATTTATTTACGACATTTCAAGGTTGACGTGACACTAGTTTAAGCATTCCATATTGTCATGCAGGTAAGATTTTATACATGTTTTCAGCATGATTAACCATTTAGAACACCTTAACCTAGCGACATTCTACTCTGACCCCGTTTACTCGTTCTAACTTCATTTTGCTTATTGGCACCCTATTTGTTCTAGCTGGTCAAATGTTAAAAAATCGATCTGATCTCTATATGAACGCTAATTTTTTATGCACTCAACTAGTTAAGTGCATCATCCTTGTAGTACTTGGTTCCCTTGGCGGTCAGTTCCAGGGCCAGACCGTCATCCGTCAATTGATAGAGCCAGACACCGGGCTTGATTGACATGGCCCCTGCCAGGGCGCCGCCCTCACCGCTGGCCTGTGCGGCGACTGTTGCCTGTCCGCCAAGCTCCCAGCCTGAGCTTATGAAACTAGCCAGATCACTCTGGTTTTCAAAGACCCAGATCAATCGGAATTTTTTTATGCCCATCCCCAGTCCGGCCTGCAATTCAATCATCTTCATATAGGTGATCTGCCCGGTTTTGTTGTTGACAGCCAGGCCTTTGCCCGCACCGCCGCCGGCAAAGAAAATTTTCATCCCGAAATTGCTGAAAACCGCATAGCCGGCTGCTTCTTTGATCGCTTTCTGGGCTGAGGGCTGGATGCCGTAAAGCCGGGCAAGGGTTTTATCCGCTGTTGTACGAATATCTGCCTTTTGCTGTTGGATCTGTTCATTGCCTGCCGCCCATGAGGGTAACGCGATCATCAGGAAACTGAACAAGCACAAAAGAGTGATAACGAATCCGGATAAAAAATATCTGTTTTGATTCATGGTATGCTCACCTGGGGTTATGTTTCTCTGGATACTCCTCCGCGAAATCGAGGGATGAACATCGTTTCTGCAGGAGCGAACAAACGACCCGTACAGATTGTCAGGAACACGACAAACACCTTTTAAACCAACAGACAGTCAGTGAGGAAATCCTCCTCCCATGATATCGTCTCTCACTCTCAAAAATGTACAAAAACAGCAACCGCTTTCGAGTAACGCCGCAGAAAGTGGCGACGCAGTGGCGCCCCCCTCTTTCTGCAGGCCTCCCCGAGGCCTCAATTTCCTGAAAATAGCTTATAATACAGTAAGATAAAACGCAAGTACCAAACTGCCCCCCTGGAGCATCGCATTCCACTCCATTGTCTGGTTGTCTTTCTATTTATCGCTCTTTTAAAGAGTCAGGAATCACCATCTCCCACTCTGCCGTATCATCAAATTCAGATCATGCTCTTTTCTTCATTCCACTGGCCGGTTATCATCAATTTCTTGCGGTAGGTTGAAAAATGGAGACGGAATTATTTTCTCCAGATTTTCAGTCCGATTTTCGCAGATAGCTTTTTTTCAAAAAAATATCACAAAGTTTTCACATAAATAGGCCAAGAATCCTGCGGACACGAGATTCTTTCTCGTTGACGAGGGAGAGTCAGAGGGCTATCGTTGCAATCAAGATATGAAATTTGGGATCAGGCCTTGAATTATGAGAACAGGACAATTCAGGATCTGTCCCTCTATTTTTGCTGCCTTGACAGACACTACACGAGCCAATGTTTACAGCCATTCAGCAAATTGCGGAACGAAGGATTGAAGAGGCCATGAAGTCGGGAAGAGGTCCTGACCTGAGCCACTGGAAGAATAAGCCCCTTCCCCTGGATGACGATATGGCCAATGTACCGCCCCACCTGCGGATAGCCTACAAGATCCTGCGTAATGCAGGCTACGTCCCTGAAGAAGTTGCCCTGCAGAAGGAAATCTCCCGCCTGGAGGACCTGCTGGATGGCTGTACAGATGAGAAGATCAAGATCGAGCAGATGAAGAAACTGGATTTTCTCCGTTTCAAGCTCGACACCAAAATGGGCAAGAAGCTCCACTTCGACTCAGACTCTCCCTACTACTCCAAGGTGGTTGACAGAATCTCGCCCAAGGCCAGATAGTCCGCCAGCGATTTCAGGGACACGACACCATTGTTTTCGTTGCCTTGATGGACCAGAAGGCTTTTGACTGCGTAAATTTTCCTCGTAATTATACTGAAGACAACCGGGGAACCATTCCCTTGGTTTTTTTGTGAGATCGAGGCTGATTGTCTGGCTTCAAAACAACAAAACAGGTGCTCTCTCCAAAAGAGATCCACCTGTTTTACTTGAGAATTCCACTCATTACGTTGCTCGAGCAATGCTTTCCTCAACAGCGAGATGCCAAAATCATCTGCTGCTCTGTACCAGTTGGCTCTGAACTGCAGTATCAATACCTCTCAATTAGGATATACCCTGACCATCTTGTTGTCTCTCCATTCTCCGACATATCTGAAGCCACTGGCATAGATAAGTGTTCCGCGCCCATGCTTCTGACCATTTTTCCAGTTCCCCACATACTGATTGCCATTAGCTTGGCGCAGGGTACCATTACCGTTCATTTTCCCCTTTTTCCATTCACCGACAAAACGGTTACCGTCAATTGATTGATAGGTGCCGTGGCCATGCCACTGGCCATTTTCCCAATTCCCGACATAGCTGGTTCCGCTGGTCTGCTGCAATTTTCCGTAACCACTCTGACGGTCGTTTTTCCACTCCCCGATATATCGATCACCATTGCCATAGGTCAGGGTACCGTGGCCATGTTTCCGCCCATTCAGCCACTCTCCTTTATAATGGTCGCCATTGGACCTGGTGTACACGCCATAACCATTACGGCAATCACCACTCAGACAAGCATCAACATAGCGTTCACCCGTAACCGTTGTAAAGACACCCTTGCCAACTTCAACATCTGCAACCCACTCACTTTCATAGGTGGCGCCACTGACGTAAACAAATCGGCCCCGTCCCTGTTTTTTACCATCCTGCCAAAGCCCATCAAATCGATCACCATTGGCATAAGTCACGAAGCCTTTACCATGCACCTCATCCTTGCGCCAGTTTCCTTCATAGCGATCGCCCATGGCAGTAATGGCAATACCATGCCCATGTTTCTTGCCGGATACCCACTGCCCCTCATACATATCGCCATTGGCCTTGGTAAACTTTCCATAACCATGCATTTTCCCGTCTTTCCAGTCGCCCTCATAACGTTCACCACTGTCAGGAGCAAATGTCCCCTCACCGTTAGAACAATCCCCTTTCACACAGTTCGATGCACAGCCACTGAGAAACAGAGAGGAACAAACAACAATCAACAACAGAAACTGACGAACAGGCCCCATAAATAATCCTTTAAAAAAATATTTACATGTAATATTACAGATTGACATCAAGGTCTTACCCTACTCCTTCGCCTGCAATCCTTCTCGGTCTAGCAGACTGATCTTTTTCCCTTCCACCCGAATCAGACCCTCATCACTCATTTTAGAAAATATCCGGGACAGAGTCTCGGGTATCGTGCCCAGCAGACTGGCCAACTGCCCCTTGGATATCTCCAGTTCCACATACTTTTCATTTCCCTGCTCCTCGGAAAGATAAAGAAGATAATCAGCAAGCCTTGCCGGAACCTCTTTCAGGGAAAGATTTTCGATCTGAGCGGTAAAACGACGCAGACGCATGGAAAGAACGGCCAGCATATTCAAGGCAAGAGACGGCATGGCATGGACAAGATTAACGAAATCCTTCCGTGGAAAAAAGAGCAGGCTTGTCTTTTCCAGAGCCAAGGCATTTGCCGGGAAAGGATTGCCATGAAAAACAGGAACCTCGCCAAAGGGTTCACCAGAACCGAAAATATGCAGTATCTGCTCTTTTCCGGAAAGAGAGGTCTTGAAGATCTTCACCCGCCCCTTGGCCACCATATAAAATCCGATTCCGGGATCGCCTTCAAAAAAGATGCTCTCTCCCCGTCCATATTCTTTGACTACTGTTATTTTCTCTATTTCATCAAGATATTGCGGCGGCAAGCCGCCAAACAGTTCACTTTCTGCTAAAATCTGACGCATCAACTTCTCCTAATAATCAGGCCAAAGCTCACCTGGGTTATTCTATATACCCTGCAGCGTTGCATTGGTTACAGCAAAACTCATTTCTTTTATCTTTCCCTGAAACTGCCGATTGCATTTTCTCTTTGATCAGCGTAAGAACAGAGAGATATGAGGGACCATAGATACATACTGCACATCGACATGGATGCCTTTTTTGCCTCGGTGGAACAACTGGACAACCCAAAGCTGGCCGGCAGACCCCTTATTGTCGGGGGCAACCCCAAAAGCCGGGGCGTGGTGGCGGCCTGCTCCTACGAAGCGAGAAAATACGGTGTACACTCGGCAATGGCCGGTGCCAGAGCTTTCAGACTCTGCCCCCGGGCAGTCTTTGTTCATCCGCGGATAGAGCGATATCGTGAAGTGTCTATTCATATCATGGAGATTTTCAGACGCTACACGTCACTGGTAGAACCACTCTCCCTGGACGAGGCCTTTCTTGATATCAGCGCAGACCATCATTCCTTTGCCTCCGCCGCGCAGACAGCAGAAGCCATCCGCAGTCAAATCTTTCAGGAAACCGGGCTCACCGGTTCTGCCGGCGTTTCCTATAACAAGTTTCTGGCAAAAACAGCGTCAGATATGAACAAACCCGATGGCCTGACTATCATTTCGGACAAACAGGCAAAAACATTTATCGATTCTCTTGCAATTGGAAAATTTTACGGTGTAGGAAAAGTCACCGAGCAAAAGATGCATACCCTTGGTGTCCGGACAGGACAGGACCTGTTGCGTTTTCACAAACAAGAGCTGCTTCTTTTATTCGGAAAGGCCGGAGCCTATTTCCATGATATTGCAAGAGGTATAGACAATCGCCCGGTACAGCCCAGCCGTACACGAAAATCCATTGGCACGGAAACTACCCTACAGACCGATATCCTCGACTTTGACCTGGTACGGGAAATCATCCGCGCTCTCGCCCATAAGGTGGAACGCGTACTGCTCGCCAAGGGTATGGGAGGATATACCGTAACCCTTAAAGTACGCTATCATGATTTCACCACCGTAACCCGTTCACTCAGCCTTTCCTCTCCTCTTTACGGTGCACAAGAGATACTGCAACACACGCCTCACCTTCTCAACGCCACAGAAGCGGGCAAAACACGAATACGTCTTCTGGGAATCACCATTTCCAACCTGACAACAAGCTCCAAGAAAAAACCTGTCCAGCTGCCTCTCCCTTTTGAAGAAAAAAGCAGCAGCCTGCCTGCACAGCTTAATGGGGAGAGCCACAGATGATAATTCCTCCCAAGACTTTACAAACCGAAAAGACTGTTTACTTCTGTATATGAGCTTGCTATGATTTTATTTATTCTAATTCATTTATCTAAAAAGTAAATGTGATGGCGTTGCAGTTGAGCGAAGACTTCGAAAACTCAACATCTTAACGTGATAGTTTTAAAAAAAACCATCAAACCTAACTGTACAGCAGCACTCCCTTTCTCAACACTATTAAGCCATATGAAAGACCTTATTCATTCAATTTTCAATATTTTTCGCTGGGTAGGAAAATTTCTCACAGGGTTCAGAATATTAACCCTGAATCTCGCCTTCCTGGTACTGCTTTTCTTTATTTTCACTTCACTTTCTTCATATTCTCCCCAAAAAGAAGTGAAAATTTCAACCAACGGGGCTCTGGTCCTCAGTTTGTCTGGAGACATTGTTGAAGAAAAACAAGCAATTGACCCTGTTTCATCAGTACTCAACGACAAACTCGGCCTCAATACCGGGCCCACAGAAACCCTGTTTCAAGACATCCTCGATTCCATTGCCGAAGCAACCATTGACGATAAAGTTACCTTCATTCTTCTTGATCTCAGTGAACTTGGCACAGTTGGCTTGAATCAGCTGCAGATTATAGGGAAGGCCCTCACTGAGTTTAAGGGCAGTGGCAAAAAAATTATTGCCGCAGAAGATTTCTACCAGCAAAAAGCCTATTACCTGGCCAGCTTTGCTGATGAAATCTATCTCAATCCCATGGGAGCTGTTGATCTGCACGGACTGGGAGCCTACAGACTCTATTTCAAGGATGCACTCAACAGACTGAAGATCAACTATCACATCTTTCGTGTGGGAACATTCAAATCGGCCATGGAACCGATAATGCGCAATTCCATGTCTGATGAAGCCAGGTCCCAGAACCTGACATGGTTAACTGCACTCTGGGACACCGTCGTCACAGACATTACCCGGGAACGGAAACTGAGCAAGGAAAGCCTCAGGACCTATACCGAAAATATCGCCTCTGAACTGGCTTCGGTTAACGGAGACACTGCCCAACTGGCCCTTGAGACAAAACTTGTGGATGGCCTGAAGACACGGGAAGAGCTGCGCAGCTACCTTATTGAACTGACAGGTAAAGATTCGACCGGAAACTTCAAACAGATCGCGCTGAATGACTACCTGAAAACCATTCCCCACTCATTTATCGACCCACCGGCCGCAGAAGGCTCCATCGGCATTATCATTGCTCAGGGAACCATCTTAAACGGAGAGCAGCCCATCGGTGTCATCGGCGGGGACAGTCTCGGTGAAATGATTCGCGAAGCTCGGGAAGACAGTAACATCAATGCACTGGTCCTGCGGATCAACTCAGGTGGAGGATCTGTTTTTGCTTCCGAGGTGATACGACAGGAAATCCTGGAATACAAAAAGAGTGGGAAACCGCTTGTGGTTTCCATGGGCTCCATGGCTGCTTCCGGAGGATACTGGATTGCTGCTGATGCCGATAAAATCTGGGCCTCTCCGGTGACACTGACAGGCTCCATCGGCATCTTTGCAGCTATCCCCACCTTTGAGAAAAGCCTCTCGGAGTTAGGCATTTACAACGATGGAGTGGGTACCACCAGCCTGGCTGCGGCCCTGGATTTGACCCAGCCCCTTTCGCCTCCCCTGAAAGAGTCCATTCAAATCAGCCTCCATCATGGCTATGACCAGTTTCTCGGAATCGTGGCCAAGGGAAGATCCATGAGTCGAGAAGAGGTGGCACTAGCTGCTGAAGGTCGGGTTTTTGATGGAGCTACCGCCCAAAGGCTGGGGCTTGTCGATGAACTTGGGACCATGGAAGACGCCATTGACTCTGCTGCTGCGCTGGCAGGACTTGAAGATTATTCGGCAAGCTATATCCGCAAGCCCCTCACCGTCAAAGATGAAATTCTTCAGCTCTTTTCCGGCACAATCAGTGGCTGGTTGAGCTCTGCGGGAGTTCCGCAATCGCTGCTGACAGCCTTTAGCCGACTGCTGACCCCGATCCGGCAAATCCTGTTCTTCAACGATCCAAAGGGATTATATGCGCACTGTCTGCTCAATGATCTTTCTCTGTGAAAATATCTGCCGTTACTCTCCACCACAGGGCCATGAATAAGCCATCCATATAGAAACATTTTTCAATATGGGATAATTCTGTTCAATAACAAGCCCATAGACTCTAACTCGAGGTGTTATGAAAACTTTTCCCCTGCTTATCTCTTGTCTGCTTATCTCTTGTCTGTTGACGCTTAACAACGCTGCTGCAGAAATGTTTATCGTCTCAGGGAACCCCAAGGCTCCGCCGATTACATGGGAACAGTATAACAAGCTCACCGGAGTCGGACCCGATCTTGCCACCTCTATTTTAAACGATCTGGACCTGGATTTTGACATCAGAGTGGAAGGTGACTGGCAACAGGTACAGGACAAGTGCAAAAACGGCAAAGTTGATATGATGGTTGCTGCCTATAAGAATGAAACCCGGGAGGGATATATGGATTTTTCACTCCCCTATCTCCCGCAACCTACTATGATTGTAGTCGCGCAGGGAAAAGAATTCCCCTTTGGGCGATGGGAATCTCTGATCGGCAAAAAAGGGGTGAGTAACATAGGAGAGAGCTACGGCCAGGAGTTTGATAAGTTTATTAAAGAAAAACTCGATGTCCAGTTTGTTGCCTTTGATCGGGCTGTCCAGCTCCTAAACCTGGGAGAAGCCGACTATCTCATTGTTGACCTCTACACAGCACTTATTTATGTCAGACTCCTGCAGGGAGAAGATGCCATCACCATCCTTGACCCGCCGGTAACCACCCAGGCATTCCATATGGCTGTGGCCAAGACCTCTCCCCTGGCCGCACATCTTCCTGCCATCAACAAAAAACTTCACACTCTTGTAAAAGACGGTACCGTAGAAAAGCTTTTCTATAAACATTTTGAGGACTGGAAAGCACTCATCGCCAAGCGTTCCAAATTTTACAATAAAGATGCCGAGATCCGAAGTATGGAACATCAGCAATACCAGACAACTATAGATACCAACGAAAAGGCGAGACTGGGCAATATTCTTTTTAATAGCCGTGAGGGCCTGCCTGCTGCTGCGGAATAAGCATAAGGGTACCCGTAGTACCGTTAAACAGAGTGCTCCAGACCCGAGCGATTCTCTTGAACATAAACATTTTAAAAAGCGATCTTCTAGTAGCTCAAGACTACTTCCCCTCTCATGGACCTTGCCAATATCCTCCCTCAGCTCTGGACCAGTTTGGTCTGGCCTCTGATCCGCCTGATCTGTTTTATTTCCATCGGTCTGATGGTGGCCAATTTCATCGAAGCCCTGAACTGGACCAACAAAATTGCGGCTCTGGGCAAGCCGCTTCTCAGACTAGGCAACCTCTCTAACACCGCAGGCGCTTCCTTCTCCATGGCCCTCTTTTCAGGTGTTACGGCAAACACCATGCTATCCGAGGCCTATGCACAAGGGAAAATGAAAAAAAAAGAACTGATCCTGGCCAATCTCTTCAACAGTCTGCCCACTTATTTTCTCCACCTTCCCACTGTGTTTTTCATTACCGCTCCTCTGATCAAAGGGGCAGCAATAATCTATGTGGGACTCACCTTTGGGGCTGCAATCTTGCGCACTTTTTCGATCATCATCCTCAGCCGCTTTCTCCTCCCTCCAAATCTGGAAACAGGTACAACCAGTTCCCAGATAGATGGTAAAAAAAGAGAGAAGTTAGATTGGCGGGGAGCACTGCAAAAAAGCTGGAAACGCTTTAAAAAGCGGATTCGGAAGATCGTCCTTTTCACTGTTCCTATCTATACCCTTATCTTCTTCATGCACCGGGGTGGTGTTTTCACCGTCCTTGAAGAGTTCATGGCCACCTATCTTTCATTTCTCCCCTGGCTCTCTCCCCAGTCCATGGGGATCATCACCCTCCATATTGCGGCAGAATTCACTGCCGGTCTGGCAGCAGCAGGAGCCATGCTCCAGGAAGGGAGTATGAGTTATCGGGAAGTCATCCTGGCCCTGCTGGTGGGTAATGTCCTTTCCTCACCGGTGCGGGCCATTCGCCATCAATTCCCCTATTACGCAGGTATTTTCCAACCAAAAATTGCAGCAGAGCTGATCCTCTACAGTCAAATCTTCCGTATCAGCAGTCTGATTTTCATCGGCTGCATCTATTTTTTTGTGACTATGTAAGGCGATGAGCAAAAGAGAAAGCAAACTTCTCTTTTGTCCTCTCATATCTTTTTCTGCTTGCCATCAATATCCAGCTGCGACTCTTTTTCCTGCTCTTTGTATATCCGGATATAATCGATATATGCCTGGGCTGATTCCCCGGTATTGTCCGCATCACCCATGACGGCAATTGAGGCTATAGACGGCGGATCTTCACCAAAGGCGGCTCGATAATCACGGACAATATCCGCCCTGTGTTCTACCCAGACCCCGACCTGTTCCTGACCGGAGTCAACTGGGATCATCATGGCCAGACTGCTGTATGGGTTGGGGATAAACGGAGCCGACTGTTTTTTATTGGCCCAGATATAATTCAGGGAGCTGTGAGGAGGATATTTGCCATAGAACAGATTTGCTATTTCATACTTTAGCTTTTTGCCAAAGGACGCCCTTTCCGGATCATACTCAAACATCACATAAAGCCGTACAGGATAGTCATCGCCATCTTTTCTGCTGCTGTCACCCTTCTGAAACACATTGCTCACCTTCCAGCGCCAGGCGATATTGGGAAAAGAATAGACATTAAACCGTTCTTTGAAAAGGATAGCCGAGGCTGAGTTGCTGCTTGTTACTGACAGGCACGGCAGGCCATCCAGGGTAATTGCACTATAGGAGGAGTGAATTTCGATCTTTGGGAAATAAAATGGTTCCCACCGCTCAAGCGAGGTGAACTGCTCGTCTAAAAAAACCTCCTCTGCCTGAATTACCGGAGCCACCGTACAGAACAGCGTTAAGACCAAGAAAACTGTTTTCACCACGTCAGCACCCATTCCAAGCAACCTCGACAGACAAGAACGGCTTCAGCCTTGGACATCCCCCCGTATAACTAAAACAGACGCACGAGCTGCACTCTCCCCTTAACGGATAATCAGATCATGAAGTTCGTTATGGTCATCAGCACCAATGGGAAACTCTTTCTCCAGGATCTCGCCGATCATACCGATGGCCTGACAAAGTGCCTGACACTGTCTCTTTTCCCGAATACCATTGGTAATGACTGAAACGGCATCCTGCCATCGCTCATGAGCAATTCTATTACTGATGCCACTATCGGCTATAACCCACGCCTTTCGCTCCAGAAGAGAGATAAAGATAAGAATCCCGTTAGCATCCCGTGTCTT
Organism: Pseudomonadota bacterium; assembly: GCA_018820855.1. GTDB lineage: Bacteria > Desulfobacterota > Desulfobulbia > Desulfobulbales > Desulfocapsaceae > Desulfocapsa. The sequence continues at coordinate 104,037 of JAHJNL010000077.1, read as the reverse complement.
GTAGAGACGTTCGGTAAAAAAAGCGGCAAGAGCTGTTTCCTGTACCTCGGCCTCCATATCTTCCCCTGAAAGCAGATATCGCTTTATGCCGGGAAAGAAATGAATCACAAGCGTTCCTCCCCAGAAAAGGGGGAGTAACAGAGTGAGAAAGATCCACATATTTGTTGGTTCAAGCCAGAACATACCGGCCACAGGTGCTGTTAACAGCAGGGCTACGGGCAGAGCAAAAAGAAAACTGCCCCTGATCTTGGCCAGCGGATAGGAATCACTCTGAGAAACGATCATGGGCACGATCTCCCCCGAGGTGCGGAGTTCAGCCTTATGCACCGCATCTGTCACAGCTTGCTGTTCTTCAATACTTAAAAAATTCTGCGATAAACTTTTCACGACTACCACCCCCCTGAAGCACCGCCGCCACCAAAGCCGCCGCCACCACCGGAAAACCCACCAAAACCTCCCGAGGAACCGCCAAAACCTCCTGACCCGATAAAAAATCCGCCAGACCTTCCACTGCTTTTGCCGGCAGGCAGAGAAAGGGCGGCAGCCACCAGGCCTCCCACCATCCCCAGCGGTATCAGGGCCAACAGCCACAGACCTAACTGGGGCAGAAACATCAAACCCAATATGGGAGAGGCCACGCCTCCTGCTCCGGCCGCCAGCATACTTTTTTTACGAAAGGCACTGCCGATAAAGCTATAGGCAAAAAACAACATGAGAAAAAGTCCTGACGGATCACTTTTGCTCTTCTTGACGCCAGCAGCAGAAGAGGCCGGGGCCGTAAACTCACCCTTCACCGCCTGCATCATGGCCGCAACCCCGTCGCTTATGCCCTGATCAAATCGTCCCTTCTTGAACATTGGAACAATTACCCCGCTGATGATTCGTCCGGACACAAGATCAGTCAGGCTTCCTTCCAATCCATACCCTGCCTCAATACGAATCTTTCTGTCATCTCTGGAAACGAGAAGCAGGGCTCCATTATCCAAGCCCTTCTGCCCGATTTTCCATGCTTCGGCAACCCTCATGGAAAACTCTTCCAGAACCTCCCCGTCAAGAGATGGAATGGTTAAGACCACAATCTGTGTCGAATCGCTGGTTTCAAAAGCTGCAAGTATTTCATCGAGATGCGTAATGGTCTGCGCGGAGAGCATTGCTGCGGTATCGTTAATCCGCCCCTGAAGTGGTGGAACATCCAATGCAGCCAGCGGAGAGACAAAGCAAGGGAGTCCTGCCAGGAGGGAGAAAACGACAAAGAGCTTCAACCAGAGAAAAGCGGATACGGATTTCATCACATTTTTGTCAGGGGTTAAAAGGAACTAGCCAATATTGAAGCGCAGAACGAAGGAAAAACACATCAACACTCTGCAATTCATAAAAAATATCACCACCTCAAAGAGAGAGGTTAGAAACTTACCTTCGGCACCTCTTTGGCTCCCTCATCCGCCTTAAAATACTCTTTACGCTCCAGGTGGAGGATAAACTTATTCGTCAGGTTGGCGGGAAAGCGCCGGATAGAACCATTGAAATCAGAGACAGCCGTATTATACCGCTGCCGGGCAACATTAATCCGATTTTCCGTTCCTTCCAGCTGGTTCTGAAGATCAAGGAAGTTCTGATTGGCTTTCAGGTCAGGATAACGTTCAACCACAAGGAGCAACCGGGAAAGAGCAGAGGAAAGACCTCCCTGAGCTTCCTGCAACTGTTGCATGGCAGCAGGATTACTGAGTTGTTCCGGCGAAAGTTGAACGGAACTCGCCTTGGCACGGGCCTCGATTACACCCTGCAGGGTCTCCTGCTCATGTTTGGCATAGCCCTTCACGGTCTCCACCAGATTGGGGATCAGATCTGCACGCCGCTGCAGGGTAGACTCAACATCGGCCCACGCCTTGAACACTCCCTCTTCCTTGGTCTGCAGCGTATTATAGCCGCAGCCGGAAAGAGCCATCGAAACAATACCGACAAGGACTAGTAAAACAATTCGTTTCATATCAACTCCATATAAAAGTTTGCATTAAAACCCCTTCTGTCATGAGAGGGCTGTCACATCCAACTTGCAGAAAAAACCGATTCCATTCTTGAAAACGATTGCCTTGAGTATACTCGGCTACATAACGAACAGAAAAGGATAAAAAAAAATTTCCTGGGCCATCCAGAACTCTGCCATGAAACTGAAGATCAAATCATCTGTTGCATGAGCCCTGTCAACTCATCCCCATTGAACCAATAGCTCTCACGACAAAACTCACAATTGACCTGGACGCCCCCCTCCTTTTCCAGAAGATCCATCAACTCGTCACGCCCCAATGAGATCAGAGCCGATTCCATCTTTTTTTTGCTGCAGCTGCACTGATAAGAGAGAGAACGTTTGCCGAGAGTCTTATGAGGGATACCGGTAAACAGGGCTTGCAGGATCTCTTCCGGTTGCTTCGCGGAGGCAAGGAGACTGGTTACTGGAGAGAGCGTTTCGATCCGGTGCTTCAGTTCATCAATCACTGCTTCGTCTGCCGGGGGCAGTGACTGGACAATAAATCCACCTGCTGCCAGTACTGTACCATCAGCCCCGAACTCCACTCCGAGACTGACAATAGAGGGAATCTGCTCGGACTCGGAGAGATAGAGAGCAATATCTTCGGCCACATCGTCGTTAAGGAGCCGGGTCATCCCCTTATATTTTACAGGAAGTCCGATATCTTTGACAACCGTCAGGAATCCTGTCCGGCCAATGCCTGATGCCACATCAATATGACCGTTATGCAGTGGAACATCGGCAAGAGGCTCAGCTACATATCCTCTGACCCAGCCGTCATAGCCTGCCTCTGCCACAACTTTCTTCAGAGCCCCGTTGCCTTCCAAGCGCAGCAGGACACTCTGCCCATCCTTCAACAGGGCGGCAAGCAGAACAGCCCCGGTCATAACGCGCGCCAGAGCCGCTGCTGCAGTTGGTTTGGCATTATGGCGACGACACGCTTCACCGACACTGGCGGTCGTTTCACAGGCAATTCCAAAAAATTTACCAGACTCGGATATCACACGGCAGAGAGTATCAGCTGGTGGAGATTCATTCATGAGTTTTTCCATCAAGAAATAGAGAAATGATACGGAGAAGGCTCTGCATATCTGAAAAATTTTTCATTGCCTGTTTCAGTATAATAGCACTTTCCCTGTCAGTCAATTTACCTGTCCAAAATGCTTCTTTCTCCGCATCTTTTTCCTTGCCCGTTCATCTCTCCTGCCTGACAGAGGATTGACAAATTTTATCATCTCCGGTACTATCCTGAGATATATTTTTCAGGTACCCGGGCCGATGTAGATCATCTGTAGACCATTATCAAGGCCATCACCACGGGTTTAAAAGGGAACTTCGTGCAACTCGAAGACGGGCCCGCCGCTGTAACCGGGGACAATCTCAGCACAAATGCCACTTTTTTCATCCAGAAAAAGGGAAGGCGCTGGGGGAGGACGATCCGGAAGTCAGAAGACCTGCCGGAAAATTTGTGCTGCCCATCGTGGACGGTTGGGAAGTATGGATTTGTGGATAGCAAGGGAAATCCCGGATCAATTCCAGTAATTGATCCGGGATTTTTTTATTCCGGGAGCATGAAACCAATGCCATGCTGATCGACAGCCGCTCATGACAAGTTCTAAACCTATTCTTCTACTTGTGCTTCTCTTCCTCACCCTCTGCGCAACCATTGTTCTTGCCACCGGCATGGGATTCTTAGAGATTGCACCTCTGGAAGTCATCAAAATACTCTGGTCACAGGCTACCGACCAAACAACAGGCGGGATGGACCCCACCTTTCCCTTTGTGGTCATGGAAGTACGGCTGCCCCGTATCCTCACCGCAGCCCTGGTAGGTGGCGGACTGGCAGTGGCCGGGGCTGTATTTCAGGCCATCCTCCTCAATCCCCTGGCCGACCCTTACACCCTTGGCATCTCTTCAGGAGCAGCGTTTGGTGCATCTCTTGCCATTGTTTTGTCACTCTTCGGCATCTACGTCCCTGCCTGGTTATCAATTCCTGTCTTTGCCTTTCTCGGTGCCATGGCAACACTGATTGGTGTCTTTTCCCTGGCAGCCCCTGACAATCGCCTCTCGTCCAATACCCTTATTCTCTCCGGAGTAATCGTTGCTGCCATCCTTTCGGCAGGCATTGGTTTCATCAAATACCTGGCTGACGAACAGGTGAGCGTCATCATTTTCTGGCTCATGGGCAGCTTTGTCGGCAGGACCTGGTCAGATGTCCTGTTGACCACTGCAGTAATACTCCCCGGCCTCCTCTTTATTCTCTATTTTGCACGTGATCTCAACATCATGGCCCTTGGAGAGCGTACCGCCGATACCCTGGGAGTGGAAACGGCACGGGTCAAAAAAATGCTCCTCCTCTGTGCCTCTCTGATTACCGCGATCTGTGTCTCCGTATCCGGGATCATCGGCTTTATCGGCCTGATCATCCCCCATCTCCTGCGCCTCATTCTCGGCCCGGACAACCGGATGCTGCTGCCGGCCTGTTTTCTTGGCGGCGCCATCCTCCTGCTCGGGGCAGATACCATTACACGGGCCTGGCTCCCTTCAGAGATTCCCATCGGGGTGCTGACCTCTCTTATCGGCGGACCATTTTTCTGCTACATCTTCCGTAAAAAACAGCTGGCCCTTTCATCATGAATCGGAACGCCACACTCTTTCAACTGTCCGATGTCTCCTTCAGTTACCGGCAAACCAGGGTACTTGCGGAAATAGATCTGCAGCTCTGCAGCGGAAGATTCTATGGTCTGCTGGGCGCCAACGGCAGCGGCAAATCAACACTCATTGAACTGTTGATGGGTGGACACAAAGCGCTGACAGGTGAAGTTCTCTACAAAAACAAATCAATTGAGAGTTATTCACGACAAGAGCTGGCCAAACAGCTGGCCCTGGTCCCTCAGCACTTTGCCATGAATTTTGAATATCAAGTAAGTGATGTGGTTCTCATGGGACGTCATCCTCATATCCCTCGATTCTCTTCACCGGCAAAGAATGACCTGCAGGCAGTTGAGGAGGCCATGCAGATCATGGACATAAGCCACCTCCAGTCGCGGCCTGTCAGCGCGCTTTCAGGAGGAGAGCTGCAGCGTGTGGTCATGGCCAGGGCCCTGGCCCAGGGAACTGAGGTATTGATCCTTGATGAAGCGACCTCCAGTCTCGATATCCATCACACCATAGCCATCATGCAGGTCATGCGAAAACGGGTTGAGACAAAAGGGCTGACCGTCATTGCCGCCATTCATGACCTGAACCTGGCTGCAGCCTTTTGCGATGAGTGTCTTGTGCTCAAAGAGGGACGACTTTTCGATCATGGCCCTGTGGCAGAGATCTTCACCAGCGACCTTCTCCATACAGCTTTTGCAGTGGAGGCCACAGTCCATCACCATGAAAATAACGGCCGTCCTCAGATTCAATTCAGGTATCAGTGAAGGAAACAGCGATGCATAAAAAACAAAGCAAAAGCAGTCTGTTCTCTCTGTTCTTGGGACTTCTTCTCAGCACTCTTTTCTCCTGCACCTTCCTCTATGCAGGAGAAAGACAGCCACCGTTTAGTCGAATCATATCCCTCTATCCGGCCCATACCGAAAATCTGGCAGCCCTTGGCCTGGATCAGGAACTGATCGGGATTGCCTCAAGTGACACGTACCCGCCTGCAATTCTCACTAAACCGAAGTTCAGTCTCCACGACAATCCGGAAAAATTTATCGCTGCCCATCCTGATCTGGTACTCATCCGTCCCATGATCGCCCATGCGGCGCCACAGCTCCTTGAGCAATTAAAGGGGGCTGGCATCACTGTCATCTCCCTGCAGCCGCGCACCGTTGACGAGATGTTCGACTACTGGCGGGAACTTGGCAGGATCACCGGAAGAGAAAAAGAGGCAAGGCAGATGGTCTTGCGTTTTGAAGAAGAATTGGCTCGTCTGCAACAGGACACTGCATCGGTTCCGCTCTCAAAACGCCCGAAGGTCTATTTTCAATCCATCCACGCCAAAATGAAAACATTTTCTCCCTCCTCCATTGCTATCTTTGCACTCGTGCAGGCAGGAGGAATAAACATCGCAAGCGATGCCCAGGCCAGACGGGGAACCAATATTGCCGCCTATGGAAAGGAACAAATCCTCGCCCATGCAGGTGAAATAGATATCTTTCTTGCCCAAGAGGGCAGGATGAATCGAATAAGCAAAGAAGAAATCGCTGCTGAACCGGGATTCCAGGCCATCAAGGCGGTACGTGAAGGAAAAATATTCCTGGTTGATGAGCAACTCGTTTCCCGTCCTACCCCACGAATCCTTGAAGGAATCAAGGAAATACAAAAAATTATCTATCCACTCCGCAAGACCGATGAACAAACGGCCTTAAACCATTAACCCACAACTTTTCCTTACATAAAATCGCATGAATGCAACACTTCATATCATCGGCGTTGGCCCTGGAGACCCTGAGCTCCTCACCAGAAAAGCACTCTGCACTCTGGAAGCCTGCCCTGTCATTGCCACGCCTAAAGGATCAAAAGACGGATCTTCCACTGCTCTCTCCATCGTGGAACAAGCCCTCTCCCTCAAGGGTAAAGAGGTCATTGAACTCTTTTTTCCCATGAAGAAAATCCACCTGGACACTGCCCCGGCAGTGGAGGTACAGGAAGCATGGAAAGAGGCCGCTGTCCAGATCCTGAATTTCATGAAACAGGGTAAAGATGTGGTATTCCCTACTCTTGGCGATCCGGCTATCTATTCCACCGGCTACTACCTCTATGAAACGATCCTCTCCCTGCAGCCGGATACCAGGGTAAAATTTGTCCCCGGCATCTCTGCCATGTCCTCCTGCTCGGCAGCCACATCTATCCCCATCTGTCTTGGCGACGACAAACTGGCTGTGATCCCGGCCACCTTTTCAGGGGAACAGCTTCGTCAGACCCTTGAAAGCTTTGACACCATTGTCCTGATGAAGGTCCATCGGGTTCTTGATCGGATTGTCGGTCTCCTGAGAGAACTCGACCTGTTGGAAAAAGCTGTCCTTGTTGAGAGGGCGGGAATGAAGGAAGAAAACATTCTGACCGATCTTGGCAGCATCACTGATCAGGTCCACTACTTTTCAACAATAATTGTCAGGAAGAGATCCGGCTGCAGACGGTAAAAAGCAGGCGGATTGGGAGGTTCAACCAGAGGTCCCAGCACCTTGGCTCAGGGGTAATCTTTTGCTCCGTTTACCTGAGGTGCTGAGAGCTTTCTGGCAAGATCAGTCTGCCCATTTGGCCTTGATCTGCTGAAGCAGATCAAGGGAGTCAAAGAAAATTTTCACTACCTCTGGGTCAAGGATCGTGCCGGAGGCCTCACGCATAATCTGCAGGCACTTTTCTTCGCAATAGGGAGCCTTATACGGACGTTTGCTGCCGATGGCATCATAGATATCCACAGCTGTCACAATGCGGGCAACGACAGGGATCTCATCGCCCTTCAAGCCCTGCGGATATCCAGAGCCATCCCAGTGTTCATGGTGAGAATAGGCGACAACCCTTGACATCTGCAACAGATCCGAGTCGGAAATAATTCCTCCCAGAGTGCCCCCCACCTCGCTGGTGAATCCCTCCTCATCCTCAACACTGAGTGGAGTGAGCAGGTCTCTACCATATAAACAGTGCTTCTTCATCTCCTCCCATTCTTCCGGAGAAAGCTTTCCGGGTTTCAGCAGAATACTATCACTGATTCCGATCTTACCCACATCATGGAGAGCACTGCCCAGGGCCATAACATCAGCATCCTCCTCACTGAACCCCATACAGTTCGCCAGAATTTTAGTATAACAACTTACCCGGATGACATGACGGCCAGTGCCCTTGTCCCGAAATTCTGCTGCCTTCCCCAGGCGCAGAATGACCTGCATTCTGGTATCGCGCAAAAGCTGATTGGAGCGTTCAAGAGCTTGCGCCCGCAAGCGAAGCTTTTCCTCCAGTTTCTCTCGACAATTCCGGTTCTCTACGATAAGTCTGGCTTTTTCCAGGGATTGCTCCACTGCATGTCGCAGGGTATTAAAGTCAGCTATGGGCTTCAGCAGATAACTCCATGCCCCTCGCTTCATGGCCTCCACAGCATCACCGATAAACCCTGTTCCGGAAATTACGATGATGGGAAGATCAGGATAATTCTCCCGCACCTCCTGCAGGACATCAAGCCCATCGATCTCAGGCATTCTCAGATCCAGCAGCACCAGATCAGGCAGACTCTTATGAATCATATCTAGACCAACACGCCCATTTTCAGCCTCCTGCACCTGGTAACCACAATCTTCCAGATAGAGGCGAAACGACTCTCTAATCAGACTTTCGTCATCAATGGTCAGGATGGCTGGTGATTTTTGATTCATGCACAAATATTGGCTAAAGGGGGAATTGAGATTAAGATACTTAAGAGTAAACTATAGTGCGTGACACACTAAAAAAAGTCAAGGCTTGTTCCAGAACGGTGTCATATTGCAAAAGGAAATTTGACAAACCAATTTCTTCCTCACTATACTAAAGAAACAATTATTTCTCACCTTGGGCACCATCCACTAACCAGACAAACGGGTATCGTTCATGCACGACACACCTGCTCCTGCTCATAGTCTATTTCTTTCCCGTATTCTCCCACTCCTGGGCCTGTTACTCCTTACTTTCTTCTCTGGGAGTGTCAGCACAGCCCGGACCCTGGAATCAAAAATTCCTGACGAGTTGCAACAATGGATTCCCTGGGTCCTCTACGAACAGGAAGAAAAAATGTGCACCCTGGAAACAACAGAGGTGACAAGACGATACTGCACCTGGCCATCTCACCTTGATTTTGATGTTCGTAACAGTGGTGCTGAGTTCAGGCAAGAGTGGTTTATTGAGACCAGAAGCCTTGTTTCTCTTCCCGGCAAAACTCCGTTCTGGCCTCAAGAGGTTCAGGTCAACGGCAAGGCTGTTTTGGTGATTGAATATCAGGGACAGCCTGCAGTCTGGCTCGATCCTGGAAAACAGCTCCTGACAGGAAAATTTTCCTGGAAAGAACTCCCCGAGTACCTCCCTGTTCCTTCAGAGACCGGCCTTGTCAGCCTTACCCTCCAAGGGAAGAAAGTAACAGACTTACAGCTCGACGAACAAGGCAGACTCTGGTTCAAACACGTAAGAAAGGAGAAAAAGGAGTCAGAGGAAAGCCTGGCCATTCAGGTCTTTCGCAAGATTGAAGACGGAGTCCCCCTGCGGCAACAGTTGCGCATCCTCCTCGTTATTTCCGGCACTCCGCGCGAGGTCACTCTGGGCCTTACAACCGGAGATGATTTTGTCCCCCTGCAACTCCGTTCCCCTCTGCCGGTGCGTCTGGACAGCAGCGGCAGACTGCAGCTTCAGGTGCGACCGGGTCAGTGGCAGATTGACCTGACCCTTCGCAATACTGCCCCCCTCTCTCCGAAACACCTGACCACTGGTACCATTAGCGGCCCCTGGCCTCATGATGAGATATGGGTCTTTGCCGCAGAACCTAACTTACGCCAGGTTGAAATCGAAGGGCTTGCCCCTGTGGAGCCATCACGCACTGCCCTCCCCGAGGAATGGAAAAACTTTCCTGCCTACCTGATCAAAAACGGTGAGCAGATGATCCTGACCGAAAAAAACCGGGGAAACCCCTCTCCGGTCCCGAACCGTTTGCAGCTTCGACGCAAATTCTGGCTGGATGAGAAAGGAACCGGGCTCACCGTGCTTGACACTATTACCGGAACCATGACCAGAGGATGGCGCCTCAATGTAGATCCGGCGCAGAGCCTCGGCAAGGTGGAAGTGGAAGGCAACAACAGACTGATCACCATCCTCCCCGATTCGCAGGAGATAGGAGTTGAAATCCGTCAGGGTATGCTTGCCGTCAGTGCTGAATCCCGACTTGATCGACCTGTCAGCAACGGACAGCTTATTCTCCCGGCACTGGGTTGGACTCATACCTTTGAGAAGCTCTCCGGCGAATTAAATCTTCCTCCCGGCTGGAACCTGCTCACAGCCTCGGGCATTGACCAAGTCCCGACTTGGCTGAACCGCTGGACCCTGCTCGACATCTTTCTCGTTTTAATCATTGGCCTGGCCACCGGCAGGATTGTCGGCTGGGGCTGGGGAACTGTTGCCCTCTTCACCCTGGTGCTCACCTATCATCAACCCGGAGCACCACGTTTTCTGTGGTTACCATTGCTCGGTCTGCTTGCCCTGCAAAAACTTATCACCGCTAAAAACGGAGAACGGATCAGTCGAATAGGTGGCCTGATCCTCCTGGTCGCCATTATTGTGAGTTCCGTTCCTTACATGGTCAATGAGATCCGTACCGGACTCTACCCCCAACTGGAATACGGCCGTTACCACAGGATCACCCAGGATTATCGTATGGATGCAGCATCCCCGCAAGAGGATTCTCTGCTCATGGAAACCGAGACCGCAGGGCAACCCTCTGTTGTCATGCGTAAGGCCGAAATGCAGGCTCCCGCAAAAGGACTTTACAGTTCACGACCGGTTCCGCAGCCCCCGCAAAGCATACAGGTCGACCCACAAGCTCTGATTCAGACAGGTCCCGGCCTACCCGATTGGACCTGGCAAAAACTCAATCTGACCTGGAACGGTCCGGTCAAACCCGAACAGGAAATCACCTTCATTTTACTCTCGCCCAGAGTCAACACAGTCCTCTCCTTTATCAGGGTACTGCTCCTCGCCCTGCTCATCACCGGCTTTCTGCGGCAATGTCTGATTGCCGGGAAAGGCAAATGGCAGACAGCACCGGCAGGCGTTGCACCAATCCTTCTCTTTCTCCTGCTTCCCGCTGCCCTCCTTTCCTTCCCACATCCGGCAAAAGCAGAGGTACCGCCACCCGAACTCCTGCTGGAACTGCAGGAGAGATTGCTTGCTCCGCCGGAATGCGGAGAGGACTGTGCGGCCATCAATTCCTGTTTGATCAAGATCGACAAGGAATTGATGCAGATGGAACTGCGAATTGATTCCCTTGTCCGCGGAGCTATTCCTCTTCCTGGGAAAAACCGATTCTTTGACCAGATCCTCCTTGATAACCGACCGGCCGAAATCTTTCGCCTCAATAACCAGGGTAATACTCTTATTCGTCTCGAACCGGGAAGCCATCTTCTGGTGCTGAAAAAAGATCTGCATGGCGCAAGCGAACTCTCCCTCAGCTTCCCTCTGATACCCCATCATGGACAGGCGGAATTGAGTGACTGGACATTGAGTGGACTCCGTGAAAACGGGGCGCTGGATAAACAGATCACCCTGAGCAGAATTGAGACAGCGGCAGCAGATGAGAATGAAAAAAAAGGAGACCCGAACAGTGTCCATATTCCTGCCTTTGTGCAGGTGGAACGCACCCTCCATCTTGGCCTGGAATGGAGTGTAACAACCAGAGTGATTCGTCGCAGCCTCGATACTGTTATCACCCTTGAGCTCCCCCTTCTTGCCGGGGAACGGGTCACTACAGACTCAGTGCATATCAAAGACAACCGCGTCAGAATCAGCATGGGACCGGAACAGCAGAGTTTCAAATGGCATTCCGCCATGAACCCTGTGGATAAGCTGACATTATCAGCAGCAGAAACCAGTTCCTGGACAGAGGTCTGGTTTCTCGATGTCAGCCCGATCTGGCATGTCCGGAGTCAAGGCTTTCCGGAAATCAATCAGACAAATCCTGCCGGTAAACGCTATCCGGAATATCATCCCTATCCCGGGGAATCCCTGGAACTGCAAGTCAGTCGTCCCGAAGGTGTGGCTGGTCCGACCATGACCATCACCAGGAGCCTGATGCAAATCAAACCTGGCTGGCGGGCAACAGATGTCTCTCTTTTCTTTTCCCTGACAGCAAGTCGCGGCCTGCGTCACAGTATTACCCTGCCTCCTGATATCAATCTGCAGAAAACCTTGATCAATAATCAGGAGCTCCCCCTGCAACTGGAAAACAACCGGCTCATCATCCCTGTACATCCCGGTAAACAGGATATAGAAATCAGCTGGCGCAGTGAACGAGACGTCCCCCTGAAGTTTGTCACCCGAGCAGTGGATCTTGGGATGGAAAGCGTCAACACATCCATTGAACTGACAGTTCCCTCATCCCGCTGGATTCTCCTGGCAGGAGGACCGCGCATCGGGCCGGCAGTTCTTTTCTGGGGGGAACTGCTGGTGATCATCCTCTTTGCCCTGTTACTCGGACGAATCAAACTTACTCCTCTTTCCACCTTGCAGTGGCTGCTCCTCAGCCTGGGACTGAGCCAGATTCCGGCACCGCTGGCCGCCATAGTGGTCATCTGGCTCATTCTCCTGGGATTACGTAAAACTAAAGGTGGTGAAATCTCTCAGATCACCACCTTCAATATCGTGCAAGTGCTGCTGGTCCTGATTACATTTGCAGCCCTTGGTTCCCTGTTCTTTGCTATCCAGCAAGGTCTGCTCGGACATCCGGACATGCAAATCGGAGGCAATGGTTCCAGTGGCCACACCCTGCGCTGGTATCAGGACAGAAATGCGTCCATACTGCCAACGGCCTGGGTCATTACCGTACCCCTTCTGGTCTATCGTATCAGCATGCTGCTCTGGGCCCTCTGGCTAGCCTTTGCCCTCCTCAGGTGGCTCCGCTGGGGATGGGACTGTTTCAGCGACACCGCCACCTGGAAAAGAGTGCCCCCTAAAAAGAAAATAATAGCCAAGGCCCCAAAACCGGCATCTCCCCCTGCCAGGCCTGCTCCGGAAAAAAAGACGGCACCACAAAGCACTGCTCCACCAAAAAAACAGGAGCCTGTAAAACCGACTCAACAAAAAACATAGCAGCAAGCTGTCTCTAAAAATAACAGAAGAGAGAAGCAAAATAATGTTTCATCCTTTACAACCTGGCTTTGTTGCGCTAGACGTATGAATTATATGCACGAAATATAAGAGTTGTGATAGCGATACTGCAAGGGAAGTAAACAGTATGTGGGATTGAATAGCGGTTTATCTGGTTATCTTAATTTTCGTCTTTCTTTTCCAGGACATGATCACTTTTTTTGATTCACCTGATAAGAAAGGATCCAGATAAAGAGGGATAGACTAGCGAACGTTAGGAGTGAAGCCATTTCTGGCATATTGTGTGTAGATTTTAAAGAGCACGAACCATTCCATGTTTGAGGTAAAACGAATAGCCACTCCCCCTTCCTCTTCACGAACCACTTCTCCCTGTATATCATCAAGGATCAGGCGGCTATGTTTTCCCGTGATGAGAATCTGGATGGAACAGACCGTGCCGAAAGGGAGTTTTTGCTCCAGCTCAACATACATCCCGCTGATGCTGATATCTTGCAGGTCCGCTTCTACTTCCAAGTCTGCCAACCCGGTAGTGATCAGGACCGTCGTCATGAAAGGAGTCCGTGTACACTGTCGTCTGTCATCGGATTGTAAAACCATGCATCACTCCAGAACTAATAGTTTCAATTCACATTTTTATTTTTGCAGTATGACCGGGATAAAAGGTTTGGGCAAGATTTTTCTTAATAAAATCCCACCTTACCAATTGTATTTTGATTTTGTGAGCTGACTTTTTCTATTATTAAGGTATAATTAACTATTTATACTCATGGTGAATTATGCAGAAAGAAATTCTCGTAGCTGTTGACGGTTCCGTCTATTCGGATGAGGCCCTTTCCTACCTTGCCGGCCTCTTTTCCAAACAACCTGACATCAACTTTCACCTCTGTAGCTGGGTCACAGCCGCAGCATCCATCATGCCCTCCTCGGCAGACCCCAAAGATTCTCTGCTCCCGGAAACATCCGGCCGGGACAAAAAAGGAGAAACAGGCAAGCGCTACCTGACCAAGGCCCGTGAAAAACTGATCAGATACGGTATTGACAGCGATCGCATCCAGACCTCGGTTGAGGTTTCCGGCTACAATATTGCCGCAACTATACAGCAAAAGGCGGAAAATGATTTGTCGGACGCCATTCTTGTGGGTCGACGCGGCTTAAATGGTATCAGTGAAATGCTCATGGGTTCGGTCTCGGCCAACCTCTTCCGGAAATGCCACTCCACCCCCCTTTGGATCATCGACGGTGAAGTCCATTCGAAAAACTTCCTGGTTCCTCTGGATGGGTCTCTCCACTCACTCATGGCAATAGATCACTTGGCCCATATTCTTTCAGACAGAGAGGATATCCGAATTTTTCTCTTCCACTGCAGTGCCCTGTTTGGCAAAAAGGTAGAGTGCAGACCGGAAGATTTCTATCATAAATGGGAAAAAGAGTGGTGCGATGCCCATCTTTCCGGGACAGGCTGTCTCTTCGAGGGTCCGCTCACACTCCTCAAAGAAGCAGGAATTCCGGCAAGACAGATTCACATCCTGCCGGAAGCTGCAGATCTGGAAGAGGCCCATGGAATTATCCGCGAGGCCAAGCGAGAGGACTGCGGCACCATCGTCATGGGCCGCAGGGGAAGCGGTATGGCCAAGGGCCTTTTCGGCGGTGTCTCAGCCAGGACCATAAAACGCGCTCAGAACATCGCCCTCTGGATTATTGGCTGACGGTATTAACGGACGCATCAGATCCATTTGTCCTTTCCGGAACCACGGTAATGACAGCCGCCTGTTTTGGGTCCAGGTAGGAACGACTTAACGCCTTTATATCTTCAACAGTAAAGCGGCTAAAGCCAGTAAGGATAGTGGTGGGCCAATCCAATTGCTGCGGATATCTTTTTGAAAGTGTCAGGACTGACTGCAGCCAGTAATCATTATTGCGAACCATATCTTTTAGTGCTGTTAACATGGGGCTCTTTGCCCGCTCCAGCTCCTCAGAAGTTATCTCTCCCTGCCACAATTCTTTCGCAATGGCCATAACCTCTTTTTTCACCACCTCGATCTGACCGGGATCAACAATTAATCTGGTCTGCATCACGCCGTAACCCTGATATATCCTACTGGAAAGATTAAAAACCTGAGGAGAATATGCAGCACCCAATCTTTCCCGGACCACTTGTCGCAGTTTATCGGAAAAAATCTCTGCCAGCATATGCAGGCCCCTGGTTCGTGTTATGTCCCAAAAGTCATCACTCTTCCAGGCAATGATCAGCATCCCCTTGTCTATGGAAGAAGGAACAGTAAGCGCTATACTTTTTCCCTTAGGAAAATCAACCATTATATCCGGGGCTTTTCGTTCACTCCTTGCTGGCAGAACTGAGAAATATTTTTCCATCAGCGCCACTACCTCTTTTTCATCAAAATCACCCACAAGAGAGATCTCCAAGGTATCGTTAAGAGCTGCCGGCAATAACCATTTTTCAATCTGCTCAACTGTTAATGCCGAAAACTCCGCATAGGGAGGAAGACCAAAAAACTTATTTCCGTCAGCCAGGAAGGACTCCCCATAAAGCGTCATCATCCCATTCACATCAACAGCCATTTCCTGATACATTTGAGAAAGACGGCCCATTCCTACCTTAAAGGCCTCTTCATCTACTCCCGGATCAACGAGCAGGCTCTGCAAGACCTGGCAAAGGAGCTCCAAATCTTTATTCAGCGCCTTTCCCTGCCAGCTAAATGTTGCCGGAGCAATCTTGAAATGCATTTTCACACTGCTGCCGGCAAGAATCCTGTCCAAATCTTCCTTGCTCAAGGTTGCCGTTCCTGAGTTATTCACCACAGTTTCAGTGAGCAGGGAAAGACCGGGGAAGGGTTCGCTTGACTTGCCAAACCCGAAATCTGCGGAAAGCTGCACCTCATTTTCCTGAAAAGACGTTTTCTTCAGATTTAAGACTACACCGTTAGCAAAAAGGAGCCGTTTGCTGTCGATATCGACAAACTGTTCCTCACGGACAGGCGCTTGTGAAGGTCCCTGCAGTTGCAAGTAGGGAAAAGCAAGAAGGCTCACCGCTTGATAGGGGGTCACCTCCTGTTCTACTGCAGCCTGATAGACCTTCTGCACAGTTGTCAAAGGATCAGTTGCAGAAATCAGGGCATTCCCATTCACTTTCACCAAACGTGCCGGATGCTGCCACACCCGGCGAAAAGCTGTTTCCACCTCATCAAGTCGCATCGCGGCAATAACCGGGGTAAATTGTTCCTTTTCCTGCTCTGGTGACCGTATCACCCTGTTGTTGTTTATAGTCTGCATGAAAGTAGAGGCCAGTTCCTTGGAATCACGACTGTTCGCGGTAAGAACATCGGAATCCAGGGTAGCCAGCATTTCTTTTTTCACCCGCTGCAGTTCCTCTTCGGTAAAACCAAACTGCAAGGCCTGCCGCAGAGTATTTTCCAGGATACTCAGGCTCTGTTCCCATTTTTCCGGATCACTTTTGGCGCTCACCTCTCCGTACCCTATGCGGTCAAGAAAGACTCCCGAATAGATCTTAGCTGAACTAAAGGGAGTTTCACTCTTCTGAGACAATTCATCAAGACGATACTGTACAATCTTAGCCCCCACATATTCCTGCAGATCTTCAACCTGCAGAGCAAACGAATCGTTTTCCGGCTCCTGGTTCCACATGGTTTCAATAGCTGTCTCCGTAACTCCCATCTCAGACTCGTGATGATAATAAAAGTCTGCTCCATTGTGTTCTAACAGACCAAGATCAGGACAGGTTGGTACCGGCCCCGAGCCAACGAGAGGAGCAAATCGGTTCTCCACCAGGGCGCGGGCGGTATCGGGTTCAAAATCACCAACCAGCACCAGGACCATATTCTCCGGCCGGTACCAGGCATCATAAAACCGCTTAATTGCTGCATGGTCTGTTTTTTCCAAAGTTTCAACGATGCCTATGGGCATCCGCTCCGGAAGCAGGGTCCCCTTCATGGAAAATTCTATTTCCTTTACTTGGCTTCGATAGCCTGCAGAATCTCGACTCCGTTTCTCGGCAAGGATCACACCTAGTTCCCGCTTGACTTCTTCATCCAGCAACAAAGCGCCCCGGGCATAGTCGGAAAGGACAAGCAGCCCCTGTTCAATGTCCTCTTTGCTGCCCGAAGGCAGGATAACATCGAAAACGGTCTCGTCAAAACCGGTGTGGGCATTAATATCACCGCCAAAACTCATGCCGATGGACTGAAAATACTCTACCAACTTTCCGGGAGGGAAATGGATGGAGCCGTTAAAAAGCATATGCTCAAGAAAATGGGCATACCCCCGCTCCGTATCGCTTTCATTGAGGGAGCCCGCCTGGATACCAAGATATATGGCAACCCGATTCTTGGGTTCCTGATTTTTTTTGAGTACATAGCGTAAGCCGTTGTCCAACCTGCCGAATACCAGGGACGGGTCAGGCTGCAGATCACTTTTCTCATGTGCCCAGACTGTGGAAAAGCAGTCTTCCGCAACCGATGCCCCCGGCAATAAACAGACAATAACGAGAAGACAAAAGGCAAACAGACTGCCTGAAACTTTTTTATATAAAACCATTGATCCTCCTGATCCGATTTTGACAAAATTATTTTTTTCCCAAGCTTGCCTTGAGGTAACAGCACATCTCAACAGTATAAGACAGGTACCTCTTTTTGTCAGTCTTTGGTTGATTGTTATCAACAGAGATTTCTCGTGTAAATCATCACGAGAAGGTGGAATGGCCAATGAGAATATGCTACGGTCATATGAACCAGCTTTTCAGTCGACTAAATGTTATCACAGTCGAAGAGAATGTCGCACCGCAGATGTCAGGCCTTTACAATTCGGTATGCTGCTGTCCATATTCAAGGAAATCATTTAAGGATACTTTGAAAATCAGATCGATTAAAGGCAACCGATCTTTTCAGGTAGAGCGCCATGCAATCGAGAGACGAATACCACCACACTGCCGCCATTTACGACCTGTTCTTCTCCCGATCCCTGCGAGGTATCCGTTACAATATCTGTACCTTTATCACTCACTGCAGGGCCAGGAATGTTATTGATCTCTGCTGTGGTACAGGTGAACAGCTTCAGATGCTCAGCAAAGAGGACATAGTACTCACCGGAGTTGATCTTTCTCCTTCTATGCTGACCCGGGCCAGAGAAAAAGGTTCTAGAAAAATCATATACCTGGAAGCGGACGCCAGCCGGCTGCCGCTGCCTGATGCAAGTTATGACGGAATAATTATCAGTTTAGCCCTGCATGAGAAAACAGCTCTCCAGCATAAGGCTATCTTTCAAGAGGCATGCAGGCTCCTGCAGCCACACGGCCATATTATCATTGCTGATTATTCCCATCCCACTTCCGGATTAAGCCCTCTGCTGCTTGGCAAGATCGTTGTCCCGGTCATAGAAAGACTGGCAGGTATCAATCATTACCATAATTATCGGGACTGGATGAGAAACGGTGCAGTCGAAGGATTTCTTGCAAGAGAGAACCCTGGTAAGAGCATTCTTATCTCTAGCCATTTCCAAGGGTGCATCCGACTCTGTGCAGCCTCTCAGGTCAAAGAGAGTCCGTTGCAGGCCAGTCTCAAGAAAATCCAGGCCAACAGCCCCAAAACCGAACAGCCGTCTTTCATATTTCCAATGAAGGAACAGGACAGTGATTAAAACCGGATAACAAAGTGCCAGCATCTCATCTTCAGCCGATGAATCTGATGCAATAGGGGGCGGCAGATTCACGACCATGATCTTGTGAATAATGGCACTGATAAATTCTTACAGTAGAGAAGATGAAGCAACTTGAGATTATTACCGACAACCTGTTAATAAACAGGAAAGGCAACACCGTATGAACATTGCAGGAAAAACAGCCATTGTTCCTGGAGCATCCCGACCTGTGGGCAGGGCCATCGCCAAAAAACTTGCCGAAAATGGTGTGAACCTGATTCTCCCCACCTTTGACTGGCCTGAATCTATTACGGACATGGAAAAAGAATTTCAGCAACTGGGATATTCGTTTCTTGCTCTTCCAGTGGACCTCAGATCTGAAGAGGCTGTTAAAGGGATGGTCATGATTGCCCGGGAACACTTCGGTTCTCTCCATATCCTGGTCAACAATATTGAACGTGGGGGAATGCCTGCGCTCCACGGTGGGTATGACCTCCCGCACAACAGAGGACAGTGGGATCTGGAAATCGCCACAACCCTCAAAGCCAAATGGCTTCTTTTCCACCACTGTTACCCCCTTATGCAGGAATCAGGGAACGGAACAGTGGTCAATATCTCGTCTATCTCGGGTATTACCGGGCGCAGTGGTGCAGCCGCTCCTTTTTTCAATGATGCCTACAGTGCTGCCAATCGGGCAATTTCCTCTTTTACCGAGACCTGGGCCAGAGAAGCGGCGCCCTCCATACGGGTGAACGAACTTCAGCTGGGACTTATACGTCATCGTCATGGAGAAGAGACAAGGGGATGGACGGCAATGGATAGAGAAGAAAAAACAAAGATAGAGGAGCAATGCCTTTTACAACGAACAGGTACTCCGGATGAAGTGGCCTCAGCAACACTTTTTCTCATCAAGGACGCCGACTACATGACAGGAAGTGTATTGAGGATGGATGGGGGATTTGTGCTGGGGAGCCAGCAAGTTCCTCCTATGCCAACAGGAATTTTAGGCAAGGAATAAGAGCAAAACGATACACAGCACAAGAGAGAACAGGTTGAGGCAGGCTCAGAGGAATGTCAAATAGTGAAGGACCTTACTTCATCATTCGACATTCCCTGTTCGAGATTGGATATTTTTATTACAGGGTTCAGTTTGAGCAACCTGAATTTCTCAAATATCCAAAGCCCAGTCCGGTATATGACTTAATATATAATCCTGAATAGCTTCTTTCTGCTGATCTTTAGCAACATGTCCGACAGCTTCTTGCAGTTCTTCGAAATCGAACCAGCAAAGTTCACGATTGTCGTGATTGTATACTGTCAAAATCCGCTTATCCTTTCTATGGATATCCTCTTCTTCCTGGATGGCGGCAACAAGCCTGGCTGCTTCCTGGAAAGGCAGAAATTTAACTTCTTCTTCACTCATTCCTATGTACCTCAAACAAAAAAAAGGGTAATTCGGACTCGGTCCGTTTCACCCTTTCACACATTCTAATACATCCCGGGATACCTTCAGGCCGCTTTGACAACTGCTCCGGAGCGAATACAACGGGTACAGACACGAGCTCTTACACAGCTTCCGTTTCCGGAAACCATACGAACTCGTTTCAGATTCGGCAGCCAGCGACGCCGTGTTTTATTGTGGGCATGAGAAACGTTATTTCCTGTGACAGGCCCTTTTCCACAAATTTGACAGACTTTAGCCATGACTTACTCCTGATATTTTTTCTTTCGAACTAGTTGATAACTTTCGAATATAATATAAAAACATTTCTTTGTTTTTAGGTCAGCAAACGAGAAACTCTCTTTTATACTTGTTTTCCCCATGAATGGCAAGGACTTTTCCAAACATTGCAGCTCCCCTTCTAGACCTCTAAGCAAACGGAGCATCAAGAGAACTGTATCGTGTAATATATTCACTAAAGGCCACCTTGAAGAATGCTCATTCCCACTTAAGATCGTGGCACGGGAAGATTATAACGCGCAGCATATAGGATAAATATGTGAGTATTTTTCATGTTACCGTAAAGAGGAAATCGACTGGAAAGACAATTATTCAAGGTGGCCTAAAGCTTATATTGACAGGCAGGCTTATGACGATTAGTTTTTGTAATTTTGATCACAGGATACTCTTTTTTCTTCCAGTCGCTGTTGTCACAGTGTAGGATAAGCAAATGGTAATAATATTGGCTTCTTTTCAGCTCCCCCAGAAGAACATACCTGACAAACCTCTTGCTTTTCAGACTGAAATGCGATAGAGAGCAACCAACAATAATAACTATTCTTCCCCCAGGTCATGAATACTAAAAATCCCATTTTCGCTTTTTTTTCGTCTGTTAAACTCGCCCTTTTCACCCTCTTTCTACTAGCCGTCACCTCTGTTATAGGGACGGTCATCCCCCAGAAAGAAAGTTTCCAGTGGTATGTAACAACTTACAGTGAGACCACGGCAAACATTTTTCAGGTTCTTTCTATTCCGGATATGTACAACTCATGGTGGTTTCTCAGCCTCCTTACTCTTCTCAGTCTCAATCTTGTTGTCTGTTCCATAAACAGATTTCCCGGCGTGTGGCAACAGATCAAGGCGGACAATCTGGTCACTGAGCTCTCTCGACTGAAAAAAATGCGCCTCGCCCAAAACTGGGATTCCGAAAAATCCACAACAATACTTGCTGCCGAGCTCACCCAGTCTCTTGCGGCCAAGGGATGGAAAGCGGAGCAGCGTGAACGCGACAATATACTCCTCCTCTTTGCTCAAAAAGGAGCCATGACCCGAACAGGTGTCTATATTGTTCACGCCTCCATCCTGATGATCTTTCTTGGCGCCATAATTGGTGAGTTATATGGTTTCAAGGGATCAATCATGCTTCCGGAAACCAAAGCCACTGACAAGATCTATGCCTTTAACACCCAGGCATCGATTCCTCTTGGGTTTGAGGTCCGCTGCGATCGTTTTGGCATCGATTTCTATGACAGCGGCATGCCCAAGGCCTACAGATCTGATCTTACTGTACTCGAAAATGGAAAGGTTGTTCTGAATAAACAGATCGTGGTCAATGACCCGCTCACCTACAAAGGAATCACCTTTTACCAATCCAGTTACCAGAGCTACGAGGATTTCCTGCTCACCGTCACTGACCAGCAGACAGGTGCCGCCGAATCAGTTATCATGCCTTTTCAGCAACCGCAGGATCTGACGACACACAGTGCCAAAATAGGAATTGTCAATGCTCAGGCCAAAGGTCAAGCCGTCACCAGTATGAAAATCTGGTTCGATGATGACCTGGGTCCCCCATCCATCTTCTGGCTGGAAGCCGATGCCCAGGTAACGGTGGAACGACAAGACAAAAAATATACAATTGCAGGAAAGCAGATGTATGCCACCGGCCTGCAGGTGGCTAAAGATCCGGGTGTCTGGGTTGTATACCTTGGCTGCAGTATGATGATACTTGGTCTTTTCATTGCCTTTTTCATGTCTCACCGCCGTATCTGGCTGCTACTGGACAAAGAAGGCGAGAAAACTTCAATTTTGATGACCGGAAGCGCCAACAAGAATAAAAACGGTTTTGAAAAAGCCTTTGCCCTTCTTGCTGAACAACTTACCGGGAACAGTGGCAAACAGGACAAACAGTAACAGTGCCTGCCCTTATTATTTTTAAAGCACTAGGCCAAAAAGACTCTTTTCTTACCCCCTTGAGGGGTGTAACGTTCTTGGTGATAAAAGGGATAACTAACTATTTCAAGCTATTAATCTGAAACTAACAGTTTTTAAAAATATCCGCGTAAGAATCTAAACGGAGTTCGACATGGACAGCTCACAATTATTAGGAATAACAACATTTACCTATCTTTTTTCAACCATCCTCTATGCCATAATCTTTATTTTCAAGGCTAAACGGTTGGGACTGGCAGCAACCATCTTTACACTCATAGCCTTTCTGGTACAGACAGCCGGACTACTTCTTCGCTGGAAGGAATCCTACCAGATGGGATATGGTCATGCCCCCCTTACCAACATGTATGAATCAGTGATCTTTTTTGCCTGGTGCATTATTTTCCTCTACCTCCTTATCGAGTGGAAATTCAAGACTCGGGTCATTGGGGCCTTTGCCGTACCCTTTGCCTTTCTGGCCATGGCCTATGGTTCTTTTGCCTCAGGGATCTCAAAAGAAATCAACCCGCTTGTTCCCGCTCTGCAGTCTAACTGGCTGCTGGCTCATGTCGTTACCTGTTTTATCGGTTACGCTGCCTTTGCCGTTGCTGCAGGCCTTGGTGTCATGTATCTCATCAAAAACCTGAGTGAGAGCAGACAAACCACTAACAACGAGAGTTTACTCGGCACCTTGCCGGCACTGAAAGTTATTGATGATATTACTCACAAGACCATGGTCTTCGGTTTTCTCTGGCTCTCGGTGGGGATCATTACCGGGGCCATCTGGGCCAACTCTGCCTGGGGTACTTACTGGAGTTGGGACCCAAAAGAAACCTGGTCACTTATCACCTGGTTCATTTATGCCATAACCCTCCATGCCCGTTACACTCGGGGCTGGGGAGGAACGCGAATTGCCTGGCTGGCGATTTTCGGATTTCTCTCCGTTATTTTCACCTATTACGGTGTCAATTTTCTTCTGTCCGGCCTGCACAGCTACGGTTCAAACTGATGCTGATTTGTTGACAATCCTGTGCAAAAGATGTATAAGATTATCCTTGAATGACGAGCCATTCAGCGTAAGCTGATTGTTTAATCAAAAAAAGGAGGAGAAAAAATGAAAAATTTCACACTGTACACTGTAGCAACTGCCATGGTCCTCGGACTCTGTTTTACCGGAGCTGCTATTGCTGAAGTAGACAAGGGTGCTCCTGAGCTCACCCTCACATCCACCATTGATGCCGCCAAAAAAGCCAAACCTGCTCTTTTTACCCACGCCAAGCATCAGGAAAAAATGGAATGTGCCGAATGCCATCACGGAAAAGATGCTGACGGAAAGCAAGTTGCCTACACCGAAGGCATGAAGATCGAAAAATGTGAGTCCTGCCACAATAAAGCCGCCGGCATGCCGGATAAACTCACCACCTTCAAGGAAGCAGCCCACGCAAATTGCAAAGAGTGTCACAAAGCCAAAGACAAAGAACTGGCGAAATGTGAAGTCTGTCATCCCAAGAAGTAGTAATAATATTTTCTAAAGGTATGGCAGCCTGCTGTAAAGTTTGAGCAGCAGAGAAAATGCCCGTCTTTACTATGTAAAGACGGGCATTTTCTCTTTTAACCAGCAATTTTTAAAAAAACTACTCAAACTCTTCCCGAAATCGAATCAAGTCACCCCGAAGCTGCTCCAACTCATCTTCCAGCCTTTGCACTGTGTTTTCCAGTATTCCGACTCTCTCCCCTATCGTCGTCTCTGCCTCAGCTTTTGCAGGCATTGATGTCGAACGTCTTACCACTACAGTTGCTGCCGTTGCTCCCTGCAAAGACCCACTAAGCTCAGGCTCACCACCTAACAAATGGCAGAACCGGCTTTCCTTCTGTCCGGGATTCCGAGATAATTGTTTGATCAATCCAGCATCAACCAGGCTCTGCAAACGTTCCAGGAGCATTTCCACACTGTCGAAAGAGGCCATGCGGCTTGTCCGGTTCCGCAGCTCACCTGGAGTCTGAGGGCCTCGCAGGAGGAGAACAGCCAACAGAGCGGATTCCGAGCGTAAAAGATTGAAGCGATCTGTAAAACACTGCTCATATTTAACGACCCTTCCCAGGTTAGTGGAGCGGACAAAAGATCGCCCCTTCAATTCAGCAATGACTCGCAGGACAGTGGTGTCGTCATACTCCACCACAGGATCACGGCTGGATTTCTGGTTGCAGGCATTCAGCAGGCTGTTAAGGGAAAGGGGGTAATGATCAGGAGTCGCCAACTCTTTTTCCAACAAAGCGCCAAGTACGCGTTGCTCAGCATCAAGGAGCAAAATATCCATTAGAATTTCCCCCTCTTAACTCCTCTGCATCTTAGAAATATCACCAACCATGAGAAAGAGTGTTGAAATTGCTGTAAGCAGATTAAGTCGGTTGGCGCGTACGGCAGGATCCTCATCCATAACCATAACCTCGTCAAAAAACGCATCCACCGGACCCTTTAAGGCCAACATGGAAGAAAGAGCTCCGCTGTAATCGCGCTGTTCCAATAGAGGAAGGACCTTACCTGACACATCATTAAAAACAGCTGCCAGTTTTTTTTCTGCTTTTTCCTTGAGTAGAGATTCGTCCACCGCTGTCTCGATATTCTCTTTGATAATATTACGAATTCGCTTAAAAGAGGCTGCCAGCACAGAAAATTCCTCTTCTCCACGAATGTCTATCAGGGAGCGAATTTTCCTCAGCGAATCATTCACATCATCGAATTTTACAGAGGTGACAGCCTCAACTGCTTCTCCATCCACCCCGGCAGCCAGCTGATCATTAACAAAACGACCCTGGATAAAGGCAAGCACCTGCTTCACAGTATCACCGCTGCCATCGACCTTGTCGCCGTAGAGAGAAAGTGATTTATGTACCACCTCATACAAAGAAAGAGTCCAATCAAAATGTTCCAGGATATGGAGAACAGCCAAGGCTATCCTGCGCAGGCCGAAGGGATCAGTCGTACCAGTGGGAAGTTGGCCAATGCCAAAACAACCACACAGCGTATCAAGTCGATCGGCAAGACCTACTACAGCTCCCAAGGCAGAAGAGGGGAGTTCGGCTCCAGCCCTTTGGGGGAGATAATGTTCCCGGATAGCTTGGGCCACAGCCAAAGATTCTCCGTCATGCAGGGCATAGGCACAACCCATATTTCCCTGCAGGGAAGGAAACTCACCTACCATATCGGTGAGCAGGTCTGTTTTACACAAACGTGCAGCACGACAGGCCGCATCCACAGCATCAGGGATAAATTTTTCCGCCAGAAGTCTGGCCAATTTAACAATTCGCTCGGTTTTCTCAAGCATGGTCCCTAGCTTTGCCTGAAAAATAATACCAGTGAGATCATTGAATCGGTCATCGAGTCTCGTTTTCTTATCTGCGCCAAAAAAGAAATACGCATCTTCAAGCCGTGCCCGGAGAACACGCTCATGGCCGGTTCGAGTCAGGGCTATATCCTTAACGTCGGTATTATTAACAGCCACAAAATGAGGCAGCAGCTTCTCATCAGTGCCTACAACAGGAAAATATTTTTGATGCTCACGCATGGAAGTGATAAGTGCCTCATCAGGCAGCTGCAGAAATCGTTCATCAAAACTGCCGCAGACCCCAAAAGGTTGTTCCACAAGATTACATACTGTATTGACAAGGTCTTCATCAACCGCAACATGGGCAATAGCCGGATCGAGGCGATCTGCTGCAGCTTTTTTAATTTCCACCAATACAGATTTTCGGCGCTCTTCCGGATCTGCCAATACGTATGCACCCTGCAGGCGTTGGCGGTAATCTGCGACGCCCTTTATCTCCAGTTCAAAATTTGCCATAAAACGGTGGCCGCGGCTGGTATTTCCTGCACTCATCCCTTCGTAGCTGAAAGGAATTACTGCCTTATTATGAAGAGCAACAATCCACTGAATAGGCCGGGCAAAGGTATAGGTATTGTTGCCCCAATGCATGGACTTGGCAAAGGAGAAACCTTGCATTAAATCTTTCAGAAGTTCGGGCAGCAGTTCTGCGGTGGCAACTCCCTTATGCTCTTGAACAAGCATCAGGTATGCCCCTTTCTCTGTATTCACCACCTGCAGTTCAGAAACCTCTGCCCCCTTTGAACGGGCGAAACCCATGGCGGCCTTAGTCGGATTGCCCTCTTTATCAAATCCGGCCTGTTTTGATGGGCCCATCACCTCTTCACGGGAATCCGGCTGTCTGTCGGCAAGATCGTCAACCAGCAGGGCAAGACGTCGGGGGGTTCCCAAGGTAACCACAGAACCGTGACCAAGGTCGAGCTCTTTGGCACGATTGATAAAATTCAGCTTCAGCTGGGCCAAAGCAGGTTGTTGAAAACCTGCCGGGAGTTCTTCTGTTCCAATCTCAAATAGTAATTCAGACATAATGGTATCGATCAAATGTTAAATAAATGAATAATATTGCCAGGTAAAAGTTTGCGGCGATTTTATTTTATGCAATCCTGCTTTATTTCCTGTCATGAGCCAGAGTCCATGGTGGCAAAGGTAGAATATCCCTCAGCAAGATTTTCAACTTTCACCGAAAACCACTTAATGGTATCCTCTTCCTTCAAGCTCTTGGCAATTCTACGGATAAGAGACTCTACAGAAAGACTGTTTTCTCGTTGCGTGGGAACATTGTGCTGCTCCACGTCGATGGCCTGCTTTATCAAGATAATCAAATCCTCAATCCAGAGAAAATTCCTGAATTTCACAGCAACCACAGCTCGGCCCCAGTGCCCAAGAGAACGGGGTAAACCCTGCCCTGTCTTTTCCGCAAGAGGAAGAGAAACAGGAACCACAACCTGAAATTCAAGCTCATTATTTTCTTCTAATGAACCATGCATACAACATTCATAGCGACTGCTTTTCAGAGTTTCAAGACCTTCCTTAGTGGGGAGGAAATAGGCAAAAGACATCTCAATATGGGCTGCCTCAGCCTCCAGTTTTTCTTTCATCTCTTCCAGGATGTAATGGAACTTACTGATATCAATTGCACCGTGAAAACGGTTAAGGATCTCAACAAATCGGCTCATATGTGTCCCCTTGAAATGATGGGGAAGATTCACATACATGTTGACTGTAGCAATAGTGTGCTGTTTGGAACGGGCCTTATCAAGGACAGTGACAGGGTAAGAAATGGTCTTTACTCCCACCTTCTTGATATTGATACGTCGGTGATCCTCCTGATTTTGGATGTCTTTCATATTGAGAATAAGGAGAAGGAGTGAGTACCAGGAAATATTTGGCCCATGCACCGAATAATCAAGTTGTTAACCGGACCAGAGACAGTACAGTTTTCAGTAACGTCATGGTTCCGGCTAATACCGATACCCCGGTACACACTATGCCCATTGAATTTGAAACGTAACGCTTAACGTCCTGACAAGCCTGGCAGCCTATGACAGATGTTTGCGAACCGCTTCTTTCAGCTCATTGATATTGGAGGATTTGACCACATACTCGTCTGAAGCCCATGCTCCGAGATCCTGCTTATACTCATTATAGGCAGAACTGAGTATGACGGGAAGTTTGGGGTTTACCATCTTCATCTGCCTTAAGGTTTCTATTCCATTGATCCCCGGCATTTGAATATCGAGAATAACAAGGTCTGGTGACTCGAGCTTGAACTTTTCCAGTCCCTCCTCGCCGGTGTAGGCAGAAATCACCTGATATCCTTCTTCTTCCAGCTCTTCTCGATAGAGCATCTGGATACCTTCTTCATCATCAACAAGTAAAATTTTCTTCATAAGGCCCTCTATGATATTCGTTCCAGAGACTCACGCAGATACGTAGCTGCTTCTTCCGGTGGCATGGGATTTATATAAAAACCTGATCCCCATTCAAATCCTGCAATGGAGGTGAGTTTCGGAACGATTTCGAAATGCCAGTGAAAATGTTCCATAGACTCGGAACGCAGGGGTTGGGTATGCAAGACAAAGTTATAAGGGACGTTGGGAATACAGGCATCAAGGCGACAGAGACTCTCTGAAAAAATCTCGGCAAGGGCAGCCAGCTGTTCGTCACTCTGCTGGTGGTAGGCAGAAGAGTGTTTGATGGGGAGTATCCACATCTCAAAAGGGGTTCGGGGAGCAAAAGGTGTAATGGTGATAAAATGATTATTTTTACAAACAACCCGAACATCCTGCTTCAGTTCCTGGTGAATGATATCACAGTATACGCAGCGTTCCTTGTAATTAAAATAGGTAGAAGCCCCTGCCAGTTCGGAATAAATTTTTCGCGGCAGGACTGGCAGAGCCACCAGCTGCGAATGGGAATGCTCTAAAGAGGCTCCGGCAGCCTTCCCAAAATTTTTAAATATCAGCACATAACGGAATCTGTCATCATGTTCCAGGTCGCAAATACGGTGCTGGAAGGCCTTGAGTACCAAGACCAAATGCTCAGGCGGCAGATCAGCAAAGGTATCATCATGTCTTGGACTTTCGATAATGACTTCATGGGCGCCAATACCGTTCATCTTGTCATACAGTCCCTCTCCCTCACGGTTGAGATCACCTTCAATAACCAGGGCTGGATACTTATTGGGAACTACGCGAACCTTCCAGCCGGGAGAATTAGGAAAGCCATGCTCCCTTCCATAAGAGAGGACCTCATGCGGTGTTGTGTTTTCATTACCTGGACAAAGGGGGCAAAAGCCTCCGGTAGTCGGTGTCTCGGCGATGACAAAATCTGTGGGCCGTTTTCCCCGCTCCCTGGCAATGATAATCCAACGGCCTAGGACAGGATCTTTGCGTAATTCAGGCATTTATCTCACTTCCCTCGAGACTTTTCCTTAGATTCCTGAATGGTTTTACACTCGATACAAAGAGTGGTAACCGGTCTGGCCTCAAGCCGTTTCATTCCAATAAGATCTCCGCAGCTAGCACATTCACCATACTCTCCATCTTCTATTCTTTGTAGAGCAGCTTCAATCTTTGCAAGCAATTTTCTCTCACGATTCCGAATATGCAACTCGAAGTTACGATCAGATTCTGCAGTAGCTCGATCATTTGGATCTGGAATATTTCCATTCTGATCCGTTAATTCAGACAGTGTCCTATCTGCATCTTTAAGGATATCTTCCCGTTTTTCCACAAGCTGCTTCTTGAATTTATCCAGTACGTTCTGATCCATCAAAATCCTCTTTGACTTAAAAATATTACTATATGAAATAACGGCCTTTATTCAGGTCGGATAAAAGTCCCGCTCTTTCCTCCAGTCTTTTTCTGCAAACAAATATCGCTTATGACCATGGCCTTATCAACAGCCTTACACATATCATAGATGGTTAATGCCGTAACTGATACAGCTGTCAAAGCCTCCATTTCCACCCCTGTCTTACCAGCAATACCGACCGTGGCTTCGATCTCAATCTGGTTCTGCTCATCACAATAAACAAAGTCGATATTGATCTTGCTGATGAGCAGAGGATGACAGAGCGGAATGAGACTGTCGACCTTTTTGGCAGCCATGATTCCGGCAACCCGAGCCACTCCCAGGACATCACCTTTGGCCATGGACCCACTTTTCACCAGATCATAGGCATCTTGTGACAGAGTGATTCGACCACTGGCAGTTGCCACGCGCTCCGTCTCTTTTTTCTTGCCGACATCGACCATCCTGGCATTCCCGTCAGCATCAAAATGGGAAAATTCTTTCTTTTTCTGTTTTTCTGTCATAGCTGTAATAAAGAGACATTGAGGTGATAAGATACCTTGTCAGCTCTCTTTCCCCTTCTTTCCCAAAACCTCATGATACAGCCTGGCAAAAAAGCCTTCCTGCTCTTCATGCTGACCATGTTTCTGGCAAAGTTTATCAAAATTTTCCAAGACCTTTTTCTGCTCTTCGCAGAGATTAGTCGGGGTTTTTACCTGCAATTGAACAATCATGTGGCCACGATTTCCACCACGCAGACTGGTTACGCCTTGTTTTTTCAAGGTAAAGATATCTCCAGACTGGCTACCTGCAGGAATGGACAGACTTTTTTTCCCGTGAATAGTAGGAACATCGATTTTACAACCAAGAGCCCCTTGAACCATAGAGATAGGAAATTGACAATATATTGTTTCCCCTTCACGCTTAAAGAACTCATGCTCCTGGACGTGGATGACCACATAAAGATCTCCCGAAGGACCTCCCCGCCGTCCGCCCTCGCCCTCGCCTCGCAGGCGCATCTGAGCACCGGTGTCAACTCCGGCAGGAATCTTGATAGAAACCTTCTTTCTCTTCTGCACCAGGCCGCTGCCATCACAGTCATTACAGGGATTAGTAACGATTTCTCCCTCACCATGACATTGGGGACAGGTTGAAGAGACCTGAAAAAATCCCTGAGAACGAATCACCTGGCCTCGTCCATGACAGCTGGGACAGGTCTCTCGTTTATATCCTGGACGGCAACCGGTTCCTTCACATGTCCAGCAGGTATCCCGGCGTTTGATGGTCACCTCTTTGGCCACGCCATGCATGGCTTCCATGAAGGTGATCTCCATATCATATCGAAGATCGTTACCGGGCTGAGGCCCGCTGCGACGAGAACGCCCTCGAGCTCCCCCACCAAAAAGATCTCCAAAAAGGTCTCCGAGACCGGAAAACATATCCTCGAAATTTCCTGGCCCTTGATAACCGCTGTTTTTCAGCCCTTCATGACCATAAGTATCGTAAATCTGTCTCTTTTTTTCGTCACAGAGAACTTCGTAGGCTTCTGTACATTCTTTAAAGGCAGCTTCCGCCTCTTTATCATCCGGATTCCGGTCCGGATGATATTTCATAGCAAGCTTACGGTAACACTTCTTTATTTCTGCACTATCTGCGCTTTTACTCACAGAGAGTATTTCGTAATAGTCTCTTCGCATTTCCTACCCTGCAATTTATGCAGCTGTTTCAGTATGTTCCTGACCTACAGACTCCTGCTTTTTCGGTTTCCCTTCAAAAGCGTCCGGGAGAGTCCAAATATTTTCAAAGTTGACTTTTCCGGCAGCGACCTCTCTGAGGGTCATAACTACTTCTTTATTTTTTCCCTCCACCAGATAGGGTTCACCATGTCTGTGCTGCCGAATCCTCTCCACTGTAAGATGAACCAGATCAAAACGTTTACTTTCACCAATGGTTTGCAAACAATCTTCAACGGTAATTCTTGCCATCAATAAACCTCTATTTGTAAATGAGTTACAACTGATAAGGAAATTAGGTTCAAGTCCAAAGAATAAGGGGAAAAACAGAGAACTTAAACTTTTATTCCCTTCAACCTGGTATCTTCTACCTACACGCCTGTTTTATTATGAACGCTGCTATTATTTTTCGAAAGGATTTTTCAGCAGCATGGTCTCGTCACGATCCGGACCCACAGAAATAATCACCGGCTCCACACCAGTAAAATCTTCAATTCGTTTAACATAATCCTTTGCCTGGACAGGTAGATCCTCATAGGAGCGAACTCCACTGATATCCTCGTTCCAGCCTGGCATTTCCTCGTAGACAGGTTTCACAGCAGCAGCCTGTCTAATATTAGAAGGCATGGCAGAGACAATCCGTCCGTCCAGTTCATAACTGTTTGCCATCCTGACTACTGGTTGACCGCTTAAGACATCAAGCTTGGTGATGGCCAGACCGGTCAGTCCATTCAAACGGGCAGCATCTGCCGCCACAACTCCATCAAGCCAGCCGCATCGACGTTTACGCCCGGTGGTGGCACCGAATTCTCCGCCTTTTTTCTGCAGCTCATCACCCACTGCATCAAAGAGCTCAGTGGGGAACGGACCTTCTCCCACACGAGTAGTATAGGCCTTGAGAATTCCAATCACGGAATCAATATGGGCCGGACCAAAGCCGGAGCCGTTACAGGCATTTCCAGCAATTGTGTTTGACGAAGTTACAAAGGGATAAGTTCCGTGATCGATATCGAGCTGGGTCCCTTGGGCACCCTCAAAAAGGATATTCTTTCCAGCTTTGCGGGTCTCATCAAGTTCAACAGAAACATTGCCGATAAAGGGAATAAGCTTCTCAGCAAAAACCTGAAAATCTTCGTAAATAGTATCAAAGGAGATGGGGGCACTGTTATATTTGGTGGTGAGAAGAAAATTCTTTTCTTCCACATTGGCCTGCAGTCTGTCACGAAACAGAGAATCATCAAGCAGATCACCGGCCTTGATGCCCACACGCCCCACCTTATCTATATAACAGGGACCGATACCGCGGCCGGTAGTCCCAATCTTCTGACCTTTGGCCAGCGCAGCCTCTTTAGCAAGGTCCATGCTCTGGTGGTAGGGCATAATCAAATGGGCATTTTCGCTGATCATCAAGCGCTTGGGTGTAACAGGCAAACCCTTTTCTTTCAATTCAGCAATTTCTCCAAGCAGGACACCAGGATCAATAATCACCCCGTTTCCGATCATGCAGCGTTTGTCTTCGTAGAGGATACCTGAGGGGATGAGATGAAAGACAAATTTTTTGCCATCCACAACCAATGTATGACCGGCATTATTTCCGCCCTGAAAGCGAACAATACAATCTGCATAGCGGGTCAAAAGGTCTACAATTTTCCCCTTTCCTTCATCTCCCCACTGAGTACCGACAACCACCACACTGGACATTTTTCTCTCCTGTTACACTCTCCTGCACGCACACACCATCATATTACAAAAAAGGTTTAAATATCACGGCGCACCAATCCTTATGTCTACACGACAACCGCGTCAATATAGTCAAGTCGCCGCCGAAAGTCAATCATTTGCAGTTCGATATTGCCGAAGCACCACTGAAAACCGGCAATAGCCATGATTCTTCTCGTACTTGACCTGAATCAAGGATATCCTTCTATAATCTGATACCTTTTGAAAATCCTTTTTTCTCAGATAGAAAATTTTACAACACTTTACCCAAAAGATACTCTCCAGAGTCAACAACAACCATCAGGAACCTGATATGAGCTTAACTAATCAACTGCTGCAAAATAATCTTAATCGACTCCGTTTGCTCTGTCAGTCTCTCTTTGCCATCTTCTGCCTTTATATAGGCTGGCAGTTTTACAGCTTTTACCTCTGGACTACTGAGACCGGAAAGGTATTTACGCCCAGGCCCCCTGCGGTAGAAGCATTCCTGCCTTTAGGTGCTCTTATCAGTGTCAAGCGGCTTTTTCTTGGTGGAGAGTATGACACCATTCATCCTGCCGGACTGACAATTTTTATTGCTGCACTTCTGATTGCTCTCTTTCTGCGTAAAGGTTTTTGCGGCTGGATCTGCCCAGTAGGTTTTGCATCCAACCTCGCCGAAAGAGCCGGGAAGAGAATGCGTATCTCTTTTTCCCTGCCTGCCTGGATTGACCTGCCGCTTCTCAGTATTAAATATCTGCTCCTTGGCTTTTTTTCCTATCTCATCCTCTGGCAGATGGACATGGAATCACTCACAGCCTTCCACCATTCCTCATACAATCTGATCTCTGATGCCAAGATGCTGCATTTCTTCCTCCAACCGAGCATCCTGACAGGAGCCATCATGCTCTTTTTATTCCTGATTTCCTTTGTTATAAAAAACTTCTGGTGCCGCTATCTCTGCCCATACGGCGGACTCCTTGGCTTACTTGCCCTGCTGAGCCCCTTTCAGATCAAACGTGCCCCAGACACCTGCATCAACTGCAAAAAATGCGAGCAGATTTGTCCCTCCTCCATTCGTATCACCGACAGAAAAACAGTTCGCAACGCCGAATGTATCGGATGTCTGGAGTGCCTTCCCGTCTGTCCTGCCAAAGATTGCCTGACGCTTGGCTTAGCCGGAAAAAGACGGGTTAACCCCATTCTTCTGCCTGTTCTGATTTTGGGGCTGTTTCTTCTCAGCTATCTGACAGCAACGGTCACAGGTCACTGGCAAACCCAGGTCACAGTGGATATTTTCCGCCAGCTTTACCAGCAGATCACCACCATTGGCCATCCTTGACAGCTTCTTAAAGAGTGACAATCTTGACACCCCCTGGTAAATGCCGTACATTTGCCTTGCAGAGACTGTTGCCGCCATATTCGGATGTGTGGTCGAGTTCTGCCTGAAATGAGGTTATCTCTATGTTTGGTATCGGTTTACCTGAATTTATTCTGATAATGGCCCTTGCCCTGATCGTAGTCGGTCCGGACAAACTGCCCGATCTTGCCCGCTCTGTAGCCAAAGGAATTCTTGAGCTGAAAAAAACAGCCAATACACTGAAGGAAAACCTGACCGCAGACGGAAACCCCTTAGATGACATCAAACCGGAATTGGAAGAAGCAGCCCGTTCCCTCAAAAACCAGGTCCTAGATGTCAACAGCCAGACTTGGCGGGACAAAGAATCGGTCAAGCTTAGCGATCCTTCCAAGTTAAGCGAAGCAACTTCATCAATTATTGATATCGACGCCGAAGAAGAAGCCTATTCCGTGCAGAAAAAAGAAACAGAAGCCGTGCTTGCAGAAAAGGAAGAAAAAGATCCCCACCTGGCAGAGATTCCCAAAAAGAGTAACGCTGCGGAGCAACAAAGCTAGTGTCGCTCATTGTCAGAAGCCTTGAACAGTTCCGGCCGCACCATATGGAACTGCGGCAGCGACTCATCAGGGTATTTCTGGCCATTGTTATCTGTACAGGGGTGACCTATGCTTTTTCAGAAAACATTGCCCAGTTTTTCATCGCCCCACTGTTCAATGCCAGCCCCTACCTTGACCGTCTGGTTTACACCAACCTGCCTGAAGCCTTTCTCTCTTACCTTAAACTTTCACTCCTGATAGGACTGGTGATCAGCTTCCCGGTCACCCTTTACCAGATATGGATGTTTATTGCGCCAGGTCTGAAAAGCAATGAAAAAAAATTTGCGGTAACCGTTGTCTTCTGGGCCACCCTCCTCTTTGCAGTCGGGGCTTCGTTTGCCTTTTTCGGTGTTTTACCAAGAATGCTCCACTACTTCATG
This sequence comes from Pseudomonadota bacterium, assembly GCA_018820855.1. Lineage (GTDB taxonomy): Bacteria > Desulfobacterota > Desulfobulbia > Desulfobulbales > Desulfocapsaceae > Desulfocapsa. The sequence continues at coordinate 68,926 of JAHJNL010000077.1, read as the reverse complement.
AGCTATGCAGGCGACAATCTCGAGCCCCTGCCTAAGTTTGGAAAATACCTGACCTTTGTTGCCAGAACTATCCTCGCCTTCGGACTTTCCTTCGAAATCCCTTTTCTCATGGTCATGGCAGGCAAGGCCGGTTTTGTCAAAGCAGAATATTTCCGAAGCAAACGACTCTACTTCTACACAGCCATTGTTTTTCTTGCCTTTCTCCTCACCGCAGGTGACTTTATGGCCACCGCCCTCCTCGCCATCCCTCTCTTTGTTCTCTACGAGGCAGGCATCTTCCTCACCTCCCTTTTTGGAAAAAAATAGCGGTCCCCCGTAACTGAACAGCAGGTTCGCCCGTTACAGTCAAAAAGATCAGCGAGTAATAGCGACAGACAGGACGAAGCTTAAAAGTTGCAAGTATGTTGTTGCCAAAACAGGCAAATGTTCTCAACAGCTGCTCCCGCCCCCTCCACTCCTCATCCTATTGCTTGTCTGAATTTCATCGCGACACAATGCTTTTCACAGAGACGGTGACAAGTCATTGACTTTCCTCATTCTGTTTTGTAGTAATTATTTTATTTTGCCAAAACTTGAAGCATTACAAGGCGATTGAAACCTTGATGAAATCACTGCCGTTATCCCTTTCTATCCGCTAAAATGGCTGTTTGCAGGCGATATTAAACAGAGATGAATCAATAACAGGATAAAAAAGCTCGCTTTGCACTGAGTCAGGCAAAAGGGAAATACTCATTTTTTTCTTACACAGGTTGAACCGTACTGCACGTGTTACAAACAACAATGCGCAAAAAATGTTTTAGATTAAGGAGATACAATATCATGATCATCAGACAAATAAAGATATCGTCAGGTTCTCTCTCTGTTTTCTTTTTGACTCCCACCCTCTTGCTGACGTTCAGTACACTTTTATTTTGGCAAACACCGGTGTTTGCCAAAGCCCTTTATGTAAAACCCAGTTCAGAGGTGGTCGTCAGGAGAGGTCAGGGAAATGAATATAAGATTATTGCCATGGTCAACGATGGTGCTTCTGTTGAATTTCTCGAGGAAGATGAGTCCTATGCAAAGGTACGCCTCGCTGACGGCAAAGAAGGCTGGATGCTGAAAAGATTTCTGAGTGAAGACCCTCCTCTTGAGGAAGTCGTCACTGCTCTGCGTACTGAAAAAGAAGAAATGAAACAAAAAACAAATGAACTTATGCAGAAATTAGAGGAGGTTTCTTCTACCCTTGCCCGAACCGAGACGGAACGTGATTCAATCCTTACCGAAAGGAATCAGCTCATGACACAGCACCATGCCCTGCAGCGGGATACTGCCAATGTAGTTCAAACCAAAACAGATCTGGTGAAGACAGCAAAAGAGAATGCGTTACTTGTAACAGAACTGAATGCAGTGAAACAGGAAAACAACAGCCTGAAAAAGAACAATGCCATCAAGTGGTTTCTTGCCGGTGGAGGTGTACTGCTCATCGGCATACTTTTCGGGAAAGTCTCCGGCCAGTCGCGCAGAAAGAAATCATTGCTCTAACAGGGGACACACCACATTTCAATCATTGAATCTTTATCAATAATTACGAATCATTCGATCCAGATTCAGATGATCGACAGTATGCAATAAGCGTCTGTCAAATTCTAATCAAGACGCAACAGTTGATAACATCTATATGAAGAGGCCCTGTGAATCAGGGAAGAATCTCCTGCTTCAGAAGACAGCAGGAAATCCTGTGATGCGGAGTTCCCTGTTCATCATAGGAAAGGGTGTCAGGCTGCAGCAGCTTATTCATGACACAGCCCTCGGCGATATTCAGCTGAAAAAAATCATCCTCAGTCAACCCCTCGTTGGGAACAAGGACATCGTTTTCGATACGCAGGGCATGGATAGGATGATCCTCGCAGAGTGGGCAGCGGTAGACCCGGCCATTGGGAAAAATGAAATAATTCTCAGCAACAAGTCCTGCACACTCAAATTTTTCTCCTGGGTCAAGGAAAACCTTGGGATAGGTAACATGAATACCTGCTGCTGCTGCCTGCAAAGCCACAGCAGGCACGAGATCCAGCCACTGTTCAGGACTCACCTGCCAGCCTTGCTCACCGACACTCTCCTGAGCAGGCTTGCCACGCAGGCCAATCACCTGAATAAAGAAGCGTTTCACGCCAATCTCGGACAGAAGAGGGATCATTCGATGCAGATGCTTGAGATTGAGGCTTGATACCGTGTAGATCAGCGACACATTGTAGCCTCTCAATACGGCCTTGCGCATATTGGCAGTACAAACATCAAAAACACCTTCGCCCCGGATTGGATCATTAACCTTACTATCCGGCCCGTCCAGGCTGAAGCTCAAGTAATCAAGCAAGTCTGGACTAGTCCTGTCAAGAATATCGTGAAAGAGATAGCCGTTGGAATCCACGGTCACGGTAAAGCCCAGTTCCTTGGCTTTGGCTATGCCATGGGCGAGATCAGGATGCATAGTCGGTTCTCCGCCCAAAAAAATGACATTGGAGTTTTTTACAGGATCTGCAAAAAGTTCCAACCATTTCTCCATGGTTTCACGGGGCAAAGTCGCTGTTCCGTGTTGCCTGGTATTAATGTAACAATGGCGACAAGAAAGGTTGCAGGCCGTGAGGATATGGAAAAAAATATTGCGTTCCCCTGCCTGGAAACCGACGGTTCTGGCTGTAGTGGTCATAATTTAGGCTAAAGGCTGAAGGCTGAAGGCGACAAAAACATAAATTTCCCGATAGGTTCCGATGGCTAAGTAGAAATTTTCCAAGCCTCGCATATGAAGAGTTTTTACAACGCCATAACTTTACTGGTTCAGGGTGTAGTTAGCAAGAAGGGAATCTTTCCAGTATTGGTTTTCGGGATTGGCAAAAAAGCGTTGAAACAGCCCCAGGCTCTGTTGACGCATTACATGGGGAATAACTGTCACCTCCATCTTGGCGTAGAGTGGATTCAATTGTGCCAGCGGCAGATTAGTACCGCCTCCCATGACATCCTCGTAAGCATAGACGATACGGCGGATACCGTTTAAAATAAGGGTGGAAAAGCACATAAGGCAGGGCTCCATGGTGGCGTAGACCACTAGCTCTGACGGATCAACGGCCGTTTCCCGGGCAAGCAGACTGCGTAGAGCCAGGACCTCGGCATGATCAATCTCATTCACCGATTCCTTCTGTTCCAGGGTATGACGCCGTTGACCGCTGGCAACAACACGGCCCTCATGGACGATGACAGACCCCACAGGAAATTCGCCATGAGCCAGTGCGTCCTCAGCCTGTTCCAGGGCAATCTGCATAAAATGTTCGTGTTCGTTCATCGTGTGTTCTTCTCTGTTACAGGCTGCGGCCAAAACGTAAAACAGATTTTGCCAGGGAAAGGCCACTCTGCTCCTGGACAAAATCATGCCCCCGATCAAAAAAAGGCAGGTAGGTAAGATCGCTGGCAAGGGGACGAAAGCTCATCCCGGGCAAAAGTGGAAGAAGCTGCTGTTTATTCAAGGCCGCCTCGGCCATGACACTTTTCAGGGCCTGAACCGCCTCTGTCCTCTGCAGGGTCACCGGGTGCATTCCTTTGATCATGGTCTGTTCCCCGCCAGGTAATTTTCTCTGACTGACAGTCATATTTTTCGCCAACTGAATAAAAGTCTTAGGCTTCAGCTTAAAGGCTGGAATCCAGAAGGAAAGTACCATTTGTTCATGAACAGGCTGGACTACCAGAGGCTGATTGGTAATTCGCAGAAAATCTGCAAAGTTATTCATCTCTACCCCCGTCGAACGGACTTCCAGTTTCCAGAAGGGAAGGTAGTACATATGATCATGATGCGACACCACCCGCTGCCAGCTGATGGGATGAAAGCCCCCCTGTTTTTCCTCCCAGGAACTGTGACAATTACAACAGGAAAGGACCAGACTGTCATGCTCCCCTGTAAGCGTATCGCCACAGTGCGGACACAGGGTGGCAAGGAAATGAGGTGTCCAGCCCGGATGATAGCGGTCACTTTTTTTCTGCAGACTCTCCGCTGAACCACCATGGGCCAGGGGCTTATTGATCACTGCATCGTAGAGTACACCGTCTTCTATATAGAGCGGCAGGTAGATACAACTGAGAGACTCCCCGATATAGGCCCGGCTATACAAGGAGGCCTTGATCTTCTCTGAATCGTGGACTGTGGGCTGAGAGACTTTTTCAAGTAGAGTTCTGGCCTTGACTGTCTGACGGAAAAAGGAACCGCTCACCATATCCGTTACCAGAGAGATACGCATGGCCTGCGGCCTGAGCCCCAGAGAAAGAGGAAGCACACTGCTGTTCACTCCTCTCTGGGTGGTATCTATCACCCGGTGTTTCAGGTGAGTTCCTGTGCAGTAGTAAATATTCCCCTTGAAACGAAGATAGGGGGCATAAAACATCTCCCTGCGATCGATATGAACCGGGGCCTTGTCCGGGAGGACAAAACGGAGTAGCCCCCTGTTCACCATAAAATTATTGACCTCGCAGTAGGGACATTGGATCAGTCTGTCCGCCTCGTTCAATTCGATTTCCGCACCACAGGAGGGGCAGTTTTGCTGGATAGTGAGATCCATGGAAAGTTAACGACTACCCTGTGATGGTGACAAGTCAGCCAAGCCGCTGACCGCACTGATTACAAAACATGGCTCCCGGCAGGTTCTCGACCCGGCACTGAGAACAAATCACTCCCCTGGGTTTCTCACTGGTGGGATGTCCGCATTTGGAACAGAACTTTGCATTAGGGCCAAGATTTTTTCCGCAGTTGACACATTGACTGAGTACCAGCTGCTGATGCCCGCAGAGCGGGCAAAACCTGGCATCATCGGAAATCATATTCTGACAGTCCGGACACACAACTCTGCGTTCGTTAGATGTTGCAGGTGCACTACTTTGTCCTCCCCCTCCTGCGGCAAACATGGCAGGCATCATCATGCCCATTCCCAGCCCCAGTCCGGCACCTGCCTCCCCCTGGTTTTCCGCTGCTTTTTCCATGGCCATGGCCGCCTTCATCTTGACGAACTTATCCATATCCGTGATCACACCGAGACGACTTTTATCATCAATGGCCTTCTGCACCTCCTCAGGAGGGGTAATGGAGGTGATATAGAGATGGCTGAGATGAAGGCCGAAATGACCGAAATCTCCCACCAGACGTTTCTGCAGTCCCACAGAAATCTCATCAAATTTCCCAGGAAGGTTGAAGAGACTGTCAAGATCTTCACCAAGATAATCATTAAACCGGGAAACGATCACCCGTTTGAGATAGCTGCCAATCTCGTCAGTGGTGATTTTGCCCATGGTCCCAACCATGGAGTTGATAAAAAGCACCGGCTGTACGATCTGGATATTAAAAACACCGTGGGCCCTAAGGCGAACCAGTCCCAGTTCACTGTCTCGGAAGGCAACCGGATTACGGGTTCCCCACTTGAGGTTGGTGAAATATTTAAGGTTGGCCATATAGACTTCGGCCCGCAGCGGACTGTTGCCGCCCCAGGGAATGGAGAGAATCTTGGTCAGGATAGGTAAATTAGCCGTCTTCAGGGTATGACGTCCAGGACCAAAGGCATCGCAGGCCTTTCCTTTATAAAAGAGGACCGCAGCCTGACTCTCACGTACCGTGAGCTGAGCACCCCACTTGATTTCTCCTGAGCCTGTCTCTGGAAGCCGATGGACCAGCTCTTCTCCAGTCTCATCAAACCACTCTATGTTTTCCAGAAATACAGCACTGTCAAATTGATTCATAATTTTACTCCCGGCAAAAACCTAAACCATTGCATCATTGTATTGAAGAATTATAGTACAGAGGATTCTTACAGAAAAGAAAAAACTCAGCACGTAACAGATAATACGGTAATAGCAGCCACAATTCGCTCTACCTTTGTATTGGTTGATATTCACAGTTGCAGGAGATATACATGAATTTGAAAGAGCAGTGGGATCTTAAATCAGCCCTGGCAGTCTTGAAACACCAGACAGTGGATTCCAAAATCTGGGCAGAAGCCGTGGAGTGGCTTATCCTTTATGGCCCCGACAACATCAGGGAACTCCTCCTCAACTCATCAGGTAGCGCAACACTTAATTGCTTTCCCGAACTGCAGGCCAAAGGCTATGCCCCGGATGGCCAACCCTGCTACAGTATTGCGGATATGGCAAATGCCATGGGGATCAGTGAAGATGAGGCCAGAGAGATGCTCAAGGCAAAGGAAAAGGCCCACCACATTCACCACTTCATCGATGCAGACGACACGATGAAGGTACAGTAAAAAGGCCTCCCCTGCCCTGGCAAAAGTTAGAAAGGATGACCGAACATTACCCATGCGGAGGTGGATTCATCGGAGAAGCCTACGTCCAGCCGGACAACAGCCCCGGAAAACAGGGCGCGAAGCCCAAACCCACCGTCCACCTTCCACTCTTTGAACAGATCTGAGCCATAATCATTGGCTACCCGTCCTCCTTCAACAAAGGCAACCAGCTGCAGCCAGTCACTCTTCAGGAATCTGAGCCAGTTGATATTGCCGATGGGGTTCCAGTCCATGGTATAGCGATATTCTGCAGCTGTATAAATGACCGACCGATCGTTGAATCGATCTACGGGATACCCACGCATCCGGTAGAAACCACCAAGAGTAGCCCCTTCATAAAAGGGAGGCCGATTGGTAACAGTTGTACTTCCAGCGCTGTCTGTATGCTCATCCCAGCTTGGCGTGTCGCCTGTCCACAGGTTCAGCGCGATAATGCGCTGCTTTGCCCAGTCTGAACTCCCCAGAGAAAAATATTTACTCCCCTCAAATTCAATGAAGGTCCATTCATCTGGGGATTCGAGCCAGCCGAAATCATGGGTCAACCCGATATACTGCAGGCTTCCACGAGACGGATTCACTGGGAAATCGGTATTATCATAGGAAAGGGCAAGCTGAACCGGGTGGATTGTGACATCGATATCACCTCCTTCCAGTTCAAAACTGCGGTAGCGGTTATACTGCCTAAACAGGAGAGTTGTGACCCCGGATTCCAGAGGACTCCATGTCGCTCCGCCCACAGGAGCAGACTGAAGCAGTCCCCCTTTCAGTTTATACTGCTGCATGGCATCTGAACGGGCCGATCCCATGGGCAGCACGTACTCCAGTCTCAAGTCGCTCCAGTTGTCATAGCCGCTGTCCTGTCCATACTGATTCATGTCGGAATCATTGCTTCCCGGACGGGCAACGCCTTGAGAGAAAGACCGACTGGAATACGCCCTTTGCTCCGGGTAGTGCCCGACCATTCCCTGGGCGCCAAAGAAAAATCGTTTGGTAAAAGAAGGCCGATAATCCCACATTCCCAGAAAAATACCGACGGCACTCTCGCTACTGCCAAAGGCAGTAGCCCCTAGCAGCAGCTGATCCTGGCCGTAGCCCTTTACTCCTCCGCCGACACCCATGGTAACCCCCATACTCTCTGTGGAGAAAACATAGGGCATGACGAGACTGTTTTCCATGTTCGCTTTCGGATTTTCCTCACGAAAAAGAGTATTTTTCACAGACGTATTGGGACGTGCCTGTACCGAGGTGGCAAGAAGCAGCCCTGACAAAGAAAGGAGACAGAGTGTTCTAACTGGCAGATATCGACTCATGGTGGCCTTTTTGTTGAGTTGCTGGAAAGAGTAGAGAAGACGACAACATTTTTTTATAAAACAAAACAAAAGACAATAAAGTTATACCATTGCAGAACGATGCGAGGGAGGGGCCTCAGCCGGCATCTCCCTGTCCGACAACAGCCGCAGTCTCGGCATCCCCTTTCTTTCCCCACTGATATTCCAGAGCCCCTGGCTTGCAAACCGCTGTACACTCCCCACAGTTCCAACAGTAGGCGGATTGCGCCATACCAAGGGATGGAGTCAACCCCAAGGGACATGCCCGGTCGCACAACCCACATTCGGTGCAAGTGGAAAGATCCTGAATCACCCGCAGCTTCCGTCTGCTGCCGATGATGTTCAGGGTGGCCCCCAGAGGACAGAAATAGCGGCAGAAAAACCGTCTGGTCACCAGATTCATGCCCAGAACCAACAGGACGACAACTCCTTCCAAGGCCAGGCTATGAAAAAAGACAGCGGTCATGATCTCTCGGCCGACAAGGCCCGGAGGAGACAGAAAGACAAAAAGGGGAGCGGCCAGGATCAGGGACAAGATAATCTCACCTATGAGAGCATACCAGAGGGTTCGGCGCGAAAGGACAAGATGATCCTTGAGCCATTTTTTTCGGAAAAGTATTTTTCGCAGGAAATCCAGGATCTCATGCAGGAAACTAATCGGACAGAGCCAGCTGCAGTACACTGAGCCCAATAATGCTGCAAGACAGACCGGAAGAAGCATCCCGATAAGGGTAGGAAGGAATATCTGTTTGGAGACCAGAAGGCTCTCCAACCCCTCCAGCGGAGAAACAAACCAGAGCTTGCCGATGCCAAAGGATTGATACCAGCCCTGGATGAAATTGAGCTCCAGATAATAGTTTAAAAATGGGTTTATCAGGATCAGGAGAAAGGCCAAGCTCAGTACGACTAAACGGGTGCGATGGATGTTTCCTCTTTTTTCCCTTACCATCGCACACGTTCCCAGGCATGGATGGGTTCGATATTGATGGCCTTCTGCCCATCCTCTGCTGTCACCGGACAGGCATGGGTGCAGAGACCGCAGCCCACACAACGATCTTCCACAATGATCGGACGCAGCTGGTCCAGGGTAATGGCCTGCTCCTTGTATGGACAGACATCAAAACAGGTTCTACAGATGGTGAAACTCTGCCAGGTATAGCAGAGGTGCCGATTTACTATTGCTATCCCCATGCGGGTCTCTTCCTGACGGATCTTGAGCAGGGTACCGGTGGGACAGACCTCAACACATTTCATACAGAGATAGCAGGGAATCTCTTCGGCAGCAATAATCGGGGTTCCGGCATAGACACCTGCCCGAATATCCAGCAGAGAGATAGAGCGATAGGGACAGACCTCGACACAGCGGCCGCAGCGAATACACTTGCCGGCAAAGATCTCTTCGGGCACGGCCCCGGGAGGACGCAGCCGGTTAGTACGTACCGGTGACTTGATCAGAGACAGGGCTCTGGCCGCAGCCGGCAGGAGAAATGTGGCAGAAAGGGATCCTGCCACACCTTTTACAAATTCACGGCGTTTCAAGGGAATCTCGCTTCCGCTTCCTCCCGTCAAAGACCTTGGGAGTACTCTCGCCACTGGCTATCTGTTCCGCCTCGTCCTCCATATTCATATAGGTCATCCCCACATTGAGAACAGAATCCACTTTCTCCATGCGTTTCACAACCTCTCCCAACTCCCCGGAAGAATCGGCCTCTGCCACAACGACAACATTTCCCTGTTCATCATCTCCATACACCTCAACACCCTGCAGAGCTGAGAGGGCCTGAGCTGCTTTGTTTCTCTCATCAGGCAGACACTGGACCACAAAACCGCCAACCACCATAATTCCTCCTCACAACAACATGAAATTTTCGTCTGTTAATACAAACACCCCTTAAACAGAGGTTAAAGTTCAGCAGTGCTTCAGATGTGGGCGATCAAGATGTGCGGCCATAGCCTACCTATGCCACACATCTTGATCGCGCGCAGGTGGAGTGCTGATGAGCTTTTACCTAAACGATGTAGGGTTTTAAAGCCTTAGGCCCGGAAACCTTTTGCACCTTGCAGGCACAGATTTTGAACTCGGGCTCCTTGGAACCGGGATCATAGGCGTCTTTGGTTACCTTGTTGATCATACGGTCAGGATGCTGATCATGCCAATAGACAAAGACCATCCCTTCAATGGGACCTTCATAGACCTTGGCCGGCAGGACATTTGTCCCGCGCCTTGAGGTGACCTCCACCATATCTCCGGGCTTGATGCCCATACGTCCGGCATCTACCGGGTTGACCTCGATATAGGCATAGGGGTTGGCCCGCAGCAGTTCCTTTACCCGACCGGTCATACTCATGGTGTGCCAATGATCAATAATTCGACCGGTTGAGAGGTAGAAGGGATACTCGGCATCAGGAATCTCTTCCGGATCGGCCTGGGGACGCATCCATATCCAGAGCTTTTGATCCGGATGGGCCGGGCCGTAAAACTGATAGGGCCTATCGTCCTTGGCATGACTGTCTGCCATGGGGTCCATCCCCCGGACAAACTTCTTTACAGTCCCACCCGTGAGGGCATACTCCTCAGTCGGCGCCGGCCACTGCACACCATCATACATCTGTTCCAGCACCTCATAGGTGGCCCCACGCAGGTCGTTGTCGCGCCCCTTGGTCAGTTTCTGAGAATATTCATCCCAGATGGCCTTGGGCAGCTCGTATCCTTCTTCCAGCCCCTCAAAGGGTTTGATGCACTGAGTGATCACCGGATCATTCAGTTTTTCGGCAAGTTTTCTGCCCCACTCCCGGATAATCCAGACTTCCGGTTTGGCGCCCTTGGGCGGATCAATGGCCTTCCTGGTCAACTGAGAACGACGCTCGGTACATCCATACACCCCGGTCTTTTCAAAATGAAAGGCAGTGGGCAGGACAAGATTGGCTGCAAGCTCAGTGGTCAATGTCGGAAAGATATCGGTACAGACGATAAAGGTATCATCCCTGGCCATTCCCTCGTTGTAGAGATTACAGTTGGGCAGACTCTGTACAGGACTGGTACAGTTGATCCACATGGCCTTGATCTTCTTCTCGTTCACTGCCGTGAACATGGCCATGGTATGATAACCGGGCTTAGGTGGTATGCGCCCCTTGGGAATTCCCCAGGCCTCCTCCACCTGGTTGCGCAGGGGTTCCTTCGCCACCAGTCGGTGCCCTGGCAGGATATGACAGAGTCCGCCACCTTCCCGCACGCCGCCACAGGCGTTGGGCTGGCCGGTAAGAGAAAGACTGTCCGCGCCCTCTTTCAGAAGCTGTCCGGTGAGGATATGCAGGTTATGAACCAGATTGTTGGCCCAGACGCCTTGTTTACGCTGGTTGAGTCCCATTGTCCAGAAACTCATCGTTCCCTTGGAGGTGGCAAATCGACGCGCTACTTCCCGAATCTGATCGGCCGTCACCTTGCCGCCCATGGTTTTTGCCGCCTGTTCCGGGGTATAGTCTGCCAGAAATATCTCATACTGAGCAAGATCGGCAAGATCTCCCTTCCCTGTTTTAAAGGTCGTATAGTCATCAATAAATTTTTTGTCATAGAGCTTTTCTTTGACGATAACATGGGCCATGGCATTCAACAGGGCAAGATCAGTCCCAGGTTTGAACTGGAGGTGGATATCAGCGATACGGGAGGTAAGAGAAATACGAGGATCGGCGTTGATAATGGTAACTTCCGGGTTGTCCAGTTTCCGTCGCATCACCCGTCTGAAAATCACGGGATGCGCTTCTGCCATATTCGAGCCGATAATGAACATGCAGTCGGCCTTTTCGATATCAGCATAGCCGCCTATGGGTTCATCTGCACCAAAAGAGGTGAGATAGCCGCCCACCGCACTGGCCATACAAAGCCTGGGATTCCCCTCCACATTGTTGGTCTGCAGCCCGCCCCGAAAGATTTTCTGAAAAAAATAGGTTTCTTCAGTCAGGGCCTGACCCGATCCGTAATAGGCCACGGAATCATTGCCATGCTCTTTGACTGCCGAGGCAAATTTCCCGGCTGCAATATCCAGGGCCTCATCCCAGGAAATGGCTTTAAACTTGTCTGATTTTTGGGCTCGATAAAGGGGAGTCGTCAAGCGTTCGGCATGATTCATCACCTTCCAGAAAAGCATGCCCTTCATGCACACATATCCGTAATTTGTTCTTGATTTCGGTACTCCTCGAAGCGCCACAGGCTTGCTGTCTTTTACACCGAGTTCCACCCTGCAACCGACTCCACAGAGTCTGCAGGATCCTCGATGCCAGACAGTATCATCAGCAGCCCGAGCCAATCCTTCCTCACGGAAGGGAAGGGTCATGCCCACATAGGAGGCCGCACTGAGTGCTGCGGTTCGTTTCAGAAATTCACGTCTTGACTGTACCATGGTTCCCTCCTATTTATTGTTTCGCTTAAAAGTATGGGCGTTATGACAAGACCAGCATTTCTTGTCTTGGGGACATTTCTCGATCTGGTCGGCATGACAGACCATACAGTCGGAGGCCGCAGGTTCCTTTTTAAAATTTTCATAGGTCCCGTGACACTGATAACACTTCACCATACCGATACCATGAAGCGAATTGAACCATTCGTCATAGATCTCAGGTGTGGCCTCCTGGTGACACTGGAAACAAGGCAGGAGTTTTTCCTGTTCACTGACGTCAGGATGAGCAGAAACTGTGGTGGCATTCACCACACCACTGCTTTCCGAACCGATACAAGCCCAGAAGAGAAAGAAAACCGCCAATAATAGATTGAGAGCAAACAGTTTTTTCATGTACAACCTCCCGATGTTGAAATCAAATGAAACAACAATCTCTTTCTTGCCAAAACAAGACTCACGAAAGTTTCAGTAAAAAAGCTCCCCTCTTTGCTTCAAGAAAAGCTGCCTCTAGAGGATAAAAATCGATTCCGCGTTATCTGTTTCCAGACTATTTACTTTCTTTTTCTGCGCTCGAAGACTCATTCTTTTGTGCCTCTTTACGATCCCGTAAAATCCTCTGAGATTCCTCAAGGGAAAGCACCTCGACTCCGAAATAATCATCCTCTGCCTGTTTTTCAGCAGCATCATAGACCCACATGCCAACGGGATCCGTTATCCTTTTATCCTTATCCCGGTACTCGTCCGGCATCCTTGGCAGTTCGGAACTGTCCGGTAATTCAGTGGCAACCTTGGTTGGGGCCGAACAGGAACTGACAAGCAACATGATTACGATGACAACAAATTTCTGCATGCAAATAGGTATCCATTGAAATTTTAGAATGTTCCCGTAAACGGCCAGCCGACTAATTCCCCATATATTTCTTTGATAAAACGTCTGACTGAATCATCACATAATTATCACTGCTGGCTATTGATTTTTCAGCCTCATCTTTCTCTTCTTTCGCTGTTGCAGAGAGCTCATCTACGCTCTGACTGGAGCTGAATTTGACAGTTGCCAGCACCCCAAGGGTTTCCAGCAGACCTTTGTCTTTCACTGTCCTGTACAGTTCTTCAGTAATCAATCCATCCGCGGCATAATTCCAGTAAATTGTTTTTCCATGGGCCTCAGCAGTGGGTTCACCAAAGCGCATCATCAATTCACCTATCATTGCTTTGAAATCATCTTGCGTTGCCTGTTTATTCCTTACATAAAGGGCTATCACCACCTTTGTCTCCTGATCGGCAATGACAAAGATGTCCTTATCCTTAAATTTCACTGTCCCAGGATAAGACTTGTATGCAGAATCTTTCTCAGCCGTTGCCTGCTGTTCCGGGGTCAGCTCTCTGCCGACAATGTAGCTTCCTAAGCCAAGTCCCAACGTTGCAATCTTATTTTGCAGCTCGGTCCTGGACATGGCATCATAATCCACCGTCTGGCCTTGTCCTGTCCCTGCGGCAAAGGTCATAAAAACGATGAGCAAAACCAAGAGGACTGTCTTCCATTTTGATATTATGGGATTTTTCATGCATTTTCCTTTTGAGTACAAGAGATGTTTACGGATTACGCTTGCTGGTTCCCAGTGAAGGCCTTAAGAAAACCAGCAAGCGTAATCTGCAATCACCCTGAAGAGACGAGAACAAGAGATAATTGAGACGCCCCGGCATCTCGAAGCATGCCGGGGCGTAATTTTTAGATAATAGCAGATTACTGTTTGTAACGAGCCTTTTCCTGGGCCTTGATGTCTTCCATGACACCTTCACCAAAACCTTTCTGGTACCACTGATGCTCAGGCTTGGCTAAGATTTCGCCAACTTCTTTTTTATATTTCTCGGTCATGCCTTTTTTCTCAGCGAGATGCATGAGCTCAGGGATGAACTTGAAATAGAAGTTATGGGCAACATCATACATACCATGCCAATGGGTGTAGTCCGGGCCCTGCATAGCTGCACCGTGACGGGCACGACGTCCCTCATGATGCCAGAGCTCCCACCAGTGCCAGCCCAATTCGGTATGAAAGGTGGATCCGTGAATAAGACCATCATCCATGGCCATCTTGAACAGCTTTTGGGCAGGTTTGGCGAATTTCTCGTTATAGGTCACAACAAGGGCGTCAAATTGTATATAGAAATTATCAACCTTCTGTTCACCATGACACTGCTTGCAGACAGCCTTCATGTTACCGCGACGCTCTTCCCAGGCAACAACTTCGACGGCTTCTTTTTCAACAGGTACTTCCTTCCATTTATCATCAACAAATTTAAATTCCTTGTACTTGATAAGCTGACCTGGTTGCGGAGCAATATCGCCGGGAATATCTTTCTGGGTGCCGTCTTCAAAGACAACACGGTTCAGCTTGACAGATACTTTAGGACGCAGGGTCCAGGAAATACGATCACCCACATTATGGGTGTTCTCTGAAACTGATCCATCAGATTTTACAAATGAACCCATATGACAGGTAGAACAGGTCGGGGCAGTGTAATAGTCTTTACCAAGTACCCATTTTCCTGATTTATGGATATTCATACCATTCATACCGCGATCCCGAGATGCGGAGTAATAGGCAATACCGTGCTTGGACTCATTATAGATTTCCATCTGCGGATGATCAGGACCGAGATGGCATTTTCCACAGTTCTCCGGCTGACGGGCAGTAGATGCTTTAAAGGAATGTTTGCCATGACAGGCATTACAGGCGCCCTTGGTTCCATCCGGATTCAGACGACCGATACCACTGTTGGGATAAGTCGTGGGGTCAAGCATGACGGCCTTGAATTGATTGAGCAGCGGCTTGCCGTCCTTGCCTTTCTGAACCTTGATGATGGAACCGTGACACTGCCAGCAACCGTTAACGGCATCAGCCTTGTCTTCCATGGAACAGATGACTTCACCGACCACATTATCAAGAGAAGCCATAATCTGACCGGCAGAGGCATGATGAGAAGGAGCCTGCTGCTTCACTTCATTCTCATGACAATAGCCGCAGTCCTTGGGAGTCATGATGGTTTTGATCAGTGCTCCCTCATGCATGTAGGATGTCTCATCGCCCTGTTCAGCGGCATGGCAGTTATAACAGCCTACCTGTCCGTCCTGGGCTGCTGCATGGGGAGAGTTCTTCCACTGCATAACCAGTGAGTAATTTTCTTTCTGATGACAGTTAATGCATTTAACATTCATCTCTTTAACAGCTACATCCTGGGTATTCATTGCTGCCTTTGTTGTTGCAAACGATGGGCTGGCAAGCAACAAACCAAGAGTTGCCATTGAAAGAGTCGTCTTCCAATACTGCATATTTCTTTCCTCCCGAATAGTAGAAAGTAAAACACTTTTCACACCGGAACCAACCGGCATCTTCTGTGAAACTTCTTTTTCCCCAGCAATTTCCTCCTTTCGGTTGAATGAACGCATTGATCGCAGTTCTCACAATTGATCAGATCATCCGACCTGCTGTGCTGCCGGATCATCTTTTTGCCAAAACGGTAAGACCTTGCCTAGGATCCAGAGAATGACCAGGGGGGCAACCATAATAATAATTGCAGGCAGGATACCCTCTTTTTCAAGCCATTGAGGGTGAAATGTTGTAGCACCCCTCTCACTCTTGGACATAAGCTGACCACCGACAACGACATTCCAGCGCATGAGCAGAACCTGGCACAAAATCATCACGGAAACCAGAGGAGCAAAGAATGCGATGACCTTGTCATTCCAGTTAATCAAACTGAGCGCCATAAGAACAAAAAACGGGATAACAGAGAACACGCCCACCTGTAGAACCCAGAAACTCACATACAGTGGTCCTGAGTAAAGGGTTTCCAGAGTGTGCCAATGATGGGTTGCCATATAAAAATGGGAGAAAAGCTCCAGCATCTCAAAGACAAAATCCAGGATAAAAAATCCCCACAGAAATTTCACACAGGTGCGGATACAGTTCACATCCAACGGCTGCCCTGTGAACTTCATGATAAGGGTATAGGCCAGGATAATCCCGGCGATACCTGAGACACAGGCAGAGAGGAGAAAGATCAAAGGCATGAGCGGAGTGGCCCATAATGGATTTGCCTTGATCCCGCCAAAGATAAACCCGACATAGCCGTGTAAGACACAGGCCATGGGAATGCCTATTGCGGCAAGAAAACTGATAATTTTATGATCCAGCTTAAGCGCCTTCTCAGAGACATTATCACTGCCGACTGACAGTATCCCATAAACAGTTCTCATAAAACCGGATGCCTGTTCTTTCAAAGCAACTACGGTAGGTCGATAGAGAAAAAGAATCTCCAGGAGGAGAACAATCATGTAAGCAGAATAGATATAACCAAAACCGGCCATGGCTGATGTCGGGTTCGGAGTAAGCATCATACTCATCGCCCGTTCCGGATGTCCCAGATGATTCAACAGTGGCCAGGTTGCACAAATCAAAAAGGCCAGGGCAAAGAGGAGTGAGAACCTGGAAATGGGTTTCAGCTCCTTGATATGAAAAACGTGGTAAAGGGAGGAAACAATAAATGCCCCTGCCACAATACCAGTTATGTAGGGATAGAGGACGATCATCAGACTCCAATGGACATGAAGATCGTTAGGAAAAATATAATTTGCTACTGCGGCGGCAGTATCACCATGTGCGGCTACACTCATTATACTACCTCCCTTCGCAGACCAAGATAATGAAGCGCTGGTTTATTGCCCATACCCGGCTTGAGTACAGAGATCACATGGGGCTCACGTAAAAGCCTATAGACTTCGGAAGTCTTATCGTTCAAATCACCAAATTTTCTGGCATGTACAGGACAGACATTGACGCAGGCCGGTAACAATCCCTTGCGTACCCGATGGTAACACCAGGTACATTTATCTGCGGTCCTTGTCAGCGGATTCAGATAACGCACAGAATAGGGACATGCCTGAATGCAGTAACCGCAACCGACACAACGGTCCTTATCAATCAGGATAAAGCCGTCCTCTGTCTTATAGGTCGCGCCAACCGGACATACCTGAACACAGGAGGGTTTTTCACACATATTACAGAGCTTGGGGACGAAAAAGGTATCGCGAACCGGAAAGGGAATATCGGTTCGAGGCTCTGTATAGCCATCGAGACCGCCATTGGGAGAATCGACAAAGACTTCATCATGGTCGTCAATGATATAACGCTCAACCCATGTCCGATAGTTCCCGTCAGGGACATTGTATTCATTCTTATCTGCCACACAGCATGAACCGCAACCGATGCAGGCGGTAACATCCACGATGAAGACAAATTTCTTTTCAGTAAATACCGAATCATCTCCCCTCATTCCAGGAAGCTGCTCGGGTAGCTTACTGTCAAGTGCTGCACCTGCTGGAATTACCAGCAGCAGGGAACCGGCAATAGTTCCACCAAGGACGTTCTTGATGAAGGCACGACGATCCTTCTGAATTTCCTTTTTTATATCAATCATTACTTCTTATCCTCCTTCATCGGCAAACCCATCATCTCTCTGGCCGCTTTTATCCAGAGCAGCGGATCATGAACCATATGACACTGGTTACAGTTGTGATCTGTCTGTACTTTTTTCTCCTCAAGATGCTGCGGCATGGCAACCATCTTGATAGAGTCTTCAGGACGGGCGCGAATGACTTTATTATGGCAACGAAGGCAGAGAGCCTTAATCTCCATATCTCTCTTCACCGGCAATTTTTCCACATACTTGCCATCTTGAATATGATCTGCATAAGGACCGTGACAGAATTCACAGGAGACTGTTTGGTGGACACCAGCCTTGTGAATAAGTCTGATTGGGCGATGGCATTCGTAACAGGATTCATTGGTGTGATTTCTCACTTCAACATTTTTCTGTTCCTCGATATTGCTACCACGATAGTGACCATACTGTCCCATCGTGTCAGGCAGAAACAGCCCACGTGCCACCACGGCCAGAACGCCGCCTATGACCAGAAAAAAAGCAATTCTGACCACATGGCTGTAATAGTGTGATTTATACTCCTTATCCACCTAGACCTCCCTCAAGTAGTTAATCTTTTGATTTACTTTGTTGAAACGGAACTAAGCTGCTTAAATATATATAAGCCTATCACTCAGATTGAGAATAAGTCAAATCCGTTACCCTTACTTAGCAAATTCCATTCCAATTATAAATATAATACAATATCAATTAATTAATGACTATACTACGCCACCTCCGTTACCCAATGGTAGCAAGAAACGGGCAGGATCGTTACCTGCAGGTAACAACTGATCAGGAAGGTGACCTGCGTTTTCCCAAAAAACCGTCTAAAAAAGTCAATAGAAAAACACAGCCCCAATACGTGCTTCTTCATACGGTTAGGCGAAATGATTTGCGCTCGCCATTATCTGAGGAGCGATCACCTCCCACCTTGACTTATGACCTCCCCCCTCCCCGATTTCTACGTCACGATAAAATAAAGAAATACTCGCAGATCCATTCTATGCTGCGCTGTTTAATTTCTCCCTTCCTCAATCTTGAACGAAAATTCTAATTATTCATGGTACGCTGCAAATGGAAAGGACGAGAGAAGGGATGCACAAGAGAGCGCTGGTAATAAAAGAAACAGATGTTACAATCAAGGAATATGGAAAAAGATATCAAAGAGACTTCAACAGCAGCAATAGTGGCAGCCTGGCCAAAATCAGGTGGCGATCTGAGCTACCTGCACCATTTGTATTTCACGGAGTATTCAGCTAAGTTAGCGGGAACCATCATCGTCAACTGCAGCATACGCTACCGGATGGTAACGCCAAAGGCAGGTTTCGCTACCAAACGGTAGCAATAAAAATGGTTGAGGATTCAGACCTTGGTCAGAAACTCACTCTCAATTCCTCTTATCAGGTCCCTCCTTGCCGGACGCAAATTCCTTTCCGGCAAAAAGGACCGCCAGGAATCATCCATTTTCAAAAAATTGTACTAGAAAAAACTATCTAATCAGCTCAGCAGGCACTCAATTTTTTCCCAAAAAAAGGTATGAAAATGAAAATTGCTTTCAAAGTTTTTATCATATCATGTCTTATCACCATCAAATCTCTGTATAAATGGCTCGAATCAAAATTTTCCCTGCGAGGAAAGTTTATCGTGGCCATAGGCGCAATCATCTCTGTTTCGTACATGATATTTCTCTACAGAATATCTACAGTTGACAATGAACTTATTCTTCTTCAGGCACAGCAACAGGCGCGTATGCTCCACAACCAGATTCTCATTACCCGGCAATGGGTTTCAGAACACAACGGCCTGTTCGTCATCAAAAAAGAAGGGGTTAAAAGCAACCCCTTTCTCGATCTTCCGGTCATTCGAGACCAATCGGGCACTGAATATATGATGCGCAACCCGGCCATGGTCACCAGGGAACTGTCCGAATATTCCACCCAAAAAGGGTTGGGCAGTTTTCGCGTCACCAGTCTCAAACCAATTAATCCGGCAAATGTTCCTGATGACTACGAAAGACAGTGTATGATTAACTTCGAAAAAGGAACTCTTGAATCCATCGACATAAGCGACAGTCCGCAAGGCAGGGTCGTCCGCTACATGGCTCCATTAGATGTCAAAGATTCGTGCCTTGGCTGCCACGCCCGGCACGGCTACGTCAAAGGCGATATCAGAGGGGCTCTTTCGATCACTATTCCCATTGCCTGGGCTGATGCAAAGATCAAGGCCAATAACAGATCACTCTTTTTTATCGGACTGGTAAGTTTCATTCTCGTTTCCATTACACTCCTGATCATGTTCAACACCCTTGTGGTCAACAGAGTAAACAGACTTTCCGCGGCGATGAATTCTTTTCCGGAAGTTGAACCTGACCAACTCACTCTTCCCACCGGCGACGATGAAATCGGAAACCTCAGCGAGCACTTTTCTCAACTGTGCGAACGCCTCACCCAGTCCCAGAGGGAACTCGATAAAACTCGTCAGCAGGCATGGTTGAATGAAAAGATGGCCTCGCTCGGCATTCTTTCTGCAGGGATTGCTCACGAGGTAAATAATCCTCTGGGCGGCATGCTCAACTGTGTCAAAGCCATGCGAGAGTGTCCTGACGATCATGAGATGCGTGAACGCTATCTTCCCCTTCTGGATAAAGGATTGAAGCGCATTGAACATACCATGAGACAACTATTGAATTTTGGCAGACAGGAGCCGTTGCAATTACGAAAAATAGATGTCGGAATCCTTCTGGGTGAGTGCCTGGAACTGCTTTCCTATAAGCTGAAGGACATTAGCATTAAACAGGACAACAGCCTCAAGGAGCACTACTATGTTGACGCTGAGGCCCTTAAACAGGTCATTGTCAACCTTGGCCTCAATGCCATTCAGGCCATGCCCGATGGAGGTATCTTAACCATTGGTTCTGAGGTGATCGACTCAGAAATCCGATTGACTTTCAGGGATACAGGCATGGGAATTGCTAAAAACACATTGACCCATATTTTCGATCCCTTTTTTACCACCAAAGATGTCGGTATCGGAACCGGTTTAGGTCTGTCGGTAACGTATTCACTGGTAACACAGATGAAGGGAAGCATTGAAGTGGAAAGTGAGCTGGGTGTCGGTACAACGGTTACAGTCACCTTTCCGGCACAGACGGAAAAACTGAGAGCTGAAAGCTGAAGGAAGAGAACCATGGAGAAAGTCAGAAATGCCTAGAATACTTCTTGCTGAAGATGATGAAATAATGCGCATATCCGTCTATGACAGGCTGAAGCAATTTGGCTGGCATGTGGATCAGGCAGAAAATGGACTCGACGCCGCCAAATTGCTGGACAAGAGAGATTATCACCTTGTCATTTCCGATATACGCATGCCGGGTTTGGATGGAATGAAGCTGCTTGAGAAAATAAAAAAACACTCCCCGGAAACAGATGTCATCATCATGACCGCCTATGGCAGCATCAACGATGCCCTGGACTGTTTACGAAAAGGTGCTTCGGATTATATCCTCAAACCCTTTGACCTGGATGATCTTATTATCCGGAGCAGCAGATTCCTTGATATTCAGAGCGTAAAAGCCAGATGTGCATTCCTCGAAGCAAATGCCCAGGTGACAGACCGTGGTCTCATCGGCAACAGCCCCTCTATGCAGCAGATCTATTCCATTATTGATCAGGCGGCTCCCACCAACGCCACGATCCTGATAACCGGGGAATCCGGGACAGGTAAGGAACTTGCCGCACGAGCCATCCACAAGGCCAGCCTGCGCAAAAGCAAGCCCTTTGTTTCCATTAACTGTGCGGCCATCCCTGATGGTCTTATGGAATCTGAAATGTTCGGTCATGAACGTGGAGCGTTCACAGGAGCTGACCAGATGCGGAAAGGGAGATTCGAACTGGCAGACCACGGAACGCTGTTACTTGACGAGCTTGGGGATCTGCCAGGACCGCTGCAGGCAAAGTTACTGCGTGTTCTTCAGGAAGGGGCATTTGAACGGGTTGGAGGGACCAGAACGATCAGAGTTGATGTTCGCGTACTTGCCTGCACCTCCAAAGACCTGCAAAAGGAAGTAGCAGAAGGACGCTTCCGTCAGGATCTGCTCTTCAGACTGAAGGTAATCCCCATTGTCATGCCACCACTTCGAGAACATAAAGAAGATATCCATGATCTCTGCATCCATTTCCTGAAGGAATTCAGTTCGTCACCCAACAGGCCTTTTTCTTTGTCTCCGGAAGCCCTGGCCTGTCTTACAGCATACTCTTTCCCGGGAAACGCGAGAGAACTTCGTAACCTTATGGAAAGGGCATCTGTCCTTTGCAGCGGGCCGATAATTACTCCCAGCGATCTCCCCACTGAACTCTGCTCTCAAAATGGCGAACCTGACGTAGGCTTCAGCCTTGCCAAAAACATGGCCATTGCCGAGCAGGCCTGCCTGAAAAAGGCTCTTACTCATTGCAATGGCAACAGGACAGAGACCGCAGCGCTGTTAGGTATCAGCAGAAAAAACTTATGGGAAAAGATGAAAAATCACGGCATGGAATGAAGGGCAGTGGAGAGTGGAGAGTGGCTTCCTTCTGTGTTTCCGTTTCTGTCTTTAGCCTTCAGCCTTCAATTCATACAGTTTCTCATCATGGCTGGGAGGCTGCTTTTCTGTGCTCAGGACTTTCTTTTTCATTCCTGCAAAAGAAAAGAGGTCATCTCCTTCCAAACGATCTCCCATCTCCTGTTCAATGGCATCCGGGTCTTCCCCTTTTTCCATACGCGAAACCGCCTCTTCCATGGTGTCGCCCAGATGCATGCCGGTCTTTTCTGTGAATTTTCGCATCAGTGTTGCCATCTGCCGGGGATCATCCTCATTCATTCCCTCAGACTCCTTCATGAGTGAAACAAATGCCTCCTCCATCCTGGTCTCATCCAAACCGGCAGAGCCATCATCACCATCCTCCCTTGCCTTGCTCAGCGTGGCAAAAGTAGACATCTGACGACTGATTTCCTTTTTGCCGCAGCGTGGGCAATCCGGTTGAGTTGTAGTATTGGTCCGACTGGAGAAAAAATTAAAGATGACGTTGCAGTGATCGCAATAGAATTCGTAAATAGGCATAGGGGAATCTTTCAGTGTTCAGTTTCAGTACTCAGAGGACCTTCAATTATCTTTGTAAAACGACATCGACTTCTTTGTCGGTTACTTCATTGGTAATGATGACCTTGCCGATGGTGGTAGCCAGGACATAGAAAACCGAGCCGCCAATGCTTTTCTTGTCTGTCTTGATAAACGACTTGATTCGCTGGCGATCCATCTCTTCAGGAATCTCGGTGGGTAGGCCAAATGCATGAATAAGAGTTGCCACCCTGCCCGCCTCTTTACGTTTACAAAGACCCAGGGCAACAGACAGGCGCAGGGCAGCCACCATGCCAATGGCCACGGCATGCCCATGGATGATGGAGAAATCTGAAGCTGCCTCTACAGCATGGCCAATGGTGTGCCCGAAATTCAGAATCCGCCGCAGATCTGATTCCCGCTCATCTTCAGCCACCACCTCAGCCTTGATCCGACAGCAGGTGTAAACCATCTCCTGAATAAGAGATGGATTAAGTTCCATGATACCATCCAGGTTTCTTTCCAGAAAACAGTAGAACTCGAAATCCCTGATTACCCCGTACTTGATCACCTCGGCGATGCCACCACGGAATTCCTCAACCGGAAGAGTGGTGAGCACTGCAGTGTCGATATAGACGGCCTTTGGCTGGTAAAAGGCTCCGACCAGATTCTTTCCTTCCGGGATATCCACTCCGGTCTTTCCACCCACCGAACTATCCACCTGGGAAAGGAGAGTGGTGGGAACCTGAACAAATGGAATACCGCGCAGATACGATGCAGCCAGGAAACCAGTGAGATCACCGGTCACACCGCCGCCAAGGGCAATCAATCCGCTCTTACGATCAATCCCCATCAGCGCCAATCGACTGGACAGTTCCGCAAAGACCTGAAGATTCTTCGAGGCTTCGCCCCTGGGGAAAGTGACAAGCTCAGCTTTGATGCCAGCCTGTTGGAGGGAGGACATGAGGGTGGAGCCGTAGAGTTTTGCCACATAATCATCTGAGATGACTGCAAAGCGAGAGGCAATATCTCTCTTGGCAAGATCAGCACCGATATGTTCCATGATCCCATCTTCAATAAAAATAGGATAACTGCGTTCACCAAGACCGACGTCTAACTGATATGAGGACATAAGAATATTGTATAACATTAAAATTTAAGAATTAAAGACCTGCTGAAGTCCCCTCTATATATAACACCGAAGCATATCATAGGAAGTTCAGCAGTGCCTCATATTTGTTCGTTTTAGTTTTGGCACTATAGCCCGCTATGTGACAAAGCCAAAACGGACAAAGATGGGGTGCTGATGTACTTCTAACAGAAATAAAAAAAGGGAGATACTGCCTAACGGCAGCATCTCCCTATAAGACTTATACAAGTCCTTCGAACAGATTACATGGAGTCGCCGGAAGCAGCACCCTGCATCTTGACTTCAACTTTCTCAGTCAGACTTGCATAGTAGATTTTCAGGTGATCCAGAACCTCTTCACGACCAAAATGGTCTACAATCTCGGCGCCTTCAGAAAGGGCCTTACGCAGCTTGGTACCAGAGAGGATAACGCGGGACTCTTTGTCATGCGGACAGGTACGCAGAGAAGCCATACCGTCACACTCTTTGCAGTAGAAGGTCCAATCGATCTTCATTGGTTTACACTGCAGATCTTTAGCAGCATCACCGGTTTTGGGGATGCGATCAAAAATTTCCTGAGCCTCAAACAGACCGTAGAAATCACCAACACCAGCATGGTCACGACCAATCAGCATGTTGTTGATACCATAGTTCTGACGGAAGGTGGCATGAAGCAGACCTTCACGGGGACCGGCATAACGCATATCAAGCGGGTAACCAGCATTGATTACATTCTCTCTGACAAAGTATTTGTCAATCAGGATCTCGATAGCCTGTACACGAGTCTCAGCAGGGATATCGCCAGCTTTGAGGTTACCGATCAGGGAGTGAATCAAAACACCGTCACATACCTCAACCGCAATTTTGGCGAGGTACTCATGGGAGCGATGCATGGGGTTACGCAGCTGAAGAGCAGCAACGTTGGCCCATCCGCGCTCGTCGAACATACGACGGGTCTGAGCAGGAGTCAGGTAAACTCCTGGGTAGTCTTTAGGATACTCACCCTCGGACAGTACTTTAACAGGACCAGCGATATTCATATCTTTCTGGTTCTGAACCATGATAACGCCGGGATGATCTTCGGGAGCGATCTTCCAGAAATTTCCGCCTACAGACTCTTCACCTTCGCCCATGAAGACCTTCTCACATTCCCATTTCTTGTCTTCAGCTGTCATCTCGTAAGCTTCAACAACCTTCATGGTAGCGAAAATCTCACCTTTTTTTACAAGGGCAATCTCATCACCAGCCTGAATGCCTTCTGATTTGTCAACGTCAAGAGTGATGGGTACGGGCCAGAAGGTTCCGTCTGCCATCTGGAAATTCTCACAAACGCCTTTCCAATCAGCTTTGGTCATGAAACCATCGAGAGGACTGAACCCGCCGATACCCATCATGATCAGATCGCCTTTGGCACGATCAGAGATTTCAAGCTGTTTCATACCTTTCGCTTTTTCAAGCTCTGCAGCACGCTCATTACCATGCAACAGTGCGCAAACCAGACCTCTTCCACCATGTGGTGCAACCAATTTCGAGAACATATTACTCCCTCTTAGTTAATTTTCAAAAAGTACCGACCCATAAGAATTGAAGCGGCAATGAAATGAACAACCATTCAGTAAAACAGTCATATATATAAATCTGTGGGGAGAAAAGTCAAGGGAAAAGATACAATCCCCCTGTCCATTTTTTCCTTGTGGGCACTGTATTTCCATGCATCTGTTAAAGCTTGACAAATAGACGCACAAGACAATGTGGTCCCGTGAAAACCTTCATCGCTCAGGCGTACATATTTGAAGAGTTTTTCCCACAACATCAAGGCCTGAAAAACCGTAAGCGCAGAGCATTGGATACCACCGACACCGAGCTCAGTGCCATTGCTCCGCCTGCAAGCATGGGATTAAGAGACGGCCCGCCAAAGAGGGTGAGAAGTCCGGCTGCTACCGGGATACCTACTATATTATAGGCAAAGGCCCAGAAAAGATTCTGCCGGATATTGCGCATCACTGCCCTGGAGAGACTGAGCGCCGTGATCACC
This sequence comes from Pseudomonadota bacterium, assembly GCA_018820855.1. GTDB lineage: Bacteria > Desulfobacterota > Desulfobulbia > Desulfobulbales > Desulfocapsaceae > Desulfocapsa. The sequence continues at coordinate 43,156 of JAHJNL010000077.1, read as the reverse complement.
CCATCAAGATTGCCCTGCATGATTACAATATCACCGGACTCAATAGCGATATCGATGCCCGTTCCCATGGCTATCCCCACATCGGCTCGGGCCAGTGCCGGAGCATCATTAATGCCGTCCCCCACCATTGCTACTTTCTTTCCCTTGGCCTGCAGGTCTGCAATAACATCTGCCTTTTTTTCCGGCAGGACTCCGGCTATGACCTCATCAATTCCCGCCTGCCCGGCAATGGCACGGGCAGTTATTTCATGGTCACCGGTCAGCATAATAAGACGCAGCCCCATCTTCTGCAGAGAGGAGACGGCCGCCGGTACTTCTGCCTTCAGGGTATCGGCAATACCCAGGATTGCCACGAAGCTGCTATCAACTGCCAGGAAGAGCACAGTCTTGCCCTGGCCTGAAAGCTCGGCAGCAGAACTTTCCATTGCACTCACGCTGATGCCATCATCTTTCAGCAGCTGCTTGTTCCCAAGGTGAATCCTTCGTCCCTGCACCTGTCCCTGTATCCCCTTGCCCAGGATGGCCTGAAACGATTCCGGCTGCACCGGCTGCAGCCCTCTTTCCACTGCACCTGCCACAAGGGCCTCGGCCAGGGGATGTTCCGAGCTCTGTTCACAGGAGGCGGCCAGCAGGAGGAGATCATTTTCATCACTCTTCTCAGAAAGTGTGATGAAATCCGTCAACTTGGGCCTGCCATGGGTGAGCGTTCCGGTCTTATCAAAGACCACAATTTCTGTTTTCTCTGCCATCTCCAAAGACTCACCGCTCTTGATCAGGACTCCAAGCTGGGCACCGCGACCGGTTCCCACCATAATAGATGTAGGTGTTGCCAGTCCCATGGCACAGGGGCAGGCAATAACCATAACAGCAATAAAAAAACGAAGAGAGGTGGAAAAATCTGCTCCGCCGGAAAAGTACCAGGTAAGCCCGGTAAGCACAGCGATGGCCATAACCACCGGAACAAAATAAAGACTTATGCGATCCGCCATCCCGGCTATGGGTGCCTTTGAGCCTTGGGCATTCTGGACCAGACGGACTATACGGGAGAGCATGGTATCCTGCCCCACCTGCTGTGCGCGGACATGGAGGACACCATTTTTATTCAATGTCCCGCCTATGACGGTATCTCCCTCCTCCTTGGTGACAGGCAGACTCTCACCGGTGAGCATTGATTCGTCCACCACGGTCCGCCCCTTTACCACCAATCCATCCACAGGGATTCTGTCTCCGGGACGAACAAGAAGAATATCATCCGTCTCAATCTCCTCTACCGGAATATCTTTCTGCTCGTCCCCATCGAGCAGGACCGCTGTCTCCGGAGTGAGCTGCATCAATTTGGCAATGGCATCAGAAGTGTGGGACTTGGAACGGGTCTCCATATATTTACCCAATGAGACCAAGGCAATCAGTACACCTGCCGATTCAAAATAGAGGTCCATGACCTTCATATGCACATCGACTCCCAAAAGGATCTCGATCATATTCCAGGTGGAATAAATAAAGGCGGCACCGGTTCCCACGGCAATGAGCGAATCCATATTGGGCACGCGCCGCAACAGGGCCGGAATGCCGAGCAGATAAAAATTCCTACCGAGAAACATGATGGCCAGCACCAGCAGGAACTGCACAGAGGCAAAATTAACAGGATGACTGCGGGGAGACAAAAGATCCGGCAAAGGCAGGCCCACCATCTCACCCATGGAGAGGGTAAAAAGCGGGATTGCCAGGGCCATGGAAAGGATGAGTTTTCTTTTCATGGTCGCCAGACGGGCAATCGTTTCAGCCCGTTTTTTTTCAAAGTGATCCTGTTGCGCGCTCATGGGCCTGGCCTCAAAACCTAGCCCACTGATCATTTCGCGTATCTGCCGCTGATTAACCTCTCCCTTTTTGTAAACAACAGTTCCTGATTCTGTGGCCAGGTTGATGGCAACGGAAAGGATTCCCGGCTTGGCAGCGAGAACCTTTTCAATCCTTGCGGAACAGGCAGCACAATTCATGCCGCTGATAGCGAGATCCAGACGAATTTCTTCATCCTGCTCTTCTTTGATCAGCTCAAAGCCCAAGCCCTTGACGCGCTCTGCAATCTCATCAAAACTGTGAATTTCCTCATCCCAGACCAGTTCCATCGTCTCGGCAGCAAGATTCACCGAGGCCCTGTCCACTCCGGTCATGTTCCCGACAACCCGTTCAATACGACTGGAGCAGGCGGCACAGTGCATCCCGTTAACATTCAGTTTAAGTTCCTGCATCCGCATACCACTTTCTCCTTTCCGGGGCTGTCATGAGGAAAGACAACGTATTTGTTCATTCTCAGTAAACTATGAAAAACAACACTCCACGATGACAAAACAGCTAAGTGCAAAACTTTGAAAGAGTGCACAGACAGGGCGTCTCAAGTTGATGAAATAGCGCAGCCATTGCTCAACGGCAGTGATGAATATTTCGCAACAACCAAACAGATCATTTTTTTACAACGCCACCACTCTTGAATTCTCCCTTGGAGTGTATATAGAATGATAGTCATTAACAGATATATTTACCACTCTGTAGCAGAAAAACCAATTCAACTCCTGGAGAAAAACAATGGCTACCGTAGCAATAAAAGGCATGAGCTGCCAGCACTGCGTGGCATCAACAAAAAAGGCCCTGGAAGGTGTTCCAGGGGTGACAAATGCAGAAGTGGATCTCGAAAAAGGAGAGGCCAGCTATGACGGAGATGTGAACGCGGAAGTGATTAAAGAAGCTATTACCAAAATCGGCTTTGAGGTGGTTTCCTGAAACGGAAGTGTATATTTTGTAGTTGTATGGTGCGCCATACGCACCAAGAAGGGCTAAAGAGAAGTTTCAGCTGCAGTTAAACTCTGCAAACAGCTTTCTTTAATGTATCACCTCTCCCAAAAACTAACCTGTAACCAGGCGATAAAGCCCGATTACAGGTTATAAGGTTAAAATCAAACTCTACCCACTTATCGATCAGTCCAGCTTTTTCTACTACTTGTCGGGGGACCTCCAGGAGGCTCGTAAGAAACCTCAAGAATCTCACCGGTACTGGATTGAACATAGGCCGTAGAACCTGTCCCGACCCCTAGACTTGGCGTTCCGGTAAGGCCTTTCCCGAGAGACAGCCTGTCATTGACTATTGTCTTTTTAATGGGATCATTGTTCAGGTAGGTGCCAAAGACAGTATCAATCCAGGCTGTACCGGTTGAATAGTAAACACCGTAAAGATAACTGTTTCCCTCTGCCTGACAGATATCGGAATAGGGTTGATAACTGCTAAAGAGTAAAAGTTCACTCAGCAAAGTCGGCATCCCAAGAGAACGCTCCCTCGGATCGTAGAGATTTCTATACCAGCCATCAACACCAATAGCTGGATTATCTGTGGTCCCGCACCACTCACCAACGATATATTCCTCCATATTCCAGAAATCATAATACTTTCGTATTCCGTCACTCACCTCAGGATTTGTATCACTCACATCAATAACAACAGTATTGGATAACGGTGTGATACCCGCTGGCATACCACATTCAATACCGTCATTATCAGCGCAATAAACAAAATCGATTATCCCGCCATACAGAGCACTGCTCGCATGTTTAACGACCCGGATCTGGTCGGAACGGAAAAGACCGCGACTACCGGCAGTCAGTGCAGGATTCGGATCAACATCTGGTTCCCAACTCACCTCACCCCAGGCAAATCCACAATCGCCGGTAAACGGTTCTTTGACACCGAAAAAATAGTTCTGGGTATCATCTGTTTTATCTTCCGGGGCAAAAAAGCGACCGGTTCCAAAATAAATCCAGTAATTATCACCGTCATAACCAATATTTGCTGCAGCAGTAATGGGTGCTTTGGCATCGATAAATTTATCCAAATACCACTGAGAAGGATAAGAATACTGCTCCTCAAGCTCACCATCTACTAAAGCGGATACATTGGTCACCAGCCGGTACATCCTGCCTCCGCCATTCCAGATAGTTTTATCAGGTTCCAGAAGAGGAGTGGTAAAACCGCTGCCATCAACTGTCCCGAAATAAACAACATCTGATTTATAGGGTACGCCTTTACCGCTAACACCATCAACGCCTATATTATAATCCACCGTTACCAAGTCAGAGATAAAACTTGGCTCTCCTGAACTTGCCTCGTCCACCAAATATCGTCCGAAATTAGAGACACTTGGAGAAGCAGGAGCATCAGCAACTGATGGAGGGAATTCATTGGGGATACGGAAGGGTTTTTTAGTTGTTGCATCATAGCTCCCATTCTTATTTACTGCCCAGTTTACACCGGTTATGGCATTGAGTGGAACCACAGCAACCTTTCCTTGCTGATCATTCTCCCCTTTAATGGTGGTTGGTCCATTACCGAGTACCAAAAACCATTCCGAGAATCCTTCATCATCACGCATTGTAACCATTGTCGGCATGGACGTGGTGTAGCCAAGGTCAACGTACATATCCTCTGCTGTACCATCACCAGCATAATCATGCGTATCAGTCGTCTTAGTCATTTCACCCAACAATGTCGGCGGCTGCTCAGGATCAGTGATATCCAGGATAAAATATGAAGAAATAAACTCGCGATTATCAATTGGTATTACACTGTCATCGGCAAGTAAGGGCGCACCACCAAATCGCATATACCCTACAAGAATAGTCCCCCATCCGCCTGGATGCACACAGCCATCTGTATCATATCCGGTACTGCAGGCAGCTTCTTCTTCAAAAATCCGCACGTCAAAGATACGTGGTGGTGCATCAACAAAGTATTTATGGTTATAGAGTGGGTCACTCAAGCAGGCAAGGTGCGGCTGCAGGTTATAGGGTACATAAGCCCACAGTTCATCGCCAAGAGCTGAGTAATTACCTACATTACAGTTATTATCTGCATCTCGCTGATCCGGAGCACATGGAAGAAACCCATTTTCACCAACGTCATAAAACCCTGCATTTACCGCATGGAGCATACCGTCGTTGGCACCAAAATAAATCACCTGCCGCCGCTGAACATATTTTTTATAAAAGGTATTGTAGGTATCATCACGATAAATATACTGAAACCCTTCGGCAGGTCTTGAGACCAGAGTCGGAGTAGAATGAATAACGTCTCCAAGACGCCACACCGGGTCGACTGATGTGAGAGCACAATCCGGGTACCTTCGACAACGATAAACCCAGTCTTGCACCCCATTCATATTCTCATCTTCTGTCACATCATAGGGGGTAAAAGTTCCATCAGTGGTCGTTTCTGCCTTATTATTCCCCCGTAACCAGTTGATCAACTCATTGAGTTTAGTATCACTGGCTACATTAAAATCATTCAGCACACTCTGACGCGATGCTGCTACGGTCAAACCGGTATTCATACCCTCCTCGAACGGAAGCACCTCTGCCGAATCAACTATTCCGTCGTTATCCAGGTCATTCCAGGTAAAGATATAGCGTCGATTATCGCCAAAATTCCACGTACCATCCGCAAGAATGGAACGATTGACAGAGGCATCAAACGTACTGATTCCCTCCAGTTGTTCATTTGCAGACCATAAATATTGATCAAAATCCCTTAACTCTACAGTGGTAACAGCTGTACCAATATAGTCGGAGGGTTCACAAACCCCGTCCTCTACAACGGATGAGTTGAAGCAAATCTGGGTGGTTTTCGTGGTATCATTATAAAAGGTAATAATCCGCCGATCCCCATCCAGTACACCATTGCTATTAGAATCTTCACCAGAATCTAGGACCCCATTCCCGTTTGTATCCTCAGTCCACAGCTTCCCTTTTTGATTGGCAGCATTTGGAGTTGCATCGGCACCACTGTAATCATCCCAGAGGAAACCATCTTCATTTATAAAAAAGGCATGCACATCTCCGGTCCAGACCAGTGGCTCTTCACCAACAGCGCGGTCGATCTGCGGCCAGAAAATAGCCTGATAGACACCGCCTTCACCACTACGGGAAGAGGAAATAACAGAAGCGGCCGAGCCTGCAGAGGCTCGACTGAGGATATCTGAGAAGATAAGCAACAGATTGCCCTCCAACTGATCGGGATCCTCACCGGTAAGAAGCGTACTGCCACCGTTTTCCGCAGCATTTTTGATGATTGTCGCCGGATTACATTCACTTGTTGTCGTTCCGTCATCACGTAGCAGACCTGTGGTGACAATATAGGTGGTGATATTCCGCTTATCATGCCACACCCCATCGTCATCCTCTATCTGGCCCTGATGCTCAAAAGTTCCATCACCATCCGGGTCAACACCGGCAGGGGTCGTAAAAAGATCTGCGGCATCAGCCTCCTGACCAAAATAAGTCAAATCATCAAGATAGGTAGAACCATACAATTCAGTGGTTCCATCATCGTCGTAACATTCCCCCTCATCTGCTATGGCCACAGTAGAGTCTTCATAGCCCATTGCAGTTATCATAGCCAGAACGTCCGGATTAAGATCTGCCGTAGAGGCTCCTTCGGTGATCACAAGCAGATAATTTTCCTGACACCAGTTCTGAACAGGGTCAGGAAATAATGGATCTTCTGCCGCAGTATAGAAATCGCCAGGATTCAAACGTCGGCTGGTATCCTGCCCATAATAGCCAAGGGCGTTATAAACCGCTTCAGCCAGAGGGGTCCAGGCAGTGGCCCGGATATCATTAATTGCTTCTGTCAAATCGTCAACATGATGTATCGGATCTGCGACCGTTCCACCAGTCACGGCATCGCCACCTTTGATGGGAGCAATCAAGCGGGCACCATCCTGATTATTTTCAGGGCAGTACTCGACAATAGTATCATTGACGTCAACAGCAGAACATTCTGTTTTCGCCCCGTTATCATTAAATGCCATGGCCCCCATACGTAGATCGGATGCCACTGAATGCAGAACGCCTTCAGGCTTGATGTCTTTCTTGATATACCCTTTCATTACGATAAGGGCATGATCCGAACCAAACATAGAAGCAACACCACTATCTATCAATGCCCCGATCATTCCCCAGGTATCACCAGTGGTAAAAACATCATCGGAAGGATCAATAACCTCAGGGATGGTCATCCCCTGGCAGTAATCCCAAAGACCTGACTGAATACACCCGGCTACCGTATTAATCCCTGGGGGATCAGCGTCGCTCCACCCTCCAATATCAACAAGTTGAGTGGTGTCACAGGTAAGACCATCACTACCATCGGCATCCTGAATGACAACAGCCCAATCATATCCATTTTTACAATCCCCCTGCCCTGTATTATAGTTATCGCAAAAATAAAGATTCCCGTCAGGTAAACACCTTTTCCAGATTTTGCTTCCTGCCGGATCTTCAAAATCAGCAATGCCTACCGTACAAGGGACCAGACTACAGCCCTCTGGCACAGTACCAAGTTCCCAACAACGGCCGACATATCCCAGGCGATCACTACCACTTCCTACCGTAGCCAAATACTTGGCGTCAGGGATAAGATCATTATAAACGCCATAACAGAGATAGCCGCTGTTTTCCGGTGTGATAGCAGTGGGAGGCATATTTAAGCGATAGATATGCTCACAGGAATTCATAACTTCTGTTATCATACCCAAATCGTCAGGAACCTGATAGCTGAGCTCCTTGCCCTGTTCCAGATCTTTTGCATTGGTGGTCGACATCTGCCAACAGGTATGGAGAGAATGATTATAGGCAGAATTTGACTCAGCAAGGATGTTATTTGTTCCGCCATAATCAAGACAGTCAGTAATATTCTGCTTCGTGGTTCCCTGGCCATCATCATAGCCGGCAGCTATGGAATCAATGGCATCCTGACAAGACTGTGCCCGGTCACTAGAGATAAAACCCTCGGTTGAAGCACCCATAATAGTAAGGCGCATGGTGTCATCAGTGGTGTCTATCCAGTTTTCACTGTCTGTCCCTTTTATGGAAAAGGTTATTACCGAATCAACAAGCCCCTTTTTCACCGGGACCTCTTTTATAAAACCCTTGCCGGAACATCCTCGATGCTGACTGATCAAACGCTCTGCATCCGGATTGTACTTTCCACCAGTCAGAATCTTTTTCTGGATATCAAATTTTGAGGCCGAGGCCCAGTTCAGCATCTTACCCGAGGCTGCAAAGGCGGACAGCCGGGACTCGACCATTACATTTAGAGGATCCCCTTTGTCATCAACATTTACCGTATCAAGGACACTGACAATTCTCAGATAGAGGTCATCCTGCTGGTAAACATCTCCATCCAACGCCGCAAAAGCCGTCACTGCATCGCTAACATCGTCATAATCAACTTCTTCAAAATATCCCTCATCCAGCCGATCCCAACTTACACCGACATCATCCCAAACACCGGTTCCTGAAGCAGTCCCACTGGACTGGGCTTCAAACAGCATTCCGTTATCACTGACGATATCACCAGTTGTATATGAATTGCCGTTTAACCAGCTGGAATCCTTTGCTACCCAGGTCACGCCGCTATCTCCTCCTATGGAAACACCATCACTGAAGTCATTATCAAGGGCAGTACCTCCGGCTACGGTATAATAGAGCTGACTGTCAAACTGCACAAAACTTTTTGCAGCATAGGTCTCGCCCTGGGTCCAGATAGGAATTTCATACAATGGCGCCCAGTCTACCCGATAGTCATCGGCAATCTGATACCCAACAGATGCGTTTCCACTTGCTGCGGCTGCCTTGTAAAAGATACCTTCAGAATAGACAATAGCGCCTGCAGCATAAGTTGTACCACTCTTCCACTGCTGCTGCCCCTCCGTCCACTTATACCATTTGTCCGAATCAAAGAGACCGGCGTAGTCCTCGGTGGAGTCAAAGGTGTTATCCGTGCATTGACCGATGTCGTCCACATAGGCCATATCCAGCATACTCCCGGAATTATCAATCAGCAGCAGCAGATTAGGATCCACGCCAGCGGAAAGAAACGGAGGAATACCTACACCTTCGGAACATGAATCGGCAAAGGCCGCCGCAGGCTGTAAACAAAAAGCAGTCAGCAGGGCCAGGGGCAACAGTTTAGATGTAGGAATTGACAAGTACTTCATTATTTTTCCTCCGCTTTGAAAGCATGAAGAGTATGGAGTGGCTTCAATTTTTAGTTTTGCAATTTGCATGAAGATAAAAAAAACAAGCCCCCCATTTAACATTACTTAAATATTACCTTACTAATTATATCGACAGTGTGGATCTTCCTTACCAACCGCATGCTTCCATTCAATCCGAATTCGGCTTTCACTATTCCTGTCCCCAACATGTTGTGAATATATTTCGTAGTCAAGGGTAACGCCACCGGCAGCTGCTGAACGCCCCAGGCCTAAATAGCCTGCATTCTGAAGAATAGAAGTACCTGGCGCCAAATCAGCAATTCCTTCAACAGTCAGGTTCGTATGGGGTTGACCGGCGGCATAAACAGGAGGATACCAGAGATCTCTGGCCGCATCTGAAGGATAAGAAACGCCGGAATCACGCCAGCGCCCCATAACATTCTGCCACATTACCAGCGACGACGGCGCCCCGGAAACTGCAATATGCCCATCAATTGTAATATCGGCGCTTGTGCCGATGGACTGACTTCCCGATCCGTTTGCAGCAAAATCGAGACAGGCTATATTTTGCTCCAATACCTCAGTGGCAAACTCGGTCCCGCCATCTGCATCGTAGAATGTTTCCTTATGGATGCGGTCATTACCGGCAATTTGCAATTCCGTGGTGGTGTTGAAGGTGGCAGCGATTCCTATGACGGTCAGAACCACCATGATCATCAGAGCAATGATCAGTACAAATCCCTCTTCATTATTGCCTTTGATCATTAGTTTATTCATTATTAATTTCATCAGAATGTCTTTTGGATGTAATAGTTCAAAACAACATTTTTCTGGGAACCTAAATCATTCCTCTGCACAATCACCCGAACGGCCTTGACAGTGGATTCGTTGGAACTAGGGACTGGAGTCACCCAGTCAGCGACATTCCAGAAAATGGTATAGAGCCCATCTGGAGAGGTATCAGTGCCATCTGCAGCGATACCGGTATCATCAAGACCAAAATTGCCGCCATTATCATCGACACCATCATAATTGAGGTCCTGAGCAGTCCCATCACCATCGCCATCAAAAAGATCGCCAAGTGGATCATCATAATTCGTTGCAAGAAGCCGCTCCACCCTGTCCGCGGCCCAGGTAGAAGCTGTTGTCAAGCCACTGGCGGTAGAATTTCCCTTAATAACAGTGGTCTGCATGGTGAAAAATGCGACGAGACCAATGGAAAAAATAACCACTGCCATCAGGGCCTCAATAAGCGTGAAGCCATTTTCATCAGAGAGAGTTTGTCTATTTTCTGTTTTCATAACAATTACAATCCCATATTCCTGCAATTCACAGTTGTAACCAATAACCGCCGCCGGATATTATCACTATACGTAAACTCTGTACCGGAACCCATTGTATAAGTAGAAGTATTAGAAAACTGTGGATCAGGCTGACCGGAACGGGCAAGGATGGAGATACGAATAAAAATGATGTCAGCAAGATTTATTGGGAAAATAAGGGAATTGCCATCGCTATCTAAATAATCAAATTCCAATTCTTCTATATTTTCTGCAAGATCCTCTTCAGAGGTTATTGCTACCCCTTGAACTTGATAATGTCCTGTTCCATCATCAACCAGGGTAAGCGGATTAGTAGAGTCTGATACAACCCGCCGCAAACTCACCATGGTAGAAGGAGCAGGATAGGAATAGAGATAATATCCCATATGTTCTCCGGGACCGACAAGATCGCCGGATTCATCTAAATCAGCGGTAAAGGCAACAGCATCGGCCTGAGCACCTATAAAACCAGCTCCGGCAGTACCAGTAGAATCAAAACTTGCCATTCTGATGTCGCTTGCCATACTCAGTAACGCCGCTCTTATATTCTGCTGCATTTCAGTAACAGCATCCTGAGCAACGTATGATCGCTGCTGAACTTTAAAGGCTGAGTAAATGGCAACAACAATAATTACAGAGAGCACCATAGTGATCAAAAGTTCAACCAGAGTAAACCCTTCGGATGCCTTATCTAAATTTTTCTTGTCAACTCTCATTGCCAGCTGCCCCCAACCCACTTCAAGAGTTTAATCATCCCGCTTGACGAATTCCCCACTACATATGTTGTCGTGTTATCCTTATGATCGAGATAAACATAACCAGGATTTCCCATCCCCTGTGGAGTAAAGACAACCACATTCGGATCGGCGACACTATAATTATAGCTTACATCATCATCAGTCGCGAGAGGAAGAGCGGTAACGTTGTCAACCTGCAGAGTCGCACTTCCATGGCCGTACCCCACACCACTTTTATAGTCCTTATTAGTAAGAGCCACAATGAACTGGACTGCTCTTGTCGCCCCGGCACAAGCGGGTGGGACTGCCGTTTCATCCCAATCATCACAGATGATGTAATTACTATTTACAGTGTCAAACGAAATCGCAGTATTCCGATTGTTCTTCACAGCCTGAATTCTCGCTTGCTGCATATTTGTGTACAAGACCCTGGCTTCATCCTTCAAATGCATATCAGGCATCAGAGATGAGATAGTTGGAGCTCCAATTGCAGCCATGATGGCAATAATTACAATTACAATCATCACCTCAATCAGAGTAAATCCGGAATTGTCTTTTTTTGATAACATAGAGAGTATCTTCAAGTTGTTTATGGTTAGATTTTTATATCAGATCTAGCAAAATTGATTCCATACTGCACAACACCAAGCCAATCACATAAAAAACGACCTGATGCCGGGCTATTACGAATTTTCATTTCGAACTAAAACAGCAGTCCGGAATCAGTCCCACCTGAATAACTGTTAAAAACTATTAGCCATCGCACGTAATTGTATAAAAAATTTATAGCTCAAAAAAGAGACAACACACCTTCCCCTTTTCATCATGCCTCACAATATTTAACCTTACAAAAAAAACCAAAAGCAAATTTTTCCGCGGGAAACCTAATATTTTCAGGCACTGCTTCGTCCATTCTAAACATTTTTTTCTACCACAACACAGACTCATCCCAGATGACATAATCAGAGCCAGAACAATCGACACCAGCAAATAAGTAAATTTCCTATATTAACAAATTGATAGCTCACTTTAACAGAACCGTAAAAATCCAAATCCAGATGTCATCCCTGTAACACCGCTTCAAAAGAAGCCCCTTCAGTTCATGAGCCCAGAGAAAAACGATCAGATCGAGCACTATTACAATACTGCAAGCAGCTCTTCCACTCATCATCACAAAAATATCCATAACTTGCGAAAACAACAAGAGAAAGACGGTATCACACAGTTCGTAATTACAGCAACCCTTTAAGTCACACAACGCCTTGTTCCAACAAGAAAAAATGCTTATTGCAGCCCATCTTCAAAGAACCACGTTATATTCTTTTTTTACACCCCCTCCACCTTCTGTAAATTTTTTTTATAGATTCAATACAATCTCCCCATTAAACATTAACGAAAAACACAAGCGACAAAGCAGATACCACATTGTTTCATCTCTCTTTTCTACATTCTAACAAAAAATCAGCTCCCAATGGAACGACAATTGCAATCATTATTATAATTCGAGATGTTTCCCTTTCGAGACATCCCAATTCTTGTTTTTAATCGATATCCAGGATAGCTCGCACAAAACCGGCCTTCCCTTTTGAAAATATAGTCTGGTGAAACAAGTGAATGTAAAGAGAGACAAGCAACACAGACGACAACGCAACAGCCAGAAACAGCCACAAGCCGGATTTTCTATGATCGAATTGATAATCGTGCTCGTGGTTATTGGCATTGCAGCTGCCATAGCTGCACCGAATTTCCAAAGATGGCAACATAATAGTCACCTGCGCGGGGCCGCCCGTACCATCTATTCCGCTATGCAGGAGGCCAGACTGGGATCTGTTCGAGATGGGACAACCTGGGCTGTCTGGTTTGATACTGCCAACAATCGATTCTATATCTTTTCTGACCCTGGAGCTACTACCGGGCCTTCGGGAACTGCTGCCGTCGCTGACTGGCTTACTATTAACGACAATCTTGGAACCAACGGGTTAAACCCAGTCTTACCCATTTATCTCGCAGGAAAAAACCTTGATACAAACAACAACGGCACAGTAAACATCCCTCCCGCTGCCCCTGAAGCCGGTGACCTGTTGGATGTTACCAATGTCCGGTACAACCAGGGTGGAGCAGCCTTGGTCAACGCAAACCTTGCTCCGAATGGTGTCTCCTTTGCCAACAACCTTGTACTCTTTTATCCCAATGGCACCTCAAGCGTAGGTGGAGCTGACTATGCGTATCTGGATTTTTGTCCGGATCCTGCCAATCCTGGTAACGGAGCTAATCAGGATGCCTGCGGTGCAGCCACGGCTTCTGTCTTTGCCGTAGGAACATTCAACACCGGTTTTCCGGTTATCAGACATTGGAATGTAACCCTAAACGCCGGGGCTGGGGGGTGGGAATAATGAAACAGCAAAGAGGATTCACCCTTGTCGAGTTAATGTTATCACTGGCACTGACCTCTCTGGTAACAATTATCCTTTTTACGGTATTTCGAGCGCAGCAGCGCGGTCAACAGGCCCAGACCGAGGTGTCCCAGATGCAGCAAACCATCCGGGCCGCCATGGAAGTTCTGACCCGCGATCTCCATAATCTCGGTGTTGACAGTACAGACAGTGGTCTGTATGGCTTCAGTGTGACAACCCCTCCCACCGCGACACAACTCTTCTTTACTGCCGATTTAAATGAAGATGCCGGAGCCCCAGCCACGGCAGATCCTGATGGCCCTTTAGGGATCGGCCGCAATGAAACATTCAGTTATTCATTGTTTGATTGCGACAATGCCATAGATTTCAATGGGGACGGTGCTTTTACAACAGATAATGACTGCCTTAATCGACGTGCTGTCGGCGGTGCTCGCATTGCCGACAACGTTGAAGGACTGGAATTTCGATACCTGCTAACAAATGGGCTCCCTCCAGCCCTCCTCCCCACCACTGCCGCCGATTTTGCCCAAATTGCCTTTGTCGAGGTCTCTTTACTGGTACGCGCTAACAGACCCGACCCGGATTTCACCAATACAGCAAGATACACAGCAGCATCCGGTACAGATTTTGATTTAAATGGCAGTGTCGCTGGAAACGGTAACCCTGCTAATGATCATTTCAGACGTCGACTGCACATCAGTCGGGTACGTCTTCGTAACCAGTGAGTGATAACAATGAAAAGCAAACTTGATACCACTACCGGCTTCACTCTCCTTGAAGTGATGATTGCGGTGGTCGTCCTCTCCATCGGGGTAATTGCTGTCTATGCAATGCAGATGACTTCCATTACTGGTAATGCTGCAGCAAACCAACTCACCGCCTCCACCAACACTGCGGCTATCATAGTGGAGGAGATTGTCAATATGCCCTACAACAGTGCCAATTACGACTTTGATATTGATACTGATGGGGATGGAATCATCGACACAGATCTTGCCACATTTACCGATGGACTCGGTTCAAACAATAACCAGGCCGGCCTAAACGACATTACCGACCCTGGTGCCGGAACCACCTCCGATTACACCACGGCTATAACTACCAACGGTGGAAATTTCACCCTTGATATCAATGTAGCCCGCAATTATCCGGACAACGGCATGGATACCATTCGAGTGATAATCAGAAACAATACAGGCTTTGGTAATCGTGTCAGTTTCTCAACGATTAAGTCAAGTATCTAGAGGGTGTTATGAAAAAAGTATCTAATGCAACTAATGATGAAGGCTTTGTCTTGGTTCTCTGTCTGCTCATCATGATGGTCCTATCTGTTGGTGGCATCATGGCCACACGCTCCGCAACAACAGATGTCAAGATTTCCGGCAATGAACGGTCAATAAAAAACAATCTCTACCAGGGCGAAGCCGTAAGCACTGAAGGATCACAGTGCATTGGTAATCAATCGAGCATGATTGATCTTCGCGCCATGGGGGACTGGCTTGGCCGGGTTGACGGCAAACATCTCACTGCGGCCCAGCAAACTGAAATGGATAATCTGGAAGAAGGAAATCTGGACGAATGGGCTGAAGAGATGACATATGCGACCGTCATCAATCGCACCTGCTTTTCCACTGTTTCCGGCATTGACGACGGCAGTCAGGCAATAGCCAAAAGAGCTTACGGATTAGGAATTGCCAGTGGCAGCGACACCAGTTCATCCTTAAAAATGACGGCCAACAGCGCAATGTACAATTTTAAAATCATAGGAATTTCCGCCCAAGATATTGGAAAAAAAACGGTAGAGATAGGTTTTCGCAAAAGATTGGACACCTCGGAACAATAGGTTCTCTTGCTGCGAGTGGAACTGCCAATCAGCAATGGTACTGAGCCTGTACAGTAAATTTCATACATCCCTGTAACGCAGTTATTTTTTGGGAGGAAAATGGTATGGCAACGCAACATGGAAAACAAATGAAGAAAAATAGCATACTGACAATTTCACTGGCAATTGGTTTTTCTCTAGCCAGCCCCTGCCTGTGGGCCGCCGATTTCTTGAGCGATGAACCCATGGAAACCAAGGTGCAAACCGCTCCGCCAAATGTCATGTTTGTTCTCGACAACTCCGGCAGTATGGACTGGGAGTTTATTGCCGAAGATGATGGATTGTTCCATAATGACTATTATCTGTATAACCCCGGTGATAATGCATACACAGGAGAAGTACTTGATGGCGGCAGAAAACTGGAATGGCTGTCACAATGGTCTGAATATAATAAAATTTTCTACAATCCACATTCTTCTTATGAACCTTGGCCACGCTGGGAAACGCTGGCCGGTACAGAAGGGACGCCACTCCATAAAGCCGACCTGGTGACCCCCAGATCCAATCCTATCCATTCTGGCGTTACCCAGAATATCCATAATGTTTACTATGCCAACCTACCCTTATCACCAGGTGTTGTCGTCGATAACGCCGACGGCGCTCCATCGTATGTCGAATATGATGCAGGTGGCGGTACCGCTGCTCATTGGCAGGAATCCACCCTGACTCCAGAGTGGGCAGAGAGTGCTCGTTATACTTCCACAGATGGTGAATATGCAGTCTTCACACCGAATATTCCGACCCTTGGTAACTATGCAATCTATACCTTTATCAACTGCTATAACGGACGCGACCAAAGCGCCTTGATTGAGGTCGATGCCGACGGCAACGGCACTGCTGACGTGAGCCAGGACTGGAATCAGCAGGCAACCGTCTCCGGCACCCCTGAGAGCGGGGTTTGCGGCGAATGGGTACAAATGTTCAGTGGACAGAGTTTTCAGTTTAATGCCGGTCTGCAGGGAACCGTAACCATTCGGCGTGACACTCCGAACGGTGCCAGCACCCTTGCTGATGCCGTTGCCTTCGTTCCTGCAGGCGATGACCTGGAATTAGATATTCGAGTGGCCCATTATTATACAGTTAACGACATCAATGACGACGGCGTAGCGCAGAACGGTGAAGCCTATCTGGTCAATTTTGTCTGGACTGATGACCCTGGTGACAGTGCCAGTACAACCAACAACGATCTTGACAATGATGGCGACGAGGGGGTTGTCGGCCAGGTAGATGCAAATGAACTGGAACGTCGTTATTATCTGATTACGGCCAGTGACATAGATAATGACACCTACGATGAGGTGGAATATGCCACCCACGTAACCGCCAGTGAAATACCTGACTCCATCATCCCAAAATTCACCAACGAGGATGGCAGCACTACGCCCAAAACCAACCTTGAAGATTTGCAGAACTTTGCCAACTGGTTTTCCTTCTATCGCCGTCGCGAGTTAACAGCAAAGGCCGCTATTTCCAGAACTGTTGCTGACCTTGATGGTATTTATGTAGGATATTACACGATCAACTCCGGCCTGCGACAGCCTGTACTCCCCATCAAAGTCGAGGAAAGCGTCACGGTTACCTCAGACAACAAAGACAGTACATACAGCGACAACGGAAAGTGGTACGAATCCGGTAGCCCTCATGAATGGGAGAAAAGCTCTTACTACACCTCAACCTCGGGCAAAGCAGCCCGCTTTCAGCCAAATCTTCCCACAGCAGGCAACTATCAGGTGCAGGCCTGGTGGAACTGCTACAATGACCGGGACCAAAAAGCCAAAATCACCATTCATCATAATGGTGGCGACACCGTAACATATTACAACCAGCGAGCCAACGGCAGCAATGTGACAACCGATAGCGACTGCACGAGTTCCAGTGGAACAGGCTGTTGCGGCTACTGGATTGATCTGGGAAATTTTGATTTTACTGATGGCACGTCCGGTTATGTGGAGATAGCACGTCACTCCGGCAGCACAGGTAGCAGTACAGTTGCCGACGCCGTAAAATTTATCGGTGGTGGTTCAACCACTGTGGATCGAAGTGATGATCTTCTTAATTATCTGTATGGCGTCAATTCCGGCAGCAACACACCGTTACGAACAGCCCTGCAAAATGTCGGCCGCTATTTTGACCAGGACGACAACCAAGATGGCAACCTGGGCAACTCTCCCTTTTATCCTGAGAATAAAGGTGGTGCCTGTCAACAGACCTATGCCATTGTCATGTCAGACGGATATTGGAATGGAACCTCACCCGGAATCGGCAACCAGAACGGTGCAGCAGGTGCTCCATATCAGGACGGATGGGACAACACCCTTGCTGACGTAGCCTGGCGCTACTACAATGACGACTTGGCAGATGGTTTGCCGAATGAATTAGCCACCAACAACTATGACACTCTGACCTCCCAGCACATGGTTACCTTTGCCATTTCCTTTGGCCTGGATGGTGTGCTGAATAAGCTCGATCTGAACAATGACGGTACTCCCGACAACCCATCTTGTTATGATGACCCATACTTTTTAGACCCCACAACTCCGACACCGACCTGGCCCAAACCCTGCGATTCCTGTGAGGGGGAAAACATCGATGACATGTGGCATGCAGCAGTAAGTGGACACGGAGAATTTTTCAGCGCCAAAGATCCAGATGCTCTGGTCACTGCCTTAACTGACTTATTCAGCAACATCTCCTCCAGAGCTGCCTCCGGCGCTTCGGTATCGGTTAATGGTGATGAGTTAACGTCCAATATTTCACTTTTCCAGTCAAGTTACAGCAGTGGCACCTGGGAAGGAGATGTCACTTCTTACCCCATCAACCCCAGCACAGGAGAGGTGTTAAAAGAAGAGAGTGACGTCAAATGGCACGCAAAAGATAAATTGCAAAGCCAGAATTGGGACACCGGTCGCAGAATTATAACTTTTGACGGAAGCAAAGGCCAACCCTTCAGGTATACCAACCTTTCCGACAGCCAGCAGATCACCCTGCTACGTGATACCAATGCTGTAGATTATATTCGTGGCAATGAAATTACTGGTTTTAGAAGTCGTTATAAAATGCTTGGGGACATTATCCATTCCGCCCCCCTGCTTGTCCCGGCCGAAAATGCAGGCGGTGATAATATAGACAACAATAGTGATGGCACCATCGATGAGACTGGTGAAACAGGAGGTGTTATTTTTGCCGGTGGCAATGACGGGATGCTGCACGCCTTTAATGCCAACACAGGTTCTGAGATGATGGCCTATCTCCCCAACCATATTTATTATCGGCTGCATGACCTAACCAAAAACGATTTCACACACAGGTTTTTTGTGGATGCCACCCCATCCTATAAGCGGATGAACTTCCTTGCTGCAGACCAGAGTGCCGACGGTGTCGACAATGACGGTGACGGCTGCTTTGACGGCAACAAAAATGTATTCAATCCTGGAACTTACTGCAACGAAGGGTTGAATGGCGATGACGAAGATTACAGCGACAATGTAGATAACAACGGAGACGGTCATGTTGACGAGGCCTGGGAAACCAAAAAGTTCACCATGCTCGTCGGTGGCCTCAATAAAGGCGGCAAGGGAGTCTATGCCTTGAATATTTCCAACATTGAAAAGGCCGCCACACAAACAGAAACCCAGCTGACAACTACCACAACCACAGAGAGTGACATGGTCATGTGGGAGTATCCTCCCGTCCCCACTTACACCTATGGTGCGGACCAGTCCAGTGACAGCATCGACAATGATGACGATGGCACCATTGATGAGGCCGATGAAAACTATAGTGATAGCATCGATAATGATGGAGATGGTACAGTTGATGAAACCGGTGAACTTGTCTATACCGGTTCCGACGATGACATGGGATTCAGTTACAGTGCTCCATTTATTGTGAAGTCATACAAATCCCGTAATGAACAATTCAGTCTTACGGATTCGCCCTGGGTCGTAATCTTCGGCAATGGCTATGAGAGCGTCAATGAATCTGCTGTCCTCTATGTCGTTGATGCCTTTACCGGTAATTTGGTAAGAAA
The DNA here is from genome assembly GCA_018820855.1 of Pseudomonadota bacterium. Classification (GTDB taxonomy): domain Bacteria; phylum Desulfobacterota; class Desulfobulbia; order Desulfobulbales; family Desulfocapsaceae; genus Desulfocapsa. The sequence goes on along the minus strand of JAHJNL010000077.1, from coordinate 23,727 downwards.
AATTGATACCGGTGCCACCGGCTCCAATGGCCTCTCTGAAACGGCTGTAGTGGATATCAACAACGACGACCGTGTCGATTACGTCTACGCCGGTGACCTCAAGGGGAATCTCTGGAAATTCGACCTGACCGATCCTAACCCTGACAATTGGGGTGTGGTCTTTGGTGCCGACAATTACAATCCGACAGGGTATATACGTATTGACGCCGCAGACGATGATGGTCTCGGACATATTGACGTGCCCCAACCACTTTTTACCGCCACCGGCCAACCCATAACCACGGCTCCTGATGTTACGCATCATCCCAGCTACGGCAAAGACGGTTACCTGATTGTCTTTGGTACCGGAAAATTCCTTGGTGAAGACGATCGCAATGACCACAGCCAACAAACCATTTATGGGCTTTGGGACTATGCTCTCACGACAGCCGGCAACTCTGATGGACTTGACAACAATAAAGACGGCTCCATTGATGAGGCTGGTGAAAAACGGCTCGACCCGTCAGCCTATTTAGGCACTCTTCTGCCTGACAATACCCTGAGCAACCTGACAACTGCTCAATTGCTTGAACAAACAGAAATTGATTTCCGCTACTATGCCCCGGCAAGCAGCTACCTTCGCACCTTGAGCGACAACACGATAAACTGGTACCTGGCCTGTTCCGATGGTATCGATAATGACAGCGACAGCTTCATAGACAGTTACGACGATGAAACCGATGGCAAAGGCGTTCCGGAAAGATGTGTACCTGTATCCCCTACGGCTTATGCATCTGACAATCTCGACAACAATCTGGATGGAAGCATAGATGAGACGGGGGAAGATATCGGGCACGCAGGCTGGTATTTCAACCTTCCTTTTGGTCTGCACCGCGGCAGTGACGGTGTGGATAATGACAAAGATGGCACCATTGATGAGGCGGATGAAGCTGCTCTGGCCGGCGAGAGAGTGATCAAAAATGTTATTATCCGCGACGGCAAGGCCATCATCATCTCCTTTATTCCGGATGATTCCCCCTGCAGTGGTGGCGGTAATTCGATCCTGCACGAAATAGATGCCGTTGACGGCAGCAGATTGAGTTCTCCCTCATTTGATATCAACGGTGATGGTATTATAGATGACAATGATATGCTCGACCTTGATGGTGATGGTGTTGGAGATGTGGCACCGAGCGGAAGGATGTTCAGCGGCATGCTGCACACCCCTGTTATTGTTGGAGACCCAGACAACCCACGAGAGCTCAAGATATTCAGTAGTTCTGCCGGAACCACGGAAATAGTCTGGGAAACCAAAGAGAAAGACGGGGTTTATTACTGGCGTGAGCGCTAGCATGAACTCTATCGCGCCCCTGCACTATCGTACACAAGACAAGGAGTAGCATAATGAAAATAATATATACAGCAGTCACAGTTCTCTTCCTTTCGTGGTTTATCACCTGCAGCACGCTTGCCGGTGAATTGCAACCCCTTTATCCAGGTTACCCTGAGGTATTTGATGTCCAGGGGAGCCTGGACATGATAGATGAAAATCGAGTGATCATCAATGATCTCAGTTACGAATTGAGAGCATCCACCTCATTCCATACCCCAAAAGGCAGCACCTCATTAGCCGCTTTTTCCGAAAGAGATCAGGTAGGGGCACTCCTTGTTTCCGAGGCCATGGAGATCAAATCACTATGGCTGATCAAAAGCGCAGCCCCAGTGGTAAAAGAAAAACGTGAGGAAGAAAAACCATCCATACTAACACGTGATAATGGAGTCTGGAAGAACTGATCCCTGTCAAAAAAACATAGCTGACAAAAAAAGGCGCACATGGTGACAATAAATGTCACCATGTGCGCCTTTTAATTTCGATATTCCTCTCCCAGAAAGATGGGTACTCAAACAACGACAAATAACCTCATTCTATTTCAAGTAATTACCAAACATTTTTTTCTCATGCTCGCCTTGACATTCATGGCACGTTTTTTGTAACATAAAAAACAGAATGAGATCTCGTACGTTAACCAGCAAGTCACCCTTAACCCCCCTATGGAGGAAAAGATGAACAACCTACTTAAGAAGTATCGTAACAAAAGTAACGAAAAAGGCTTCACCCTTATCGAGCTTATGATCGTTGTTGCCATTATCGGCATCCTGGCAGCCATTGCCATCCCCAACTTTCTCGGTATGCAGGAAAAAGCCAAGAGAAGAGCTATCGAAGAAGGTGTTTCATCAAGCAAGAGTGAACTCCATAATTTCATTCAGACTGCTCTTACCCAGGAATTAGGTGTTGTTGATCAAAATGGTGACGGCATTGTAGGAGCAACTGAAGCACCTTCTGCCACCTTGGCACTCGCCCCCGCTGAATTTATTGCCGCATTTTACAATAAACGTGGTGGCACAATCTGGTCTCCCTGGTCAAGAAAGGGATTGTTTACTATTGCCGTAGTAGCCAGTGCAGGAACAGGACAGATCACTTTGAGTACGGTAAATAATGGTCGTGGAGTTATTATGACTGGTTTAGACATAACTGGTGTAACCCTCACTCAAGATTCTATTTCCGTTGACTAAGGTTATCTGAAGCACCAATCCTATTGTCCACCCACAAAGTCATCCTGGCAAAGGATGACTTTGTGGGTTTCAGCTGCTTTTCCTTTCTACTCTGATAATGCTCTGAAGAGAAACACTATCAGCTTTCACCTTGGATCCAGACTTCCTATGAACAGAAAAGAGCAAAGAAGAAGCCAAGATGGATTTACCCTTATCGAATTAATGATCGTCGTGGCGATAATAGCTATTCTGGCCGCCATTGCCATTCCTGCCTATCTGGGAATTCAAAAGAAAGCCGCCCGCTCAGAGGCCAAGGCCAATTTACCAGCCATTGGCTTAGCCTTGGAAACATTCTATGCGGAAAATGGCAATTATGGAGCAATTGGGGTATACACGTATACCTGTGATAACGCAGGGAATATTCTTACAACCTTTAATCATGGAGGCAGAATCGGCGCAATAGCAAACTTAGGCAACGAACTGAACTATAATTACCAGATCACTATCAGCCAACCGCAAACCGCCTTCACCGTATTTGCCACACCCATGCGTGGCCACGTTGGCGGCGATGTACTGATTCCGTGGTTACAATCAGATGGGCTAAAAGGCCCGAATAGTTTCGGCTGGTAACCCAAATTGAAAGCTAAACACAAGCTATTGTCTGGCAAGAGTATCTTCCAACCAATTCACTCCTTACCGGTAACATCCAGTTGCCCTTGATAGCAGCCAGGGACAACTGCATTCCAGAATGGAATAAAGCAGGTCCACACGCTCAACCCGCCCCAGTGTCAGCCAACCAGCCGAATAATACATAATTTCAATGCCAACCAGTTACCGTAAAATCGTCCACTGTCTCCTGCTTGGGATAATAATTTCCCTGTGTTATTCCAATTCCTTGCACGCTCCATTTCATTTCGACGATTATCCAAACATTATCGATAACACAAACAGTCATCTCAACGAGTTGACATGGGAAAAGATAAAAAAAACGGGCCAATTGCCCCTGGCAAGTGAAAAGAAACTCTCCAGACCAATTTCAAGACTGACGCTTGCCCTCAATTATTATTTCTCCGGCCTTAACACCTTCAGTTACCACCTTACCAATATAGCAATCCACTGTATCACCGCCTGGTTTCTCTATCTCCTCTTTTGCCAACTCCTCCTGAACATTGAAGGAGTGCGCGGCAAAACTCTTTCCTTGCCGGATGGCTTAGACACCGCCTTGCTCGCCGCCACTCTCTGGGCCATCCATCCTATCCAGGTGCAGGCAGTGACCTATATTGTGCAACGTATGGCCTCTATGGCTGCAATGTTCTATGTTATTGGTTTTTACTGCTATTGCCGCTTCCGTTTCAGCCGTCAAACCAGCGTGCGCCTTCTCTTTACACTACTCGCCCTTTTTTCATGGCTGCTAGGTGTTTTTTCAAAAGAAAATGCAGTTCTTCTCCCCCTTGCCATCCTCTGCTTTGAACTCGTATTTTTTCCTTTAACCAGAAAAAGAAAAATCTTTACCCTGTTCTTATGCCTCCTCTTCATTGTCGTTTCACTCCTGACCCTTCTAACCATGCAAGAAGGAGGTATTCTCGATTATTTACTTACCCCTTATGCCCATCGCCCCTTTACCATGGGAGAACGTTTACTGACAGAATCCAGGATAATCGTGCAGTACCTGGGACTCATACTCCTACCAGTCAATACGTACTTGGCACATGAGTCCGATATCCTTGCATCCACAGGTCTTTTTTCCCCTGTCACCACCCTATTCTCCATCCTGCTGCTGATCCTGCTTCTGTCTTTTTCCCTCTGGGCACGGACGCGTTACAAACTTGTCAGTTTTGCCATCCTCTTTTTTTTCATCAACCATCTGGTCGAATCAAGTTTTCTCGGCCTGGAACTGTACTTTGAACATAGAAACTATCTCCCTTCCATGTTTCTTTTTCTGGCCTTTGCCTGCCTAATTTTGCAGGGAAGAGCATACTATATCATGCACAGACGACGATTCATGCAAACACTGGTGACGCTTGCCATGCTTTTTCTCTTAATTGGTGAGGGTGCAACAGCCTGGTTGCGAAATGAAGACTGGCGCAGTCAACGATCCCTGCTTGAAGATGCCGTTATCAAAGCACCCCAAAATATACGACCCAGAATCTCTTTGGCAATTGAATACATGAAAACCCAAGAATTCGACAAGGCAAAAAAAGAGTTAAAACTGGCAGAGAATCTCGTTAAACAATTCCCTGATCGTTATGAAAAGTATCAGATCAGTCTACTTTATTATAATGCCGGCGGGTTACACAGCAAGCTAGGCAACAAAAACAAGGCCTTACAGCTCTACGGCGAAAGTATCAGATACTTCCAAAATGAACCGCAAGCCCATGCCAACCTCGGTTATATGTATTACCTTGAAGGAGACGTCGAGCATGCAGAACAATACTACGTCAACGCTCTCCAACTCAAGATGAACGATGCCAAACTATATAATATGCTTGCCCGCCTGTATCATCAGAAAAAACAATATGACAAAGCTAAAGCCACCCTTGAGGCTGGTATTAAAATACAAAATCTACCTATACTTTCACTAAATCTCATCGGTGTCGCCCTTGCGCAGAATGATACTCAAGAGGCTACACGCCTTTTTCACCAAGTGCCAATTGACAACAATGACCTAATCTATCTTCTCTATAAAGCCGTTCTGCAAACAGAACCTCAACAGGAAAAGACAGCGCAGCAACTTGGTCAAATCCTGTTCGCCAAGCAAACCCCTCTATGCGATTGGATCCAAGAGGTAAAAGAAAACGCAGCAGCAGGAGTTACCTACCCCGACATTCACCATATTGAACCGTTCATTAGAGAAGGATATAATGCCGCCATTGATCTTATTGAACAAGACCTACAAAAACAAAAAGAGACCACGAACTACTGTGTAGAGCCGTCACAGGAAACCACAACCTCCTCTTTTTGAAGAAATTATGGGTTGACTTTCCTTAGAAAATACGGCCATTATCAAACCAGTGATCTTCCTCCGGCAAAGCGAGAAGCCTCAGAACGCTGTCTAAAAAACGTATGACTCTGCCCCAACAAAGAGAGCCACCTCTGACTTGCTCCTGAAAACAATCAATACACTCAATGATGCGAAAAAAAAGAACATGGTATTATTTAGTTAAAACGCATATAAAACGATTAGATACATTCAAAGAATACTCCATGTCTTCAATTGAGACATCGTCATCATCTGTTAAAAATTAAGGACAGTTACCGGACTAAAACTATGTTTAACAAAAAAACTATTTCCGTTGTAATTCCTGCCTACAACGAAGAACACCTCGTCGGCAAAGTAATTCAAACTATGCCTGATTTTGTCGACCACATTATTGTTGTTGATGACTGTAGCACGGACAATACAATAACTGTCATAACAAAAATCCAACAAACTCATTCGAATGTCACCCTTATACAACATAAGCATAATGGAGGTGTTGGAAAGGCGATAGCCACTGGGTATCTATGGGCTAGAGACCACCATATAGATGTTACAGCTGTCATGGCAGCTGACTTTCAAATGGACCCTGCCGATTTATCAAGAATTGTTGAACCGGTGTGTGCCGGAGAGTGCGACTATACAAAAGGCAACCGTCTTTTTCGCGGTGAGTCATGGGAAATGATACCTAAATACAGATACATAGGAAACTCATTCCTCTCCCTTTTTACCAAAATAGCATCCGGCTACTGGCACGTTGCCGATTCTCAAAGTGGCTATACTGCAATCTCTCTCATTGCCCTGAAAAGCATTAACATTGAATCAATATACCCTCGTTATGGAATGCCAAACGATCTGCTCATCAAGCTCAACATTGGCCACTTTCGGGTTCGTGATATTTCCATAAGACCTGTCTACAATGTCGGTGAAAAATCAGGCATCAAGATCAAAAAAGTTATCTTCTCTATCCCTTGGCTTTTATGTAAAGGTTTTTGGAAAAGAATGTTTGAAAAGTATGTTATAAGAGATTTTCATCCCCTTCTCTTTTTTTATCTCCTGGGGTTGCTACTGACTCCAAGTGGTTTCTTTTTTGGAATCTATCTACTTATATTACGCCTAACTGGTAGCGGCATTGCCCCGACAAGTGCTCTTTTCGCATCATTTCTTTTCATTTCAGGACTCCAATCCCTCTTTTTTGCCATGTGGTTTGACATGGAATACAATAAAGACCTTCGTTAACTTACTGGTTATCAGAATTGCCCTTGCAAATGAATATCCTCATCACAACATTCAGCTTTCCTTCTCCTCGCGATGGGATATACGATGGGAATTTTGTCCTTGCAGAGGCAATTGCTTATGCAGAAAACGGAGCAAACGTAAAAGTATTAACTCCGCACTATGCCGGAGCTGTTAAAAAGGAAACAATCCAACTTGGGATACAGATAATACGGTTTAATTATTTTTGGCCAAATGGTTTACAATGTTTAAAACAGGCCGGAAAACCACTCTATGACAACAAATCCATATTAGGCAAAATCCAAATTCCTTTTCTTTTGTTTTTTTTCTCCTTTCTCATCTCAAGACATGCCAGATGGGCTGATATCATTCATGCCCAATGGACCGTAACGGCCTTATTAGCGTTGCCTGCAAAATGGTTATTCAAAACAAAAATCGTTACAACTGCAAGGGGGAGTGACATCAGGTTACTGCCTACTGTTGTTAATAAATTTATCCACAAACATGTTGACGCCATAATTGACTGTTTTGGGGTACAACGCTGGAGTAATGAAAACAGAAAAAAGTTTGCGGGTAACTATATCAAGCTCCCGTTGATTGTTAACACAACTCATTCCTCTGCCATTCCACAAGATATGCAAAATTGTTTAGTTAACAAGACAGATCCATTTATAATTTTATACGTCGGCAGACTTGTTAGGCATAAAATTGACAATAACAATCTGCCCATATTTGATTTGATTCGAGTTTCCAACTACTTAAAAAAAGCATCTCTTAATTTCCATCTTTTTTACATTGGTACTGGTGAAAAAGATGTACTTAAAGAAATGCATTACTTGATCAGCAAGTTTGACCTGATAGAACATGTCAGCTTGCTTGGCGGTAAAAACAATGTCATGGATTATATCCATCAATGTGATTTAGGGGCTGGTGGGATTGCATTCAACGGAGTCAGTCAAGAATTCAACATATCCGGCAAACCACAAATTCTGATCAACAATTGGGACAATCAGGAGACTCCATGGCGGAATAACTATAATGCCATCATGATAAAGCCGCATGATGTGGAATCATTAACAAAAATAATTATTGAGTTAGCTGGTGATCCTACAAAGCAAACACAACTAGTAAACAATATGAACAAGGAAGTAGGTAAATATTTTTCTAATACCCAGCTGGGTGGCAGCCTATACCTTGAAGCATTTAATAAAATCATACAAGCAAAAAACCAGTATAATTCTTAATTATTGGCATATGTTGCTACCCTAATGCACTCACAGGCAATATATCTCACCATACTGAACATTGGCGGCAGAGCTCTCAATTTTCTGCTTTTCTGGCTTATTGCTAATAAGTTTGGTGCCAGTCAGGAAACTGACTGGTTTTTCTTAGTCTATTCGATAGTCTACTTTATTGTTGGAATATTTATCCAATCAGTCGAAAGCGTTTTAGTCCCTTTTTTTTACAGTATTAAAAGTGAGTTAATACCAACGCTTCTAAAGCGTACAATATTTGGGGGGGTGTATGCTACTCTTCTGGTGATAATCATTTCACTGATTTCTGGTTTATGGATAGCCCCAAGACTAGGATTTGCAATTCCTCATAGTTGGCTATATGCAATTTTCATATGCATTTCTCTAGGAGTACAACCCCTTCTGGCCCTTTTGTCTTCTTTTCTCTCAAGCTGGTTGCAATTCAAACAATGTTTTTCCCTGCCAACTATTCATTTATCTCTCCGTGCTATCGGCATAATTCCCTTTTTATTACTTCCCTCATGTGACACTGTTTTCTGTCTTGCCATTGCTTTTTTGACTGGTGAGATTTTCAGATTGGTTGTTTTAGGAGCAAATACCCTCGAAATAATTTCCCCTGTTTCATCCCAGCAAAATAGTCTCATTGGCAATCCCTTCTCGTCAATAACTCGTGAAGTTGGATGGATGAGCTTTGCTTTAACAGTATCTTTTATTAATATAGCTGTTGATTTGGCCATGGTGGGAGGAATGGGGCCAGGAAGTGCGACGTTAGTGGATTATGCAGGAAGACTCAGAGGATTCCCTGTTTTATTGTTCGGGGGAATCTTGACAATGCTTCTAGGAAAATGGTCATACCAGCACTTGCAGCAGAAGGTTTCTTTGCAATTTAAGCAGGTAAAACAAATATGTATTGGTGTAATTATTGGTGCTGTCGTGATAGTTGTAGCCATGATTTTATTTCTTGATTCAATTGTCTCTCTCGTTTTCTTTTCCGAAAAATTCACCCCTGCCAATCTAGAAGATCTAAAAAAATTACTTTTTTGGTACTTAACGGGAGTCCCAATGCTTGCGGGCTATTACATTTTATCAAAAGCATTTTTAGTTCTCCGTGAAATTAAAACGCTAGCCAAAATTGCCTTATTACTTTGTGGATTAAATTATTTATTTAATCTATTGTTTTTGAATCTGATAGGCCTGAAAGGTGTGGCTATCTCCACTTCTCTACTTGACGTAATCGCCTGTCTTCTCTCATTTTTTTTACTCAGAAAAAAAATGACGAAGTTAAATCAAAAAGAGACCTAAATGGGATGGATTCTAGCTGGAATCCCCCATGCTCGCATGCCAGGAGGGATATCCCTATTTACAAACGACATCGCCCCGATTATGGCCTCATCTCCAATGGTTACACCTTTTTGAATAACTGACTGAGGGCCGATATACACACCGGAACCTATTTTAACTGGAGCGGCTTCTGAGCTTTGCTTTCCTTGTGAGGTAGCCCACTTTACTGTATCGTGAGTATAAATTTGTACTCCAGCACTAATAGAACAATATGAACCAATTTCAAGCCCTCCACCTCCGTCGAGAATTACATTGGGGCCTATCCACGTGTTATGCGCTACCTTCACATCACCTATTATTAACACATTGTCATAGCAGGAAACGCCCTCTGCAAAACCATATCTTCGTGCAGTTTCATAACGATCCGTTATAAGATCACCAAAAGAAACGTGCCGATTAAAACGTTGTCTCATTTGCTTTGACAGAGAATTATATAGAATTTTTATTTGATTGAGTAATTTTTCATCCATTATATTTAAAAGGACTTCAGGGTAACTAGGATTATTCCAATACGTTATCAGCAAAATATTGCTTAAAGTATTCCTCAATATTCAACAGGGACCACATCAAGAGACGCCTATTTTTTTGTCCACCCAAATGTTCATTTATTAGTTTTTGTACCGTATCGAAGTCTAAATAATCATAAATTTTTGCAGTGTTGTTTGACAAGGATTTCCTCACATAATCAAGGCTTTCCCCCTTAAACCAGGTGGCATCCGGAGCAGCAAAACCTTGTTTAGGACAATCAGTTATAGTATCAGGAATGTAACGTTGCATCACTTTACGTAGTAATAATTTTCCATCTTTGGATTTCTGAAAATATTTTTGCGTTTTCAATCCTGGCTCATTTTCGTTTAATCGAACAACTTTCCCTAGATTACCTAGTTTCATAGAGATTGGTACCTGCATGGCAAAATCGACCAGATCATTGTCCAAAAACGGCACCCTGTTTTCCAGACCGTGGGCCATACTTAGTTTGTCTTCCACTACTAAAAGACCATGGAGAAAGGTTTTGGCCTCAAAATAAAGTGAGTGGTTAATATAATCCTCAGGTCGCTCTAAGTTGCTAGCATGATGTTTAAATACATCCCGAAAAATATCTCTGGTGCAGACGTGCTTCACCCCATCCCACACCGGAGAAAACACTTCATGGATAATCTTATTGGGGATAAGGCGTTGCCAAAACAGATAATATTTATCAATATAATCCTCAAACCCATCATTCACCACAGCACGATAATAGCGCCATGGATAGCCACCAAACAATTCGTCTCCTCCGGTTCCGGCAAGAACAACTTTGACAAATTTTGAGGCAAGCTGGGCAATATAGTAATTTGGATAGCTTTGTCCCACCCTTGGTTCTTCGAGATGATATACGAGCTTGGGAATGATCCGTTCCATGTCGCCCGCTTTCAGCACCATTTCATAATGTTCAGTTTTAAATAGGTATGACATATATTCCGCCTTCTCCCGCTCATCAAAAGCAAGCTCCAGTCCAGAGGCGGAGTGTAAATCAAAACCACAGGTAAAAGAAGCCATCCAAGGTACTTGTTTTGCAGCAATGGCAGTTATGGCCCCGGAATCCATGCCTCCACTGAGATAGGCCCCAACCGGTACATCGCTAATCAGTTGCCTGGTGACCGCTTGCTGAAAGAGACGATCCAGTTCCTCAAAATACTCATCTTCACTGGCGGACTGGTCAGGTTGGCGAAAGTCATAATCCCAGTAAGTGGTTGGCGACAACTCAGAGCAAATTTCACCAAGTTTGATTGTGGCCCAACTGCCAGGAGGGAATAGATTTATCCCTTTTAGCAAAGTCTTATTGGTGAAAATATTTTGAAAGGTTAAATATTCGAGTAACGCCTCAAGCTCGATTTCTTTCTTGATCTTTGAGTGAGTCAGAAGTGCCTTTTGCTCAGAAGCAAAAAAAAAGCTATTATTGCAGAATGTATAATATAATGGCTTTATACCATACCGGTCGCGGGCTAAAAAAAGGTGCTGTCTGGATTTATCCCAGATTGCAAAGGCGAACATGCCGTTGAAATGGGTTACACATGCCGGCCCCCATTCGATATAGGCATGGAGCACCACTTCACTATCCGTTTGAGAATGAAAGCGATGACCACGATCCTCAAGTTGAACACGAATCTTCTGATAATTGTATATTTCGCCATTATATGACAAAACAAATTTTCCATCATCTGAAGCCATGGGCTGATGCCCGGCTCGTGAAAGATCAAGAATTGCCAGACGCCGATGACCGAGTCCAATAAAACTATCGATATAGAACCCTTCACTGTCTGGACCACGGTGGGCAATGGCATCGGTCATATTCCGAAGACTTACTGGTGATACTGGTTCGCCAGTAAGGTTGAAAATCCCAGCAATTCCACACATTATTGCATCACTTCTCTGTTTGTTTTTCGAGCAATTATTGTTATGCCTGCCTGTTCTATCTGTTCATGTTCAATATCAAGTCCTGCATTATTACACCACGTTCGAACATCTTCCGGAGTTTGCCTGTGGGCATTCGCTGGGGCATACCAATCAAAATTTATATGGTTCATCTCTTCTAAATTCAGTTCTGAGTGGTAATAGGCTTTAAATACATGCCAGTAGAAAAGGCGCTGTATATCAATCCGACCTGCTGGTATATTCAACAAAGTCACATCTTCTGGCACATCAACTTGAACATTTAATTCCCCCAGTGCTTTGCCAAGCTTGGTAAGTGACATCATTGCTTCCCATGCTTTTTGCGGAGGCAGATCTTGAATAGCTTCACGTATAAAATCATCTGAGAATTCCCGAATCGGACCTTTTTTTCGATAGACATAAAACATAAATCTACCTCCTTGTTTCAGTAAAGGCGATAAGGAAAAAATAGCATCTCTAGTTGAATCAGTATGATGAAGCACCCCTTCAGAAAAGATTACATCTATTGATTGTGAAGGAAATGGAAGCTTGGTTATGTTTGCCTGTAAAAAGGCAGCATCAAGGTTCTTTTCTAAGCAACGTTTGGCTGCAACATCTATTGCCGCTGATATATCTACCCCAATATATTTTATTTTATTGATAATCGGCCTGAAGAGTTCTAATGCAGACATTGCAGCACCACAACCTGCGTCTAGGATTAAGGGTTTATTCGCATTATTGAGCCAATCGAACTCTGAAACGTTGCCGTAGCGTTCTCGCAGCCACTCCCCCATTCTTTTCAAGCTTGCATCAGATTCGAAAGTGTCTCGCTTATGCCATTTATAACCAAAGGTTTCGTCTGTTTGTCTCTGCTTACTCGATGATTCAAGTTGTTGCCTCAGTATTCCGTCTCTAAAAACAAACGTCTGAGTTCCAACAGTTACCTCTTGCCCCTCGTCAGGAATCTCCTCACAACCTAGAAGATCCAGAAACCAATGAGGTATTAGTGCATTAAATTGACTTGAGTTGTTCAACGACATATTCATAATCCTGCGCAGACATATTGTTGTGAAGTGGAATTGCAATGGTTTGCCCATCACAGTCCATAGCATTGGGAAATTGTTCTGGTCGAATATTAAATTTGCGTCGATAAAAGTTCGTCATGTGGACAGCATGAGTTCCCGGACGTGTTGCAATACCTTTACCCAGCAGTATTTCCATAATGTCATTACGTGTCATTGGAGATTTATCCGGATATACATAGACTACATAAGCCTGCCATGAATCATTACCATCTATAGACTCTTCTGGGCACCGTAACCATTCAATGCAGGACAAACGTTGCTTGTACCAGTTAGCCCATTTTGAGCGCTCTTTAATAAGTGCTTCTAATTTACTCAGCTGGACAACACCGATAGCACCCTGTAAATCGGTCATTCGATAATTATATCCAGGGAGATTGAAGTCTGGCAGTATATAAGGTTTAGGGCCTATATGTCTCTGTTCTTCAGAAACGGTAGCTCCATGATTTCTTAACTGATTCATTATTTCAGCAAGTTCATCATTATTGGTTGTTACCATGCCACCCTCCCCGGTTGTAATCACTTTTCGAGGATGGAAAGAAAAAGCAGCCGCATCACCTTGAGAACCTGCAGGAATACCTCTAAGGCTTGCGCCAACAGCACAGGCAGCATCTTCTAAAATTTTCACATCAGCTGGTAATAGCGCACGAATAGCAGCTATATCGGAGCATCTGCCAAATAGGTGCACCGGGACAACAACCTTTGTCCGGGCAGTTACTTTTTGAACAAGTTCTGCTAAAGAAAGATTGTAAGTTAATCTGTCAATGTCTACAAAAACTGGAGTTGCGCCACAATGTAAAACTACGTTGGCAGTTGCAATCCAGGTAAACGCCGGTACGATGACTTCATCGCCTTGACCAACTCCCATTGCTAATAACGCAAGATGTAAACCTGTGGTGCATGAGGATACAGCTATTGCATGTTTTACTCGGTGATGTTTGGAAAATTGTCGTTCAAACTCTGCCACCTTTGGACCCTGAGTTACCCAACCACTGAGAACAGGTTCCCTGAGTGCCTGCCATTCCTCCTCGCCCAGAGCGGGCTGTGAGATTGGAATTATTCTCTTGGGCGGTAGCGGGGCCATCAGCGCTCCTCCTTGGTATACAATTGACCGAGATATCCTTCGTCCAGATAAAACATTTTCCAGTGATCACAATGGGCGCAAAGTGGTTCCTTGTCGAGTATTCCGTTTTCATGCATAATACGAATGTATTGATATCTTTCAGAATTCCAGACAGATACAATTGATTGGCTACTGACATTTCCAATTGATCTATTCTTTTCTCTAGTCCAATCATGATTACATAGAGCAATGTTACCATCCCAAAGAACAATCAGATCTTCAAATGGTTTATGACAGGGCAATCGTTTAGAAAAACTGGGAAGTGGCGCATCGATTGTTCCCGGATGATCAGAGGAAGAATGTTCAACATAGACACGCACCCGATCTACCTTGGGTTGCCAGTATTGGATAAAATCCTTCATTCCTGGTTTATGCTGCTCAGTTTCTACCGCACTTATCTGGACCTGAGGCAACTTTGCATTTCTCTTTTTCTTTAAATCCAAAAACTGCAAAATGTTATCTAACACTTTCTCATACTTAGCTCCGAGCCGAGTGCTTTCATAGAGGGTTGCGTCAATGGTATCTAAAGAAAATGAAATAAATTCAATCTCTAAATCGAGAATTTTTTCTGCTGCGTCTTTATTAAGTCGAGTCCCATTTGACGTAAATTGAATTGGGCCAATTCCTTTTTGTTTGGCATAAGAAAGAATCTCGTACCAGTGCCGGTGTAGCAAGGACTCTCCACGAAAAAATGGCACCATAGTTACAGGCAAATTATCAGCCATTTCATCTATGAGCTTTTCCGCCAGTTCTCGGGACATATAACCAAGATGTCCGTCCATATGCTTTCTTGGACAAAAAACACAGTTAAGATTACAGCTGTTTGTTAATTCCAATGTTACCCGTTTAGGAAATTGAGATACCCTGGGAAGAGATTCTGTATAATTTTTCATATCAAGATTGCTCATAGACGTTGAATGAGGAGGCACCTCTACTCGACCTTATCATAGCGCATCTGTGTTATTTGCTCTGAAATGAGTCCCATCATTAAAATAATAATGGAAGTATTAAAAAGTAGAGCTGACATATTAGTAAAACGAGCATATGCGATGAACGTGTACAGGTAATAAAACAAACCCGTCAAAAAAAGAACCCCACTGATAGGCAGAAAAATTCGAAGCGGAGAAAAAATCGTAGCCGTCTGAACAATGGTGAGAAAAAAACGCAAACTATTTGGTAATAATCTGATTGTATCTTTCTCCTTTCCTACCATTGTTTCCACTGGCACATACTTCACACTACGTCCACTTCGAAGATACGCTAACGTTAATGTAGATGAATACAAGAAGGTATTCGGTAACAAATAAATAAATTGTCTTGCAGTTTTAATTTTAACTATTCGAAACCCGGAAGTCAGATCCTGAATATTAAATTTTGTAATATACGATGCGAATCGATTGTATATCTTATTAGCGATACCAAGATGTAGTGGTTTTGAGGAGAGATTACTTCTTGCCCCAACAATCATGTCGTAGTTATCTTTAAACTCCAGAAGCCTGCTAATATCATCTGGATTGTACTCACTATCAGCATCCATCATGAGTACCCACTGACCTTTGGCACAACGTAAACCTGTTTTTACAGCAGCACCCTTGCCCATAGTATATGGATGCGGCCAAACATTTGCCCCAGCATCCATGGCAACCTGCATGGTATGATCTGTCGAGCCATCGTCTACTACCAAAATTTCAAAATCAGGATAGAGTGACTTAAGCTTTTGAATTGTTTCACCAAGACTCAGTTCTTCGTTGTATGCGGGAAGAAGAATAGTCACTTCAATCGTTTTATTATTTCCCTGCATAGGTCACATTCCCTTCACTAGACAAAAGAGTTTTCAATTCTAATAAGTTACACACAAAAGCGACAGAAACAATTTCTGCAAGAAGGTACCACATACATTGCCCCATTCCACGACAGTTTTCCTCTCATTGATTCATACCGTCGCTGCTACCGTCACCACGCCATCACAGAGTTGATAACATTCTCCGGTGTATGGGCACACAAACTCACCATCTCCATCCAGAGGAAGTTCAAGGCGTTTGCCATACCGACTGATCCAACCAACTTGACGGCCAGGATTACCAACCATCAGAGCAAAATTAGGGACATCGGTTGTAACAACCGCACCTGCTCCGATAAAGGCATATTCCCCTATTGTATGACCACAGACTACAGTAGAATTTGCACCCAGGCTTGCCCCTCTTTTTACTAGAGTTGGCTTATAGGCATCCTTTCTTGGAAACTCACAACGAGGATTAATAACATTGGTAAAAACCATGCTAGGACCACAGAATACATTGTCCTCCAAGACCACTCCCTCATAGACTGACACATTATTCTGAATCTTACAACCGTCACCAATTATCACATTCTGACTAATAACTACATTTTGACCTAATGAACAATTATTACCGATTCGGGCACCGGCCAGGAGATGACTGAAATGCCAAACTTTAGTCCCACTTCCCAGGCTCACTCCCTCATCGACTTCCGCTGTCGGATGAATAAAGAAATCACTGCCGCTAATCTTCTCTTTTTTATCAACACAGACTCTACAACGTTTTTCCAGTGCCTCTTGACAACGATTAAGGATCTTCAGCACCCGTAACCCCTCCTCTCCGTCAGTTCTTGGCCGCTGCCTGTTTTCTATACATTGGAGAAAATGATTGCATTCGGCACGCAATGGCTCTTCCTCTATCACCGTCACAGACCGACCTTCAGCCCTGTTTGCCACAGGAATATTGTCATTCCATTCAACACTATGGGGGTAAACCATCAACTTCCCGGACCAGGGAGCCGTGTCATCAAAGACTGCCATACCCTTTTCGCCGACTACCACCAGCTTCTGTTCTTTAAAGGGGTGAAGCCAGGAAACAAAGATATGAGCCTTCACCCCGCTGGGAAAATCAAGGAGTGTAACAGTGGTGTCAGCAATCTGCTGGTGAAGGTAATTTCCTCCCTGGGCCTGAACAAATTCAGGCATTTCTTCGAGAAGGCCAAGAATCACTGAGATATCGTGGGGAGCAAAGGACCAAAGAACATTTTCTTCCCGGCGAAGTTTTCCAAGATTCAAACGATTGGAATAGATATACTGTATCCGGCCCAGCTCTCCGGCATGAATCATCTTTTTCAGTTCCAAGACAACCGGATGATACCACAACAGATGGCCAACCATTAAAACACGTTTATTTTGTTCCGCAAATTTATTGAGTTCACGTCCATCCTGCTCTGAGAGACAGAGAGGTTTTTCAATATAGACATCCTTACCGGCAAGAAGGGCTTCACGGGCCAATTCAAAATGCGTTTCAGCAGGAGTGGAGATAGCGACTCCCTGGATCTCCTTACTGGTCAAAATCTCACCAAAAGAACTCACCCCCCTTACCAGAGGATATTGTTGAACAAAAGTTTTAAGTGTTTCAGTATTTGTATCGCATATCGTATGCAGTGCATCCAGATTATTAAAATTACGTACCAGATTTTTTCCCCAATAACCGGTACCTATTACAGCGATATTATGTCTGTTCATTAATCCCTCGATATTCTCTTCAACCAAATCAGAATATACTTATCCTCTAAAGTGTTGCCAAGCACCTGTGTTAACTCCAGTGGCAGCCTCTTCACTTCGATATTCCCAAAGAAATCCTCAAAAGCTACTCCACTCTCTATGAGAGTCCAACGTTTCACCAGTTTCAGACAGGATTAACCTTACCAATCAATCCTGCTAACTCATCTGCCATCTGGTTGATAAGTTTTTCATTCTCTCCTTCCACCATCACCCGGATCACCGGTTCGGTTCCTGATGGTCTCACCAGAATGCGGCCGGTTTTCCCTAATTTCTTTTCCATTTTCTGAATGGTCGATTGAAAATCCGGGACAAGGTCAAGGTCGAGCTTACTGGCGGTGCGCACATTTTTCAGGACCTGGGGATAGGATTCCATGACTTTTGCCAGCTCGGACATGGGCTTCTGCCGTTTTTTCATGATTGCCAGGAGGCGCAGAGCAGCGAGGTTTCCATCTCCGGTGGTGATATGATCAAGGAAGACCAGGTGACCGGATTGTTCACCGCCGAATGAGTACCCTTTCCTGCGCATCTCTTCGACCACGTAACGGTCGCCCACTTTGGTGCGCACCATTTTTCCGCCCATCTTGGCCATGGCCACTTCCAGCCCCATATTTGACATAACAGTGGTAACCAGCGTTTTTTTCTTCAGCTTTCTCTTTTTCATAAGGTCCTGGGCACAGGCTGCCATAACATGATCACCACCCACCACCCGTCCCTTTTCGTCACAGACGATAAGCCGATCCCCATCACCATCAAGAGCCAGACCGATATCAGCACCAGTCTCCTTGACCTTTGCAGCCATCAGTTCCGGATGCAGGGCTCCGCACTGATGATTGATATTCTTGCCGTCAGGGCTCACCCCAAGCGTTGTCACCTTGGCCCCGAGTTCTTCAAAAACATGGGGGGCAACGCCGTAGGTGGCGCCGTTGGCACAATCAAGGACGATATGCAAATCCTCAAGGGTATACTTTTTAGGAAATATATTTTTCAGAAAGACAATATATCTGCCCTTGGCATCATCAATACGTTTTGCCCGCCCGATTTCCTCGGCAACCGGTCTGAGTGCCGCCATCTTCTGGGAAAAAATCAGATCTTCGATATCAGCTTCCAGTTTATCCGGAAGCTTGAAGCCGTCGTGTGAGAAAATTTTGATCCCGTTATCCTGAAAGGGATTATGGGAAGCGGAGATCACCACTCCGGCATCGGCACGCATGGAGGTAGTAATAAAGGCGATGCCCGGAGTCGGCAGCGGTCCCACCAGAAGGACATCCACACCCATGGAGCATATCCCTGCTGCCAGGGCATTTTCGATCATATATCCCGACAGCCTGGTATCCTTCCCAACAACAATGCGATGACGACCACTCCTGTTCTTGACAATAAAGGCAATGGCCCGTCCCACCTGCATGGCAATCTCTGTGGTCATGGGATAGATATTGGCTACTCCCCGAATGCCGTCCGTTCCGAATAATTTTCTCATAGTTCACATTCTCTCAATAAAAACGGGACAAAAGCTCTACAAGCCTGTCCCGGTATAAATTCATATAATACAACACCGACTATTCAATTTACCTTCTTTTCGATGACCTCTTCCAACAATCCATTTTCTTTTTTGAGTTCCTGTTCATCAGGAACAGGCAAGATTATGTCTTCAATGAGAGTTACCTTCTCAGGGTCAATGCTGAGGATACGTACCGGATCATCAAACGTCATGGCCGGGATAACCTTGACCTGCATCTGTTTATCCTTCTGCTCGCCTGTTGCCGTTACTTTAAACAGGGAATTCAGATCCACATGGGCTCGAATAAGGGTCTTGGGCAGAGCAACCGTGATAGTTACCGTTGCTGGACTGACTCTCTGTATCACGCCGTTTTTCAAAACCTCTACAGGAATATTGGAGATCTTTCTCTGCACCGTCTCCACAGAGATCCCGAGATCTGCAGTTACAGTGGTCTCACCAATCAGGTCAACAAGCTTTGCATCCAGATCAAGAGGTACCTGGACGTGGGTAGACGCCCGCAGTCCTTCAATATTGATGACCTTTGTCCGCAGCATATCATACTGCGCCAGTACTGTCTGCGGCCCGGTGATGGAGATGGAAGCCGGTTCCATCCGAATTTCCGTAAGAATATAGTCCGGAGCAAGGGCTCCGGTGGTCACTGGACTCACAGCAAACTGTTTCTGGATCAACTTATCCAAGGAAAGGATCACGCTCTCCGGCTGGATACGCAGAACCTTGACCCCGCGTGGAACCGCAATTACATCATTACTGTTTTCAATTACCATGGTACCGGGTGTGGCATGGGACATATCCACCTGTCGAGAGATGTCCAGATTTCCCATATCCAGCACCAGCCTGCGGGGCCCACTGACCGACACCTCAATTACCTTTTTAAACTGATTGGAAATAACCAGATCACGAGGCATATTAATTACCTCAACAGGTACCAAGACATTTTTATTAACGGTGTCTTCTCCGCCGACAAAATACCAGAGGACAACGGCCAGAATCAACGAGACCAGACGAAGTATATAGTCTTTGGGAGAGAGTTGTAACCAGTAGTTTACAGTAAAGATACTCATGACCTGATCACCCACTGTCTCCAGCCACCCGCAGCTCCATTTTTCGGAAGAAAAATGTTTCGCAAGGTGTTGGTAAGAGTCATTTCATCATGCATGGCGGTGAGAGCCCCATGCTGTACCAGGGATACCGCCTGAGTCTCTTCTGAGACCACTATAATTACGGCGTCTGTATCTTCAGAAAGTCCTATGGCGGCCCGATGTCTTGTCCCAAGACGCTTACTGATATAAGGATTCTGCGAAAGGGGCATGATACAACCCGCTGTCTGGATTCTTCCCTTATAAATGATCACCCCGCCATCATGGAGGGGTGAAACCGGCATGAAGATAGAGATAAGCAATTCCTTGCTGAGATTGGCATCAAGCTTGAACCCCGACTCGACGAAATCACGCAGACCGGTCTCGCGCTCAATAACGATCAGAGCTCCAATGCGTCGTTTAGACAGATAAAAAACAGCACGAATAATCTCATCGAGATCTTTTTCTGCCATATCCAGGTTCTTCTGGAAAGGCGATTTACCCACCTGAGTCAGGGCCCTGCGAATATCCTGCTGAAAGACAATAATTACAATAAGGAGCAAGGAACTGAGAAAGGTCTTGAGCAGCCATTGCAACGCGGCCAGATCAAGAATGGAAGACATAAAATAGACCACGGTCAGAACAACCAGGCCCAGTACCATCTGCACCGAACGCGTACCACGAATAACGGTAATGAGCTGATAGATAACAAAAGCTACGATCAGGATATCCAGGATATCCTGCCAGCGAAAAATATTCAGGCTTTCAAACATTCGTATTCATAGGTACAATTTTTTTAAGCGATAACTCAAGAACACATTTATTCACCCGGAAGGGGTGAACGAAGGACAGCCGGTAGCTCTTTTTACAGGTTACATGAAACAAACACCTTTTACCAAGAAAAATTTCGGGAATTACAAGTTATTTCAGCCTTTTTCCTTTTTTGCCACCTCCCTTCTCACCAAATTAACAATTTCACCGGCATCCGGACTTTTCAGCACTACAACATCCACCCCGACTTTAAGTGCATTCTCGCGCACCTCAAGACTTTCATCTGCAGTAAAGAGAAACAGCTTCACGTCCTGCCCTCCTTCGCTTTTACGTACAAATTCACATATTTCCAGCCCGGATATGTCAGCAAGTCTGTAATCCACCACTGCCGCATCCGGTTTTTCCTCCAGGATCAAATCACATCCTTCCCGTCCGGTGGAGGCTGTGATGATATTAAAGCCTGCTTTTTGAAATAGACGGGTATAAAGACGGCGAATAACAGGGTTATCGTCCACCAGTACAATTTTCTGCGGTTGCTCCAGGCGCACCTCATTTACTTCAACCCCCCGCACATGCACTACCAATAACATGTCACCCTGTACTAGGCGGGTATCTGCTGTCGGTGCCAGCATATCTTTGCCATCACGACGAATACCGACAATTTGTCCTTCCAGAAAAATCCCAGCCGCCTCCACGGCATGATCAATAAGTCCCGATTCCTCGTTCACCTTAAACCATCGGGGTTGAGAGCTGGGGATGGATTCAGTCATCTTCGAATCAAGACGCTGTTGCTGTGCCCTGGCCATGATCTTATCGGCAACCTTTCTCCCGGCAGAGGCATAGGGAGAAATAATAGAATCTGCGCCAGCGCGAAGGATTCGTGATTCTGCAGAAGCCGATTCGGAACGGGCAACAATATGTAACGTAGGATTCAACTCTCGTGCGGTGAGCACCGTAAAAAGGTTATCAGGGTCCGAATCAAGAAGGGCCAGCAGGGCCCCGGCAGATTTGATCCCTGCATCACGCAACGTCTGCTCTCTAGTGGCATCTTCAGATAAATAGAGATAGCCGCGCTCTTTCAAAATGACACACTGTTCTGGTGAACTCTCAAGGACAACAAAACTTCTCTGGGAATCTGCCAGATGCCTGGCAGCAGCCTCGCCCACCCTTCCATGTCCACAGATTATGGTGTGATCGGTTAACTGACTGATTCTTTTTTTCATAACACGTTTCCCCCGCGCAGGGCTCCAGGCCCGTTCTATCATTGATTCGGTAAAGGCATGTGCAGCAAAAGCCAGACTTCCCACCCCAAAAAGGAGAAGAAATATGGTAAAGAGTCGTCCGGTCTCGGACAAGGCATGAATTTCACCATATCCCACGGTGGTGATGGTAATGACCGTCATATAAACAGCTTCCAGCAGGGTATAACGCTCAATAAATATATAACCTACAGTGCCGGCCACCAGAAAAAACAGAGTGAGACAGAGAGAAAGAATGATCCGCCGACGGCTATCCATAATCAAAAACTAAATAGAAGTGCGCGTTGCAGCAAGATTTATAACCCCAGGTGAACTATTATGAAGTTAGCCATTGAAAGAGCAGACATAAGAGTGTTTAGTATGATGGTGACTTACGTATGGTGGCGCTTTAAAAAATCTTGAATATGACATCGCTGGCAGTCTTCGCTTGCCGACATAGCCATCCTGAAGTCCGGCTGCTGATGCAGGTTATCAAGTATCACCTTTTAACTACTAAGAAAATCAATTAAATTATTCACTAGTTAGAACTTAACTCTCATTCTATTGTATAAATCATACCAGGTGCAAGTTAAAATCCTCTTTTTTTACCGCCCACAGTTTCATGTCTGATCGTTTCGGCTCCATATCCATAACCTCCGACAAACAATCTCCGGCTCTCAAGAAAACAGACCCCCCTCTGCCCCGTCGGCCTGTGCGGATAAAGAAAAAAAAGGCAAAACCTGGAAAGGCACTGTTTTTTTCTCTTGTTGCCTTTCTGCTGCTGGTATTCTATTTTCTGGCAGGGATATACCTCGTCCCCGGACCTTTGAAAAAGTATCTTGCTCGTTATCTCCACGAAACTGCTGGCCTGGAGCTCACAATTGAGAGCATTCAGCTCAACCCCCTCAACTTCCAGCTCACACTCAAAGAAATCCAGGCAAGTCTTCCGAAATCGCCCGCATCAGCACCGTTGCTTCAAGCCGATTCCCTTTTCATGGACCTGGACCTCACCTCCCTGCTGCGTAACGGTTTTGTCTGCGATTCACTTACCATGCAGGGACTGCAACTTAACCTGATTCGCTTCAAAGATAAAAGCTACAACATCCCTGCCCTCTTCCACTTCTCCACTGAACGGAACCAGGGAGAAATCATGGATTTTGCCCAACTGCCCTTTCTCTTTTCCCTGAACAATATCGACATCAGTGACAGCCGTATTCATTATGACGACAGGCTCACCGGCAAGGCACACTCTGTTGAACAACTGCATCTTGCCATCCCCACTTTTTCCAATTTCTCCTTCCAATCAACAAACTATATCCAACCGCATTTCTCAGCGATTGTAAACGGCAGCCCTGTTCAACTCAGTGGTGAAGCTGTGCAGGTCAGCAAAGGTCAGGGATTTCTGACCAGGCTCTCCTGCTCCGTTCAAGCCCTTGACCTTGTCCCTTACTTTTCTTACCTCCCCTCCGCCTTTCCTCTGACACTATCCAAGGGACACGCTGACACCAGTCTGCAGATATTCTTTTCTCCTGAGAAGAAACATGGAAGCCGTCTCAGTATCGATATCCAGATGAACGCAAGCGATATCGAAATGCAGTCCAG
>JAHJNL010000076.1 GCA_018820855.1 Pseudomonadota bacterium | reverse complement strand
TGAAGATTTTGAAAAGGCCCGTGACCGTATCCTCATGGGAGTTGAACGTAAAGGAATGGTAATGAGTGATACCGACCGGAAAATCCTTGCCTACCATGAGGCTGGCCATGGAATTCTTGCCAAAAAGCTGCCTCACTCCGACCCGCTGCACAAAATTACCATTGTCCCCAGAGGCATGGCCCTTGGCCAGACCCAACAGTTGCCCATCAGTGACCACCCTGCCTATTCAAAGGAGTATCTGCGTTCCAAAATCATTGTTCTCATGGGAGGGCGTGCCGCAGAAGAGTTGATATTCAAACAGCAGACAACAGGCGCGCAGGGGGACCTTCGCACTGCCACTCAAATTGCCACCGACATGATCTGCAAATGGGGAATGAGTAAAACGCTTGGCCCTCAAGCATTCTCCATAGACAGTGGAGGCTTTATTGAAGGGCCTGGAGGACGTTTGCCCATGGGCCATGATACAGCAAGACTCATTGATCAGGAAGTCAATGAACTCCTGTCCAGCTGCTATGAGGAAGCAGTTCGTATTTTAAAACAGGAGCAGTGTCTTCTCAAAAATCTTGCAGAGATCCTGCTGCAGGTGGAAACACTCGATGGGGAGGAATTTGATATAATTGTTGAATGCAGTCTTAAAAAAGAAGTCGCAGCCATGGAGGATCCGGAACAGAACTGCAACACCTGTACCGTAAAAGAAAATTGCAGCGTTGCACAATCCATAGGGGCAGTAGATGCGATCGCTGCGTAAACTTAGCGCTGTTACCTTTCTCGGCACAGCCATTTTATTGGGAGCACTCGTTCTTACAGGCTTTCGTCAGAACAGCCTGATGAGTGACTACAGCGTTATTGTAAAAGAAAGTGAAAGCACGATCTTTCTCTACGCAACGATACGGGAACAAGCCACCGAAGGGATTTTGTCCAGAGATTCTGCACAACTCACAGGAGCGGCAAAGGAATTTGAACAGCTTAATGGCAGGTATACATCCATGCTGGATAACCACCTTATTCCAAGTCAATACAAACTCTCCTTTTTACGAGAACTGGACCTGGAAAAGGTTGTGATCGACTTGAGGAATCTTGCGGAAAATCCAGCCAATGATGATTTGATCCTGAAGACCATCAGTCAGCTTCGCCAGATCAACAAGCAATTCCTCCAGTTTGACAGAATCGTCGTCAATGAAATGAGAAACAGAGTTATGCAGTATCAGAAAAGAGGTCTTGTCCTCATGGGGCTGATTATCTTTTTGACCTGTTCTACCCTGGTCACCCTCTATCTGAAATCTGTCAAACCCCTGATAGACCTTGCCGCACAGGCCGAAAAATCTCTGCCGGACGGTAAACCGCTGCAACTGGAAGATGAGAAAAAAAGCAGTGTTGAAGTCAGAACCCTGGTGACCTCTGTTAATCAGTTACTGCAAAAACCCAAAGAGG
The DNA here is from genome assembly GCA_018820855.1 of Pseudomonadota bacterium. Classification (GTDB taxonomy): domain Bacteria; phylum Desulfobacterota; class Desulfobulbia; order Desulfobulbales; family Desulfocapsaceae; genus Desulfocapsa. The sequence goes on along the minus strand of JAHJNL010000076.1, from coordinate 15,149 downwards.
CAAGCGCAAGCAACCTGACACATCATCGGAGAGAGGCGGAGTTTTCTGCAATTGTTAATGAAGTTACAAACAGGCTTAACGGTATCATCAACTACTCACAACTTCTGGCAGATTACTGCGAAACAGAAAACGTTGCTGATGAGCAAAGGCAGATACTCTACAAAATAATTGAGAACGGAGAAAAGAGTGCTGAAATTCTCCAAAAAGGTCTTCATGGAGGAGATGTATGACGGATACAGAGCCAAAAGAAGAAGATGTGAAAAAAACTGAAATTGAAATAATTGAAGAGAGTAAAGATGGCAAAGAGCCCGGGGCCTGGGAACGATTATTAGGGTGTACCTGGAAAACACCCCTCGGTTTTTTTGGAGTGGGTTTGACCACTGTATCCATCACCCTGATCGTACTTGGTCTCATTGGTCATCTCTCAGGTTTAATTGCCAACCATTATTTTGCCATTTTCACCTTTCTCTTTTTACCGGCAGTAATGATGTTCGGCCTGTGTCTTATCCCGTTATCCTGTTATTTCCGACGAAAGAAGTGGTTTAAAGACAGCCTGATCAATGCCGAACATTTGAAAATTGACCTTGCTGACAAACATCACAGAAAAGGAATCGTACTATTTCTGGTCCTCTCAGTAATCAATATCACAATTCTCATCCTTGTGGCCTACGAAGGATATCATTTCACAGACTCTTCCTATTTTTGCGGTGTGGTTTGTCACGAGGTTATGGATCCTGAATATACTGCCTATCAGCGATCACCGCATGCCAAGGTTTCCTGCGTGGCCTGTCACATAGGTCCCGGAGCCAGTTGGTATGTTCAGGCAAAACTATCCGGTCTGCGTCAGGTAAAAGCCGTAATCGACGGGAATTTCAGTCGCCCCATCCCAGCACCTGTGGAGCACCTGCGACCAGCGAGAGACACCTGTGAGTCCTGTCATTGGCCTGAAAAGTTTCATGGAAAAAAAGTAAAAGAATTTATCAGTTTTACCAATGGCAATCAGTCGGAAGCTGAAATTCAGGAGGTTGCCCTGCGCATTGGCGGCCGCAATCCGGTAACCGACGAGTTTGAAGGAATCCACTGGCATGTCAGTCGTGATATTAAAGTTGAATATCTACCCCTTAATGAATCACGAACTAAAATAGGTAACGTCAAGGTTACAAAGCCTGGAGGAGTTACAGAGGAATACGCTCTGAACGAAAACACCTCTGAGGAAGAGGTAGCACTGAAGTGGAGGACCATGGACTGTATCGATTGTCACAATCGACCGACCCATATCTATGACGAACTTGAACAGATTATCGACTTTGGTCTCTACTCCAAAAAACTTACTCCAGCAATCGAGGGAATGCGGGAGGACAGCATCACTGTCTTGCAAACAGAGTATACAAGCAGGGATGAGGCCACAGAAAAAATAGTTGAGGACCTGCTGGAACTGATGGCCAAGCGCCATGGAAATGATTTCGTGGCTGAGCATGAAAAAGAGATAATCGGATCAGGATCCTTTCTGCTGGAGGCTTATCTGAATAATGTCTGGCCGAAAATGAAGGTGACATGGGGAACCTATCGTCAGCATCTTGGCCATCAGAAGACAGAAGAAGGTTACGGATGTTTCCGTTGCCATGACGATGAACATACGACAAAATTCGGTAAGTTTATCAGACAAGATTGTGATATGTGTCACGACGAACCTGAATAAAAAAAACCTGAAAGAACTGTTTTGAGGGAGAATGGAATGAAAGTAAAAGATCTGGAAAATCTGAACAATGAGGGCGTTGATAGCCTGTCCTCAAAAGAACGTCGTCGGTTTCTACAATTCGGCCTTTCCATAACAGGTGTATTTTTAGGTGGATCAATTTTTTCTCTGACCTCTGCCCTTAAAGCACAAGGTGCTTTAAGGGGCGGCAACATACCAGTGACTGATTTCCCCTACAGCCCGCACTACACTATGGTCATTCGTCAAAACCATTGTATTGATTGTGAACGTTGCCTTGAGGCATGCCGCAGCACCAATAGTGTCCCGGCCCACGGCTATCGCACAACCATACTGGAACGCAGCGTCCCGATTGCTCAGGATCAAAGAGAACGCATTTTTATGCCTATTCTCTGCAATCACTGTAATAATCCGCCTTGTGTACGTGTCTGTCCGACCCAGGCAACCTATAAGGATGAGACAAATGGGATCGTGCGCATGAAGCCTGAAAAATGCATAGGCTGCAAGACCTGCATGGCTGCCTGTCCGTACAATGCCAGGTACTTCAATGAAGAAAACAGGGCCATCGACAAGTGCGACTTCTGTTATGATACAAAGCTGAAAGAAAGCGGGGGGAAGATTACAGCCTGCGCTGCAGCCTGTCCAGCCAATGTCCGTATTTTCGGAGACCTTACCGATCCGGAGAGTGATGCCTACAAACTGATCCATTCTCCTGACAAGGTGGTCTGGGTACTTCGCCCGGAAACAGACACCCTGCCAAATGTCTTTTATATGAATGCGTAAAATCAACCATGTGCAAAAGGGCTCCGCAAATCAGAGTCACTGAATCTAAAAAGGCAAAGGAAAAAATATGATCTCTTATCTTAAAACAAATACATTATCTTCTACTTCCATGAATCAGGTGTTGATCTTTGTGGGGCTGGCGCTGATCAGCGGCTTTGGCCTCTCCTTCGGAATCCACTCACTCCTTGTGGGCCATGATCAAACCTTTGGCACCAGCAGAGAAGTACCATGGGGTATTCTGGTCAGTCCCTATGTATTTTTTGCCTGCCTTTCCACTGGGCTTTGCATAGTTTCTTCTCTGGGACAGGTCTTTGGCATAGACACGTTTCGACCTATTGTTCCACGGACTGTCTTTCTTGCCCTTATCACCATGGCCACGGGACTTATGTGTATTACTCTTGAGCTTGAGAGTCCATGGCGAGTTGGTTTTTACGCCCTGTTATCTCCACATCAATCCTCAAATATCTGGTGGAAGACGACCATCTACAGCCTCTACCTGATATTCATGTTGTTTAACTTTATGTCACTGGCATTGAAAAAGAAAAAGAGGGCAAAGATCTTCGCAATTATCGCCCTTGTGACAGTGACCATGGGAAATCTAAACATGAACTCGGATATGGAGCTGCTTGGTGCCAGAGGATTCTGGAGTGAAAACTATATGCCGCTCTACTTCCTCTCCCTCTCCACCTTGACAGGTTGCGCCGCGATTCTCCTGTTCAGCTGGCTGGGAAAAGTATTTGGCGGTCAGATACTGAATATTGAGGATCACAGGGCACTGAAGTCCACCGGAAAATTGTTTATGGTTCTTCTTCTGGGCATCCTTTATTTTACCGGCGTCAAAGTCATGGGTGGTTTCTTCCCCCAATTCACCAAAAATCCGGAGGCAATGTCTCTTCTGGTGCAAGGTGGCTTTGCCCTTAACTTCTGGATTGGAGAGGTTGCACTGGCAGTCCTGATCCCTCTGGGTCTTATCCTTGTCACAAGAGGCACAAATTCAAACATCCTGGCCATCGCCGGTTTTTCCTGTCTGTTGGGCGTCTTTGTCCTGTTTTATGATTTAGTCATAGTCGGTCAGCTGATTCCCCATTATTATCAATACAATGTTGTTGACCTGCCGAAATATTACACATACAATCCCAGTCTGCACGAAATCATGATCACAACAGGAGCCATATTCTTTTTTCTGGCAGCGTTTGTATTGGGTGAAATCTTATTCAAGAAAACGTATAGTTCTTGAGGCATCAGTGTATACACAGACGCTGTAAAAACCAGAAGATAAGCGATACCATAAGTGGGAGCGGCTTCAGCCGCGAACAACCCCCGATGCTGGGGAAAGAGATAAGGGGTACGCACCACGCCCCGTTCGCGGATAAATCCGCTCCCACATGTAACACACACCTTCTGCAGAAACACTAAACCTTGCAGTAGCGAAATAGATACAGAATCTCTTCTCAAAAGAATGTAAGACAACAATATCAATTATATGTGCTCTTCTTGAAGAGTCTCTGCCAGATCATTAAAAATCTTCTCAAAACCAACTCTGTTTTTATTGGCGCTGCCAAAGAGGAAGATGGTTGTCCTCTCACCATCCTCTTTGATGAAAAGCCAGATTCGTTTATGCGACAGAAAAAAAGCAATCATCAAGCCCAAAAGCATCAAACCGCAGCCAAGATAAACAACCCACACTCCAGGATCTTTACAGACCTGCAGACCAGTGGCATACATCTGCTTGGCAGTGAGGAGATATGTGCCGTTTTCTCTTGCAACAGCAACCGATTCACCATCCTTAAGCCAGAACTGAGAAGGTGCACCCTTCCCATCTGAAAACCATATTTTCATACGAGAAACCGACTGCCCCATAAACTCAGCATTGATGACGCCGAAGGCGAGACCTTCCTGCACCCATTTCCGCTGTTCTTGAAAGGGAACGACAGAGGTCTGACTGTTGCCATTGTCCTTATTCGTCACCTTGACCATAAAATCGTTATACCCTTCATAGCTTGACTGATAGAAGGTGATTCCCCTGTAGGTCAGCGGAGAATTCACCTCTATGGAAGTGCGGAAAAGTTCTTTACCATTCTCCAGAACAGTTAATTCGGATCGGTAGTCTTTGGGCATCCCGGTACGATAAAATTCGATATCAAACGAGTCACAGCGCACCGTGAAGCCAAGGTCAATAGCCTCACCTGTACTGAAGGGGTAGATTTTGTCGGTCTGCTGTGTTTCCGGAATCATGACGCTGCCCTTAAATCCATAGAGTTCACCAATGATTGCGCCGACAAATATCACCAGAATGGAGGCATGAACCACGTACACACCAATTCGGCTATAAGCCCCTTTCTGAGCAAAGAGCAGAGTCCCGCCATCACTGTGACGCCTGCTGTTCTTCCAACCACTGCTGTTGAGTTTACGACTCAGTTCCGTACTGGCGGAATCCACAGAGGACTTGCTCTGCCATTCTTTTTTTCTCCTTATTTTTTTCAGACGTTCAGGCGAAGTATCAAGGCCGTCAGCCTTAATCTGTTGCCACACTCCCGGAAAACGATCAAAGCTGCAGATGATGAGGTTGGTACAGAGGAGCCCCAGCAGACCAAGAAACCACCAGGAATTATACATATCAGGGATGTCAAGCACGTTAAAAAGCTGGGCGAGATTATCGCCATATTCTTGTGCATACCACTGCAGAGATTTCTTTTGAGGGATTACAGTTCCAATAATTGAGGTGACTGCAAGAAGAGAAAGGAGAGAAAGCGCAAGTTTGACAGAGGCAAAAAAGTCCCAGACTGAATTTTCTTTTTTCATATTGAGCTGATCTCCATATGACCGATTAATAACAGTAGCCTGGGATCAGAAAAGAAGTATTCGCAATCTGTTTTTCATAGTCGCTCAAAACAGTTCTTTTCCACATTCTTACGACTTGTTCGTGGATCAAAGACCTGACCGTTCATCACCACATAGACACCTGAAGACAGAAGCTGGACTGCGGCCACAGCAAATCCGACATTAAAAAAGGCATCACTCACCCGTAGACGTGCAGGCTGCATAGAGCCGGTGAGAACAATGGTCTTATCGGCGATATCCAAGAGACTTTTGCCAGTCGCAAGCATGGTGTCGGTTCCGTGGGTAATAAGAATACGCGAACAGGGTTCGGCGGCCACCGCATCATGAACCAGTTTCCGGTCAGCTTCAGTCATCTCCAGACTGTCCTTACGCAGGAGCGACTCGACTGTGTAGTCAAATGTCACATTTGCCTCGGAAAGCAGCGATTCTATCTCAGGTTCTCCGACCTGATAGTCGTTTTTGGCATCAAAGTATATTTTATCAATGGTGCCGCCGGTGGTGAAAATCTTCAGTTTCATCTCTATCTTTGCTCAGCAGTGATCTTATTTTTCAGCCGCCTGACCATCGGCCGCTTTTTCCTGTTTCTCATCCAGCTCTTTCCCAATCCGCCAGGCATCCACCACTGCAAACAGCCAGCAGCAGAAAAAAACAAGAAAGGAAGCTTTGAGGAAGAGAGTGGAACCGGTGGTTGAAACTTCAACTGTCGTACTCATTATTTTTGGAATAGTCACGACCTCTCCCTGGGCAACCAGCTGTTGCAGGAGCAGCACCGCCTGCCGGACAATGGCTATAATACAGAACAGTCCACTGATGAATGATAAAACAAAAAAGAGGGCACCACGCCCATATCGTGTCAAAATAATCTGCCCGGCACCTGGAAAAATCAATGCCGACAATAAAATTCCCTTCAGCGCATTACTCATATATGTTTCCTTTTTCCAGAATTCAAAGACTCACTCGAAACAAAACGACCACCTCTTTCACACACAGAAGCGGCTTCAGCTGCGAACAACATCCATACTGTGAAACCAGACAAGCGAACCGCATCAAGCCCTCATTCGCGGATAAATCCGCTCCCACATCCTCTCGCTTTCAGCCACACTGCCTGCCACTGAGGATACCAGCAGGAATAACATTTTTTTAAAAGTCTCCCTTCCCTGTGCTGCCTGCAGGCATTCTGTACATAGTGAATCCATTGACTGATGTCAACAGGAGGATTCTCCTTGCACAGGCAAAAGGAGTGGTGCTTTAATAGAAAAAGAAAACAGATGTCCAAGTTACCTTGCATCATTCTTTCTTGCCGAATATCGAGGGTCAGTATGGAACCAGGATCAAATTCTTTTTTCACGGCCGCTGTGCTCATTGTCCGCCAATACTTCAACAGCATCGTTCCCTTCATCATCCTGCTTCTTCTGTTCACCGGTGTTGCAATGCCTGTGCAGGCGGCGACCTATCATGTCACCACCACCGGCAGTGATGATACAGGCAACGGCAGCCTCGCCAGTCCCTGGGCCAGCATCACCCATGCCCTGGACTCTGTCCCCGACGATTCCGTTATCGCGGTCCATGCCGGTACCTATAACGGACGGGTTCGTATTCGAGGCAGTTTTGCCAAAGGAGTAACGGTCCGCTCAGAACCCAGTTACCAAGCCCGCCTGAGAAATAATGATCGAGTGATCACCGTCTACACCGATTCCCGGGGAGCCACCGGGATTACCCTGGAAGGATTTGATATCGCTCACAGCGGAGAAGGGTCCGCACCTCTTGTTGTTCATATCGACGGAGGAGGTAACAACGGAGTGAGCAACATCACCCTGCGCAACAATATCCTCCATGACAGTTACAACAACGATATCCTCAAGGTCAACAACGGCTGCCGAAATATCTTAATCAGTTCCAATATGTTTTACAATCAAACCGGTTCAGATGAACATATCGACATCAACAGCGTCTCCGATGTGATCGTGGAGAACAATATCTTCTTCAACGACTTTGAGGGAAGCGGCAGGAGCAACAGCAACGACACGTCCAGCTATATCGTCATCAAAGACAGCAACGGAGCTGGAGATATTTATACAGGCAGCAGAAACGTTACTGTCAGACGCAACGTATTCCTCCACTGGCAGGGATCCACCGGCTCAAACTTCATCCTTCTGGGAGAGGACGGTCAGAACTTTTATGAGGCCTATGATATTCTGGTGGAAAACAACCTCCTTCTGGGCGACTCCCCGCATGTGATGCGGGCACCCTTCGGAGTCAAGGGCGGACGAGATATCATCTTCAGGAACAACACTATTTCAGGGGACCTCCCTGCCCTGGCCTATGCCATGCGCCTGAACAGCGAAGGGGACAATCCCCCTAATACCGACATTTCCTTTTACAATAATATCTGGGTTGACCAGACCGGGAGCATGGGAGCGGAATCCGCCCAGGGCAGCAACGATTTTTCCGACACTCCGCCTGACCAGACCGATTCTTTTATCCTCAGTTCCAACCTTTACTGGAACGGAGGACAAGCCATTCCCGCCAGCAGTTCCGAGCTGATCAACTACACCGATGACGGCCACCGTGTTGTGGCAAATCCTCTGCTGACAACACCGTCATCAGTTGTTCTGCCAGGCTGGGATGCCGGTTCTGGAAGATTCAAAGACGGATCTGCTTCTATTGCTGCCGCCTTTACCAATCTGGTAACTCGCTATGGTGCTCTGTGGAGTAACAGTCCTGCTGTAAACAAGGGAGACTCTGTACACGGAGCAAGCGAAGATATCCTCGGCAACAGCCGACCGATTGGCTCCGGCAGTGATATAGGAGCTCTGGAATTCGGATCTCGCAGTTCAACTCTTCCTGTCATTATCGCTCCTGTCACGAATCTGCTGCTCAAGGACAAACCATGAATAAACTCTTCTGCATCTGCCTGCTGCTCCTGTTACCTGCCCTGCCATGCAGAAGTGCGGTCCTGGTGAACTCTGTCTCATCTCTGGTCAACGCCGTCAATGCAGCCAATGGAGGAGGAGATAAAACCATCCTCATCGCAGACGGCTATTACCCTCTGAACGGGAGCTATCTGCGAATCACTGCCGATGGCGTCTCTGTCACCTCGGCTAGTGGAAAAAGAAATCTGGTAACCCTGGACGGCAATTACCAGACCACTGAGATTTTTCAGATCGTGGCCTCCAACGTCACCATTGCCAACCTCACCCTGCAAGAGGCCTTCTATCACCCTATCCACGTCATGGCCGCTGCTGACCATGACGTGATCAACACCGTGATCAGAAACGTGCACATCATCGATCCCGGACAGCAGGCGATCAAGATCAATCAGGACGGGGCACAGAACCATTCAGCCAATAGCGGTCTCATCGAGGGATGTCTCATTGAATTGACAGACAGCGGCAGGCAGCAGGTCTGGGATATAAACAGTTCCTGTTACACCGGCGGTATCGATGCCCACCATGCCGCCAGCTGGACCATCCGCGACAATGAGATCCGCGGCTTCTAGTGTGCCGACGGCCTCTCCGAGCATGGGGTTCACTTCTGGTCCTTTTCCTCGGATACGCTTGTTGAACGAAACCGGATCATCGACTGTGACCGGGGAATCGGTTTCGGCCTGGGGGATTCAGGTCATAGCGGAGGAATCATCCGCAACAACATGCTCTACCACGGCCCGGACCACGGACAAAGCGATGTCGGTATCGGCCTGGAGTCAGCCCCGGGCGCCCAGGTATACAATAACACCATCTACCATGAGCACAGCTATCCCAACGCCATCGAATACCGTTTTGCAGCAACAACCGGTGTGACAATCAGCAACAACCTGTCAAACCGCGCCATCACCTCGCGCCAGGACGCAAGCGCCACCCTTGCCGCCAATGTCACCACGGCCCTTCCCACCTGGTTCCGGAACCTGTCAGCAGGAAATCTTCATCTCGCCAGCCCCATAGCAGAAATTATAGACAAAGGAATATTTATCAACGGACTTACAGATGATCTGGACAAAGAACAGAGACCCCAAGGCACAGGAATTGATATCGGAGCCGACGAATATCCCTTGAGCAGCAAAACCGGTATTTCCCTCTCCTGGATCGGACTTCTTCTTTAAATCATATTGAAGATGGGAGAAGTTACCAGTATCCCAACAAGGGTACAGCCTGGCTGAAACGAGAAGAACAGAAGAAGTCATGTATCCCCTGTAGGAGCGGATTTATCCGCGAATAGAACGTAGCGCAACCCCATTGTCTGATATCATCGTACGGGGAATGTTCGCGGCTGAAGCCGCTCCTACACAACAGCGCGTCACTTCACCAATATTGTCTTCCCTATTGCAATTCACACTTATTCCAAGCAGGCGAAAAGCTATTGACTTCCAACTCGTGTTTTGCAATAGTCATTATATCTTATCTGATTATTACATAAACTTAACTTCAACCATGTTAATGTGTAGTTATGATAATCAAATACTCTTTTGATTAGTTTGATCCAGTTGAAGCGACAAAAAAATTGTTGGAATCTCAAGTCACAATTCCGAACCCGCTAAGAAAGTCACCGGAGGCAATGTTGGGTATATAATTGGCCATAAATTACGGCACAGCACAGCGCACCTGGCTTACTAAAAAGGTAATCAATTATCACCTTCACGGCACCCACAAGCCTTATAGATCTTCAATTCACATATGACAACTCAAGACCCACCAATTTTTCTCACCATGGGAAACCGCAAGGGAGGGGTAGGAAAAACAACTTCTGTCATCAATCTGGCAACCTACCTCGCAATCGTTGGCCAAAAAATCCTGATTATAGACACAGACCCACAAGCTAATTGTTCCTCTATTCTTTTAAAAGATTTCAACAGACGAGACAAACCCAATCTTATCGATGCCCTTGAAGCTCCCCCGGGAGAAATCCTGCTATCGGAGATTGCCGATGACACTTTCCATCCCGGTATGAAAATCATATCGAACACAACTCGCTGTATGCTCTGGGAGAGGAAGGTTGCCCAGAATTCAGATGCGGTGTTAGGGATTGATCGACTGATAAAACAAGATCCGGCATTGAACAACTATGATTTCGTATTCTTTGACACCCCTCCGAACCTTGGGGTAATGATGAATAACGCCCTTATGGCCTCAGATTACGTAATTATCCCGATCCCCCCTTCCGATCAGTTTTCTCTGGATGGGCTTGCCGCCTACCTCAGTCTCATCCAGGGTATCAGACAGCACAATAACAGACTCAAACTCCTTGGTGTACTCATCACCAAGTATGATCCAAACTGGGGAAACAGCCTTCGCAATCTGAATCAGATAAAAATTTATTTTGCCGAAAAAGGGATAAATATTTTTTCAACTTACATCCACAACTGCCCTGAAATTGACATTGCCCATGTAAAGAGAAAAACAATCTTTCAATCAAACCTTGAAAGCAGCAGCGCCACAGAATATTCAGCACTGGGAAGAAATCTCCTTGAACTCTTTCATGTTATTTATGGTAGAAATTTTATTTAAGAGTGCCCGGATACTTCATAACCACATATTTATTACAGTTACCTGCAGCCACATTTTTCGCTGAACACGCTGATCTCACACATCAGTGTAATAGTTTCCAGGATCTGCCACCAGACAAACGAATAAACAGGTCATTACTCTGGTAGCGACAGTATTTTTTTTATGCTATATCGTTATAACGTTACATAAAAAAAGTCGTATCGTGCTGTCTTAAAAGTTAATTCCAAAGCAGTTTTCAGCCATCTCCTCATATGTTAAAAGACAAAAAAGACGCAACTGACATCTGTGAGACCATCCACTCACCCGACAGGATAGATCCTTTCGAAGGATTAAATCTTGATGAAATCTGCGTTCCTCCTCAAAAGCTGATCTCATCCACTTCTGAAGAGAACAAAGTCAGCAGCAAACCCTGTGACACCAGCGAACTCTTTGACCTGAATCCCCTGGACGGTATAGACCTTGACGATCTGGCAATAGCCCCAAAATCCCTGTCTTCCCTTCAAGCCAAAGAAAAATATGCGCCTGAGGCTCAAGATGACGTTAACTTCATCATCATGCCCGGTCAGGAATCAGATGAATCCTCTCATCAGGACAAACCAAAGAGGCCTGAGCGATCCCTTTCAACCGAGATTGCGCTGCCTCCGGTAAAAAATAAAGAATTCTTCATTAATCCGATCATCGAGAAGGCCTACCACTATGCCGAGCTCACCCAGATACGGGAAAAGGTATTTGCTAGCCTGGAGAAATCGGGTGGAAACACCCTGCTCATTGCCAGTCCTCACGACAACACAGGGAGCAGCCTTCTTGCTGCGGCCCTTGGCTACAATGCAGCCTGCTCCTGCCACAAAAAAGTACTTCTCATCGACTGCAACATGCGTCGGGCAGGCCTGCACACCCTCTTCAAGCTCCCACAAGCTTACGGTTTCACTGAACTTATCCAAAACAACCTGCCCTGGCGGGCTGTGGTCAAGGACACCGGGATTGAACAGCTACACATGATTACAGCCGGTTCCCCCTGTGATAACTTTTCAGAATACATTCACTATTCCCACATACCGAATCTGGTAAAAGAAATTCGGCATCACTATGATCTGATCATCTTTGACACATCACCGGTGCTGACTCCCAATCGGAACAATGTTAATTTTGTCTCTCTGACGTCTGTAAGCGATTATTTCATCATGATCATCAAAAAATCAGGCACCACCAAAGATCATTTAAAAGAGGCTCAAAGTGTCATCGAAGCGGGAAATGGGAAAATTGACGGCATAGTCATCAACGATCACACTCCGGCCAACAGACCTGAACCCTATTCCAAATAACCGCTGAATTCACCTGACGTTATTTTTTAACTAAAGCGCATCCATGAGCCCAGAGAATCAATACAACAATGCTGAACAGCTTGATCCACAATTTTTCATCGCCAAATATCTGTCTCCTGTTCTGGAGCATAAGTGGATTGTACTCTTCACAACACTAATCGGTCTTGCCTTGGCTATTCCTGTCAGCCTGCTCGTCCAGCCTCAGTACAGCAGCACAGCCACGACTCAGGTTGAAGCCCCGCGCGCAAAAATGATTTCAAAAGTTACCGAAGAGATCACTTCGAACACGGGCAGTAAAGAATACATTCTTGCAGAAGCTGAAAAAATGCACAGCTCTGCTTTTCAGGCTGAAGTTCTTAAGGTTATTCCCGAAAGATTACGAAACGATTTGATGGTTCCTTTGAGTATTAAAGGACAACTTCGTAAAAAGATAACTCCTTACATCAAAAAAATACTTAACATGCAGGACCCTGTTTCAATCGACAAAAACCCTATTACCCCTGAGGTATTGGGAGCATTAAATGACAGAATGAAAATAACAGGAGATCCCAGAAACGGGACGATTTCTATTCAAGGAGTAACTTTTGATCAGAACATGGCAACGGTACTTGTTAAAAGTTACATTGATGTGTGGGTTGCCTTGAATATGGAGTCGAACAAAAGCCTTATTCGTCATGAACTGGAATTCACAGCAGAACAGCGGCAGGACTACTACACGCAGCTTAAAAATGCAGAGATCGAGTTGCGGCTGTTTAAGCAAAAATTTGAAATTCCCCCCGGACTCACTTCCGTAACAGATATGGAACTGCAGTCACAGTTGGATGTTCTCCAGAACAAACTGGCAAACACGCAGGAACGTTACAAACGAATGGACGACATCTATCTCGAACTAAGCAGAAAAGAGAAGGCCGTTGTCAACAATATAAATGTGATCAACCCACCACAGGTCCCGCTTTATCCCTCAAAGGACATGAGAATAAAGATAATTCTCATGGGCCTCATTCTTGGAGCTGCAGCTGCCATAGCCCCCATATTGGCCTGGGATTACTACCGTGGCAACATTCGCCATGAACGAGATATCAAAAGCGCTATTGATATCCCAATCATCGGCAACCTTCCAAATATCAACTAACTGTTTTTCTAAAATAAAGAGCCTTCCATGTCAAACAATACCACCACTGTCGGTGTCATCGGTCTCGGGTATGTCGGTCTTCCTCTGGCTATAGCCTTTGGTAACAAATACAAGACAATTGGATATGATTTAAACACAGAAGCAGTCAGAAACTATACACTGGGCATTGATATCAACAATGAAGTGGATAGCAACGGCTTTGCTTCTGCAAAACTATTAACCTTCACTGATAATCCGCAACAGCTTTCCGAGGCAGACTTTCTCATCATTGCGGTACCAACGCCTATTGACCATGTAAATCAGCCCGATTTACGCCCACTGATAGGTGCGTCCACTACTGCCGGCCGACATATGAAAAAGGGAGCAACTGTTGTTTACGAATCAACAGTTTTTCCCGGAACGACTGAAGAAAGATGTGTCCCGGCCCTTGAGGAAGCCTCAGGATTCCAATGGAAAAAAGATTTCCATGTTGGCTACTCCCCCGAACGAATTAATCCAGGCGACAAAGAGCACACTCTCACAAAAATCATTAAAATCGTTTCTGCCGATACACCGGAAAGCCTTGAAGCGGTCTCCAATCTTTACGCGTCCATCATAGAGGCCGGAATTTTCCCGGTATCCTCGATCAAAGAGGCAGAAGCAGCAAAAGTAATTGAAAACACCCAGCGTGATCTAAACATTGCCCTCGTCAATGAACTTGCTGTTATTTTTGACCGCTTGAATATTGATACTTTAAATGTACTGGAAGCTGCCGGATCAAAATGGAATTTTCTCCCCTTCCGCCCAGGCCTTGTCGGTGGACACTGCATCGGAGTCGATCCCTATTACCTGACCCATAAGGCGGAATCCACCGGTTATAACCCACAGGTAATTCTTGCCGGTCGTAGAAGAAATGACAACATGGGACAATTTATTGCCGAAAAAACAGTAAAAATGATGATCAAGGCCCGGGTAAAACTTACAGATTCTAAAGTGGGTATTTTCGGTCTCACATTTAAAGAAAACTGCCCGGATCTCAGGAACTCACGGGTCATGGATATCATAGAAGAACTCAAAAACTATGGTATAGAAACAATAGTCCACGACCCGGTTGTACAACCAGAGGAAGCCCTGAGACATCTCAAAATCACCTTGACCCCTATATCTGAATTCAAAAATCTTGCAGCATTGATTATTGCAGTTCCTCACAACGAATATAAAAAGCAGGATCTGGAATATTTCACAAAAACCCTTACGAAAGGTGGTTGTCTGATCGATGTAAAATCCATGCTTGGAACCGCCTCAATTGAAAACCCCGACATCAACTTCTGGCGGTTGTAACACAAAAAATGTTTGATATTCCAGTGGGAGCGGATTCATCCGCGAATGAGGGCTTAGTGCGGACCACTTGTCTAAATTAGTTGTACCGGGGATGTTCGCGGTTGAAACCGCTCCTACATACGAGCAAACCACGAACCACCCGTTTTTGACTCGTCACCAACATTGCCCCTCTCCCCCCTGTGGGAGCGGATTCATCCGCGAATGAGGGCTTGGTGCGGACCACTTGTCTAAATTAGTTGTACCGGGGATGTTCGCGGTTGAAACCGCTCCTACACACGAGCAAACCATGAACCACCCGTTTTTTACTCGACACCAACATTGCCCCTCCCTCCCCTGTGGGAGCGGATTCATCCGTGAATGAGGGCTTGGTGCGGACCACTTGTCTAAATTAGTTGTACAGGGGATGTTCGCGGTTGAAACCGCTCCTACATACGAGCAAACCACGAACCACCCGTTTTTGACTCGTCACCAACATTGCCCCTCTCCCCCCTGTGGGAGCGGATTCATCCGCGAATGAGGGCTTGGTGCGGACCACT